>NZ_JEMA01000981.1 GCF_001589285.1 Sorangium cellulosum | reverse complement strand
GACCTCCTCCCGGAGCCGCGCCGCGGCCCCCTTGAGCCGCGCCGCGAGCGGCCCGGGCGGGGTGCCCGCGAGCGTTCGCGCGAGCGCCTCGGAGGCCGCGCGCTCGGCCACGCGGCGCTCGGACCGCCGCTGGAACGGCATGCCCGAGCGGGCGAACGCCTCCCGGAGCGCCTCGGACTGCGCCTCGGTCCGGTAGAGCACCGCGAAATCCGAGAACGCGACCTCGCCGTCCGCGAGCGGCGAGGCCACCCGCCCGCTGTCCATCGAGAAGAACGTGGACCCGCCGAGCATCCGCTCGATCGTGTGCACAACGTGCTCGGCCTCCGCCGCCTCCGTGGGCGCCTCGTGGATCGCGATCCGCTCCGCGCCCCCGGCGCTCGGCACGAGCTCCCGCGCCCCGAGCGTCGGCGAGGGCGCGATCACCTGGAGCGCCGCCTCGACGATGGGACGCGACGAGCGGTAGTTCCGCTTCAGTCGAATGACGCGTGCGTCTGGATAATCCTGCTGGAAGCGGAAGAAGAAGCCGACGTCGGCGCCGCGGAAGCCGTAGATCGCCTGATCCGGATCCCCGATGGCGCAGAGGTTCCCGCCGGGGGGTGCCAGCGCGCGCACGAGGCGGTACTGGCGCTCGTCGATGTCCTGGTACTCGTCGATGGAGAGGTACAGGGCCTGCGCGCGGGCGGCGGCGAGCACGTCGCTCCGCTCCTCCAGCAGGAGGATCGCGTGCCCGATGAGGTCGTCGAGGTCGACGAGCCCGCGCGCGGCGAGCTCGTCCTCGTACACCTTCCACGCGCGATCGACGTGCCTGTCGAGCTCGCCGCCGGCCGGGGCGGCGCCCTCCCGCAGCCGGTGCGCGTCGGCGTGGCGCGGGTAGGTCCGCTTCAGCGCCGCGATGTCGGCGAGCAGCCGGGCCGCCCGCCGCTCCGGGACCCCGAGCGCCGCCGCGAGCAGCGCCGTCCGCTCGTGGTCACCCGCGATCTTCGGGGGAGCGCCGCCGGCCGCGTGCTGGCGGAGCAGCGAGAGGCCGAGCGCGTGGAAGGTCATGGCCGGCACGCGGCCCCCTGCCTCGCCGNGAAGGTCATGGCCGGCACGCGGCCCCCTGCCTCGCCGAGCAGCGCGACGAGCCGCTCCCGCATCTCGTCGGCGGCGCGGCGGGTGAACGTGATCGCGAGGCACTGCTCGGGCGGCACGCCGAGGTCCACGACGAGGTGCGCGATCCGGTGGGTGAGCGTGCGCGTCTTGCCCGTGCCCGGCCCCGCGAGGAGGAGCAGCGCGCCCTCGGTGAGCTCGGCCGCGGCCCGCTGCTCCGGGTCGAGCGCGTCGAGCAACGCCGGGCCGCCTGGCCCCGACGAGCGCGCCGCGGACGCCTCGGGGCGGTCCGCCTCCCCGGACGGCGCGGCGTCGGCGGGCGCCTGGCC
>NZ_JEMA01000980.1 GCF_001589285.1 Sorangium cellulosum | reverse complement strand
GGCGTGAGGCCCCGCCGCGCCGGGCAGCGCCCCCGGCGGGAGCCCTCGGGCAGGCGCGCCGGGGATGGGCACGCCCGATCCCGCGAGGGGGGCGGGCCGGCCGTCGCCCGGCGCGGGCGTCACCTCCCCGAGGAAGGCGTGGCGGCACCGGGCGTTGCAGAAGTAGTGGAAGCGCTGGTCGAAGATCGCGACGTGCCCGGCGCGGAGCGGATCGATCAGCTTGCTGCAGCCCGAGCACGGGAGGGGCGCGACGGCGGGCCCGGCTGCGCGCGAGGCGACCACCTCAACCCGCAGCCGGCATCTCGGAGAGCGCGGCCTCGACCTCGGCCAGGGCCTCGTCGATCAGGGCCTCGCTCACGACGAGGGGCGGCGTGAACCGGAGCACGTTGGTGCCCGCGACCGTGAGCAGCACGCCCCGGTCGCGCGCGCGGCCGAGCGCGACGCGCGTGTCGACGCCCGGCGCGAGGATGAGCCCGCGGAGCAAGCCCCGCCCGCGCTCGCCGACGCACACATGCGGCAGCTTCGCGGCGATGGCGGCGAGGCCGCGGCCGAGCTGATCGCCGCGCTCCACGGCGGCCTCGCAGAGCTTCTCTTCCTCGATCACCGCGAGCACCGTGCGCGCCGTGGCGGAGGCGAGGGCGTTGCCGCCGTAGGTCGAGCCGTGCGAGCCCGGGGGCAAGGCGCCGTTGAGCCGCTCCCGCAGCACCAGCGCGCCGATCGGGAACCCGCCGCCGAGCCCCTTCGCGAGCGCCGCCGCGTCGCCCTGGACGCCGTCGTACGTCGCGCCGAGCCAGTGCCCCGTGCGCCCGATGCCGGTCTGCACCTCGTCGAGGAGCAGCAGCGCGCCGTGCTCATCCGCGATGCGCCGCAGCTCGGCCAGGAAACCGGGCGGCGCGGGCAGGACGCCGCCCTCCCCCTGCACCGGCTCCACGAGGATCCCCGCGACGTCCGGGCCCATGGCGGCGCGCACCGCTGCCACGTCCCCATAAGGCACGTGCGTGACGCCCCCGAGCGAGGGGCCGAAGCCCTCGCGGTACTTCGGCGTCCCGGTCAGGGCGACAGCGCCGAGCGTGCGGCCGTGAAACGCGTTCTCGAACGCGATGATCCGGTAGCGCTCCGCCTGCCCCTGGTTGAAGAAGTGCCGGCGCGCGAGCTTGAGCATCGCCTCGTTCGCCTCCGCCCCCGAGTTGCAGAAGAAGGCGCGGTCGAAGCCGGTCTTCGCGCAGAGCTCCTCGGCCAGGCGGAGGTTCTCGGCGTTGTAGAAGTAGTTGGAGACATGCATGAGGCGGCCCGCCTGCTCGGCGATGGTCGCCACGAGCCGCGGATGAGCATGGCCGAGCGACGCCACCGCCACCCCGGCGTACATGTCGAGGTACCGGCGCCCCTCCGTGTCGAAGAGCTCGCAACCCCTGCCGCGATCGAGGACGAACGGAGGCTGGCGGTAGTTGCCGAGCAGGTGCTTCTGCGCCGCGAGGAGCGGCGAGGTGGCTGGCGTCGAGGCGTTCGCCGGAGGCGGTTCCCCGGCGGGGCTGGTGGCGATGCTCATGGGGCCCGATCTAACGCCGGGTAGGGGGTCGGAGCAAACGGTCGATGCACGCAGGCCACGGATCGCGGAGACCCGGGCAAAAACTGCGTGAAACGCGCGTCCGGAGCGCGTCCAGGCCGCCCGCGCGCCGGCGCCCGCGGGCGTCCCCGGCCGATCCGGGGAGGCGCCGCCTCCCGAGCGCGCCGGCGCTCGCTGCCGGTCGCCGCCAGGCCGCTGGCGGTCTCTTGGCAGTCCCTTGGCAATCCCTGGGCCTGGCGATTGCCAGCGGATCGCGGCTGGTTATAGTGCCGCCGTCCTATGAGCGATTCGGAACAGATTGGGTCGAGCCAGAACACCGAGGAGCAGGCGGAGGCGCAGGCGGAGCGCGCAGAGCCCGCAGAGCAGCGAGCCCCCACGCCCGAAGACAAGCTCGGCGAGGTGCAGGCCGAGGCCGCGCGGATGCGCGAGCAGCTCCTGCGCACCGCCGCCGACTTCGACAACTTCCGCAAGCGCTCCCGGCGCGAGGTCGAAGAGGCGCAGCGCCGCGGCCGCGAGTCGATCCTGAAGGATCTGCTCCCGGTCTTCGACAACCTCGAGCGCGCCGCCAGCCACGCGGAGAACGCGCCCGACGTGAAGTCGGTCGCCGACGGCGTGCGGATCGTGGCGAAGCAGTTCGTGGACACGCTCGATCGCATGGGCATCAAGCGCATCGCCGCGGTCGGCAAGCCCTTCGACCCCAGCGTGCACGAGGCCATCCAGCAGCTCGAGTCGACCGAGCACCCGGCCGGCGTCGTCATCGCGGAGGTCCAGCCGGGGTACATTCTGGGCGATTACCTGATCCGCGCGGCGATGGTCGTCGTCTCGAAGGGCTCGCCCGGCGCGTCGTCGACGACCGAAGCGCACTGAGGCGCGTCGCCGCGCGTCGGCTCCATCGGCGCACACCTCCCGCGCCGCGCGCATCATGGCGGTGCTCCTCTCCGTGATCTGCTGTGCCCCGCCACCTCACCGCACGATCTCCCCAAATATCGCGGGCGCCAAGGTCGTCTCCCCACCCAGCGAGCATCGAGGCCTGTAGTATCTTTCGCCGCATATGGGGAAGGTGATCGGCATCGATCTGGGGACGACGAACTCGTGCGTGGCCGTCGTCGAAGGGGCAGGGGTCGGCTCGGCGAACGACGTGCGGGTGATCCCCAACGCCGAGGGCGCGCGCACGACACCGTCGGTGGTCGGCTTCCCCGCGAGCGGCGAGCGCCTGGTCGGGCAGGTCGCGCGGCGCCAGGCGGTCACGAACCCGCAGAACACCATCTACGCGGTGAAGCGCCTGATGGGCCGCAAGTTCAGCGCGCCCGAGGTCAGCAAGCAGATCTCGCTCGCCCCCTACAAGATCGTCGAGGCGCCGAACAGCGACGCGTGGGTCGAGGTCAAGGGGCGCAGCTACTCGCCCCCCGAGATCTCCGCGATGATCCTCGCCCAGATGAAGCAGGTCGCCGAGCGGTTCCTCGGCGAGCCGGTGACGGAGGCGGTGGTCACGGTCCCCGCCTACTTCGACGACGCGCAGCGACAGGCCACGAAGGACGCAGGGCGGATCGCCGGGCTCGACGTGCGCCGCATCATCAACGAGCCGACCGCCGCGGCGCTCGCCTACGGGCTCGACAAGGTCAAGGCCGAGACGATCGCGGTCTATGATCTCGGCGGCGGGACGTTCGACATCTCGATCCTCGAGATCGCGGGCGGGGTCTTCAGCGTCAAGGCGACCGGCGGCGACACCCACCTCGGCGGGGAGGATTTCGACCAGCGGCTCATCGAGCTGCTCGCCGACGAGTTCGAGGGCAAAAACCGCATCGATCTGCGCCGGGATCGCATGGCGCTGCAGCGGCTCAAGGAGGCGGCGGAGAAGGCGAAGCACGAGCTCTCGTCGTCGCTCGAGACCGAGATCAACATCCCCTTCATCGCCGTCGGCCCGGGCGGCGGGCCGCTCCACCTCGAGCGGACGATGCGACGCAACGAGCTCGAGATACTCTGCGAGAGCCTCATCCAGCGCACCGTCGACGTCTGCCGCGCGACGCTCGCGGACGCCAAGCTGCCCGTCTCCGCCGTCAACACGGTCGTCCTTGTCGGGGGCATGACGCGGATGCCCGCCGTGCAGGCCGCGGTGCGCGAGTTCTTCGGCCGGGAGCCGAACAAGGGCGTGAATCCGGACGAGGTCGTCGCCGTCGGGGCGGCGCTGCAGGGCGCCGCGCTCTCGGGGCACGTGGACGAGGTGCTGCTCCTCGACGTGACGCCGCTGTCGCTCGGCGTCGAGACCGGCGGCGGCGTGATGTTCAAGCTCATCCCGCGGAACACCACGATCCCGACCGAGCGGAGCGAGATCTTCACGACGAGCGTCGACAACCAGAGCTTCGTCCCCGTGCACGTGCTCCAGGGCGAGCGCGAGATGGCCGCCGACTGCCGGAGCCTCGCCCGCTTCGAGCTCACCGGTATCCCGCCCGCGCCCCGCGGGCTGCCCAAGATCCAGGTCACCTTCCGCATCGACGAGAACGGGATCGTCCGCGTCGAGGCGCGCGATCTCGGGACGGGTCGGGTGCAGGAGGTCCGGGTGACCCCGACGAGCGGCCTCACCCCCGACGAGGTCGATCGGCTCGTCTCGGAGGGCGAGCGGTTCAAGGAGACCGACGCGCTCCGCCGCGAGCTCGCCGAGCTCCGCAACCAGGCGGAGACCCTCGTCTACACGACCGAGCAGGCCCTCGAGGGCTACGGGGATCTGCTCGACGCCGAGCTCCTCGGCGAGGTCCACGCCGACTGCGCCGCGCTGCGGAAGCTGCTCGACGGCGGCGGCGACCTCGACGCGCTCCGGGCCGCGTACGCTCGCCTGGAGGGGGCGGCGTTCCGGATCGCGGAGTCGATGTATGGAGGGGACGATGACGCCGGCGCGAACAAGGCCGTTGAGACGTGACGCGCGGCCGGCCGGCGCGGCCGGAGGGCGAGCGCCGGCTCGCGCGATGGCCGCCGGCCGTCCCCGCCGGAGCGCCGCGCGCGCTCTAGGCGCAGGGCTGCGCGGGGCGCGGGCGGGGCGATGCTGAACGAGACCTTCGGACGCTACCGCCTGCTCGAGCGCCTCGGCGAAGGCGGCATGGCCGAGGTCTTCAAGGCCAAGAGCTTCGGCGTCGAGGGGTTCGAGAAGGTCCTCGTCATCAAGCGCATCCTCCCCAAGCTGGCGGAGCAGGGGCGCTTCGTGGACATGTTCGTGCACGAGGCCAAGCTCGCCGTGCGCCTCTCGCACGCGAACATCGTCCAGGTGTTCGACCTCGGCCGCGTCGACCACCCGAACGGCGACCCGACCAGCTACTTCATCGCGATGGAGTACGTCCCCGGGCTCGACCTGGCGACGCTGCTCGCCCGCTGCCGCCGATCGAAGCGGCCGATCCCGCTCGGCATGGCCGTCTTCATGACGGCCGAGATCGCGAAGGCGCTCGACCACGCCCACCGGCGGCGCGACGAGCAGTCGCGCCCCCTCGGCATCGTCCACCGCGACATCTCGCCCCAGAACATCCTGCTCTCCTGGGAGGGCGAGGTGAAGGTCACCGACTTCGGGATCGCGAAGGCGACGCAGTCGATGACCGAGGAGGAGGTCGGCGAGAAGCGCGCCGGGCGCATCCGCGGGAAGCTCGCCTACATGAGCCCCGAGCAGTCGCGCGCGGGCGCGATCGACGGCAGGAGCGACCTCTTCTCGCTCGGGACGGTGCTCTACGAGATGCTCGCCGGCTCGAACCCGTTCGCGGCGCCGACAGCGTTCGAGGTCATGCGGCGGCTGCAGGCGAGCGAGTACCCGCCGCTCGCGCTCGCGCGCCCCGACGTGCCGAGGCCGCTCGTCGACATCGTGAGCACCATGCTCGCGAGGAACGCCGAGGACCGTTTCCCCGACGCCGGGCGGCTGCACGAGGCGCTGCTCGGCTTCTTCTACGCGACGGGCGAGCGGTCCGGGGCGAACGATCTCGCCGAGTTCCTCGCGCCGTTCCACGAGGAGAAGGGGGGCGCCGAGCTCGAGGCGAGCGCCGTGCTCGAGGAGGAGCCGATCGGCGCCAACGAGCGTACGCCCGTCGAGGTGCCGCACACGACGAGCACGCGCGCCCGCAACGCGTCCGGGCTCCTCCAGCTCCTCGAGAAGGCCGACAGCAGCCCTGCCACGCGCGGGCTCGGCGAGCGGCGCGAGGTCACGGCGCTCGTGCTCATCTTCACGCGCTCCGGAGAGGACGCGGCGCGGCGCATCGCGCGGGCCCGCGAGGTGCTGGCGCGCTACGGCGCGCTGCTCCTGGAGGAGGAGGCGTCCCAGCTCGTCGCCGTCTTCGGGCTCGGCGACGCCGACGGCCGCGACACCGAGGCCGCGGTGCGCGCCGCGCTCGTGATCCTGCGCTCGCGCGGCGGGGGCGCGGCGGTCTCCGCCGGCATCCACCTGTCCCGCATCCTGGTCGACAGCGCCGGCGCCCCGATCCGCGACGAGCGGCTCACCTCGCTCATCGCCTCCGCGCAGGCGCTCGCCCGCGCGACCGAGTCCCAGGTCGCGGTGTCACACCTCACCGGGCGCGTCCTCCGCAACGCGTTCACGACCGAGGAGCTGCCCGGCGCGGGCCGGACGGCGCCCGAGGGGGGGCGCGTGGTCACCTCCGCGCACCCGCCGGACGGCGCCTACGGCCGCTTCGTCGGCCGCCGCGACGAGCTCAAGCAGCTCGGCGACATCCTCGCCGCCGCCACGAGGAAGCGCGCGCAGATCGCGGTGATCCAGGGCGAGCGCGGCATCGGCAAGACGCGGCTGCTCGCCGAGATGGAGCGGCGGCTCTCGAAGGGCGACTACAACGTCGGCGTCTACGTCGCGTCGTGCCCGCACAACGGCGCCGACGTCCCGTGGAGCGGCCTCACCGCGATGCTGCAGGTGCTCTGCGGCATCCAGGAGGGCGACGACGAGGAGCGCATCCGCGCGGTGCTGCCGCGGCTCCGGGCGCTCGGCCTGCGCGAGGACGAGTCCGCGGCCGTGCTCGGCCAGCTCGGCGCGTCGCTCGCCGACCAGCGCGCGCCGCAGGGGACGAGCGCGATCCTGCGCGCCGCCTTCCCGCGCATGGTGCAGAGCCTCTGCGAGGACCGGCTCCACTGCTTCGCCTGGGACGACGCGCAGGCGATGGACCAGCTCACCGCCGAGACCCTCCTCGCCACCGCCGGCCGCGCCGGCGGGCTCCGCGCCGTGCTGATCCTGGCGACGCGCAGCGACCCGCCGCCGCTGCTCGAGGCGCACCCTCACTTTTACCGGATCCAGGTCGGGGAGCTCTCGGACAGCGACGGCGCGCGCCTCATGTCGGCGCGCATCGGCGCGACGCTCCTGCCGCCCGAGCTGCTCGCCTTCTGCCGCAAGCGCGCCGGCGGCCACCCGCTCTTCCTCGAGGAGCTCATCAAGGAGCTGAGCGACTCCGGCGCGCTCAGCGTCTCGGGCGGCGTCGTGAAGGCGCGGCTCGACGGCGCGTCGGCGGTGCCTCGCTCGCTGCGCACCCTCATCGCCACCCGCGTGCGGCGGCTCGACCCGAGCGACCGCGCCGTGCTCCAGGCCGCGGCGATCCTCGGCGATCCGGTGCCGACCGAGGTCCTCGCGGCGCTCCTCCAGCAGAAGCTCTCGGTCGTGAACCGGGCGATCTCCGGGCTCGCGACCCGCGATCTCTTGCGGCTCAAGGGCCCCGCGCAGGCGAGCTTCGCGTCGCCCATGCACGGCGAGATCGTCCTCGACGCGATCCCGCCGGAGCTCCGCCGGGAGCTGCACGCCGCGGCCGCGGCGGCGTACGTCGCCGCCGTCGGCGAGGACAGCGCCGAGCACGCCGAGCGCATCGGGCAGCACTTCTACCAGGCGGGCGACCGTGACCGCGCGGCCACGTTCTACGCGCGGGCGGCGCTCCACAAGATCCGCGCGAGCCAGCTCGACCCGGCGCTCCGGCTCATCTTCCAGGCGCTCGATCTCGGCGACCACGCCCGCCGCGCGCCGGCGGAGCTCTCGGCGTGGCTCGGCGCGCTCGCGGACGTCGTTGTGCGCGTGCGCTCCGCGCCCGATCTCGGCGACGTCGTGGCCCGCGCGCAGCGGCGCATCGATGAGGACGGCACCCTGGAGCAGAAGCTCCGCGCGCGCGTCGACGTGGCGCGCGCCCTCGGCGCGGTCGACCTCTTCGCGGACGCCTACGCGAAGCTCGAGGAGGCGTACGCCCTCGCCGGCGACCGCGAAGACCTCCGCCGCAAGGCGCTCGCGTGCGAGACGGAGATCGGCGTCAGGACGGGCGACTACGCCCGCGCGGTCGGCGCCGTCGAGCAGCTCGAGGCGATGGGCGAGATCGACGACGCCAGGCTCCTGCTCGCGATTTCCCATACGCGCGCGGCGATGGGCGACATCGAGGCGGCGCTGCGCGCGCTCGATCGGGCCGAGGCGCTCGTCGCGCCGGGCGATCTCGCGGCGGCGAGCGAGCGCGAGAAGCAGCGCGTCCTCGTGCACGTCTTCCTCCGCGACTTCGAGGCGGCGGTGAAGACCTCCGCCCGCGCCGTCGACCTCGCCCGGTCCGCGGGCATGCGCTTCGAGACCGCCGCCGCGCTGCACAACCTCGGCGACGCGAGCCGGCGGCTCGGCGATCTGCCGCGCGCCTACGCGGCGCTCACCAAGTCGAGGGAGCTCGCCGAGGAGAGCGGCCACGAGCGCCTCGTCTCGATCAACCGCGCGCACCTCGCCTACCTCGACGGCCTGAACGGCGCCGCCGGCGCCGTCGATCTGCTGCGCGAGCTCGCGCGCTACGCCGACGCGCGCTCGTACCGGACGGACGCCCTGGAGGGCCGGTACCTGCTCGGCGCCCTCCTGAAGCATCGGGGCCTCGTGGAGGAGGCGCGCTGCGAGCTCTCGGAGGTGCTCGAGCTCGCCTCCGCGTACGGCAACAAGCTCATCGCCGACGACGCGCGCGCCGCGCTCTCGGAGCTCTGACGCCCCGGCGCCGCTCGGCGTGCGGACGCGAGGCGCGCGCCGGGCGGGGCCCCGGAGGGGCCGCCCTCGCGATGGCCGGGGAGCGGCGGTAGGCGTGGCAGGAGGTACGGCGCGCGGCGCGCGCCGATTTCACTCGTCGGCGAGCTTCTTCTCGAGCGCCTCGAGGTGGGCGCGGACCTGCGGATCGGAGTCCCGCTGCGCCTCGATCTTGCGGACCGCGCTCATCACGGTCGTGTGATCGCGGTTGCCGAAGGCGCGACCGATCTCCGGGAAGCTGCACTTCAGCCGCTGCTTGCAGAGGTACATCGCCACGTGGCGCGCGAAGGCCACGCTCTTGTGGCGGTCCTTCGAGGTGAGGTCGATCGAGCGCAGGTGGAAGTGGTGGCACACAGCGCGCTGGATGTCCTCGACGCTCATCATCTGCGCCCGCGGCGGCGAGGTGGCCGTGATCTCGGCGCGCGCGAACGGCAGGTCCACCGGGCGGCCCGTGAGCGAGCTCTTGGCCGCCAGCCGGATCAGCGTCCCCTCGAGCTCGCGGACGTTCGAGCGGACCATCTGCGCGAGGTAGAGCGCCACGTCGTCCGTGAGCGCGATGCCCTCGAGCGCCGCCTTGTTCCGGACGATCGCGACGCGCGTCTCCAGCTCCGGCACCTGGATGTCGGCGACGAGCCCCCACGAGAACCGCGAGACGAGGCGCTCTTCCATGCGCTCGAGGTTCTGGGGATACTTGTCGCTCGTCACCACGATCTGCCGGTCGAGCGTGTGGAGCGCGTTGAACGTGTGGAAGAACTCCTCCTGCGTCTGCTCGCGCCCGGCCAGAAACTGGATGTCGTCGACGAGCAGCACGTCGCAGTTCGACCTGTAGCGCGCGCGGAACTCGTCCATCCGGTGGTGCTGGATGGCCGTGATGAAGTCGTTCGTGAACTTCTCGGCCGAGACGTAGATGATCCGCGCGTCCGGCCTGCCCTCGAAGACGCGGTGCGCGATCGCGTGCATGAGATGGGTCTTGCCGAGCCCCGTGCCGCCGCAGATGAAGAGCGGGTTGTACCGGCGCCCGCCGCCGCCCGCGGCCGCGATCGCGGCCGCGTGCGCGAGCTGGTTCGAGGGGCCCACGACGAAGCTCGCGAAGGTGTGCTTCGGGTTGAGGTCGTCGGGCAGCGACGAGACGCGCCGCAGCTGCGGCTCGGGGCGGGGCGCGGGCGCCGGCGCCGCGCTCGTCGGGCGCACAACGAGCGCCCGCGGGCGCACGGGGGTGAGCTCCACGCGCCGGGCGACCGGCGAGTCAAGGTGCTGATCGACCGTCCAGGCAACCTGCACCGACCAGCCCGTGAGCTCGCGGATCTTGTCCGTCAGCGCCGGCAGGAAGTTGTCCCTCACCCACTCGAGGACGAACTCGTTCTGGACGCGCAGCGTGAGCACGCCGTCGGTCAGATCATCGAACTGAACTCCGCCAAACCACTGATCAAAAGTTGCGGGAGAAAGCGTCCGCGTATGCTCGATCGCCCGATCGAAAATTTCGCGCGGCTCGTGTTTCGGAATCGTCATCGCTGCTCTGAAGTCCGCTCCACGAAAATAGGTTTCGGGGGCGACTGAAAGAACCGTCGCCCCCAACTTATCCACAGGTCTCACAGCGAGGACTCGCCTCTAACCCCTGGAGATCTCTATGTTATTCTGAATGTAATCGAAGGGCGCGTCGACTTTTCAACAGTCCGCCCACGGCCGCTTCGCCCTCGGGAATTCGTCCGCGAGCCTCCAGGGAAGGCGGGTAAGAAATACGGCCCCACTGGACCGGCGCTCGGCTCGGCTCCTGCCAAGCACGCCGATCGTGGTGGGGGTGCAACCGTCGCGTCGAGGTCCATTGCATTGGAAGACAGATCGGCACGGCCGTCCCCCATACCGCCTCACAGAGCTCGGTAGCCCGCAGCGCCCCTTTCGGGGCCACCCTTTGGAGGACTCGGTGCGGCGTCGGACCGCCCCGAGGACGAATCCGAGGTAGCACCGGGTGAGTCCGGGCGTCTATCCCCAACTGCGAAACCTGAACCAAGTATCGGTTTTCATTGCCATAAATTCAGTCCATTGCGCACTGCGAAACCCGCTTCGCGTCATCCGCGATCAGACCCCCGGACACGAGGCGCGAAAACCCCCGACGCCAATCGGTGATTTTCACGTCGCGCCCGCGATTCCAGAGCAAAACCCGTTCATCTCGTCGTCAAGGGCTAAGTTCGCCTATTTTCCAGCTTTTTTTGAAACGAGAAGGTCGTCCAGTACAGAGCGGTCGGGTCGAGCCGATTTCATGATCCGAGAATTTGCCCCCAGGGTCGCTGTCTGGGGTATGGCGAAGCGATGCCGTCGAGGATCCGGTTGACAGAGGGGGCCCTCCTGGCGCAGCCGCCGGAGCGGTCGTCGCGCCGGGCGGCGGCGACCTCCGCGCGCGCCGGGGTCCTGGCGGCGGCGGCCGCGCTCTCGCTGACCGCGTCCGCGGGGCCCGCGGCGGCCGAGCGGTCGTCGCTGCCGCCGCAGCTCGCCTACGCCTACGGCGAGAACGAGACGCCCCGCGCCGCGGCCTTCGGCGGCGCGCTGCGCGCGCTCGGGAACGGGACGTCGGCCGTCTTTCTGAACCCGTCCGCGATGGTGGAGACCCGCGTCTACCACCTCCAGGGGCTCTTCCAGGGGAGCCCAGAGGCGGGCCGGCACACGTACGGGGGCGCCGTCGTCGACTCGGTCACGGGCAAGCTCGCAGGGGGGATCTCCTTCGTCGGGGGCTTCGTCGACGCCGAGGGGGTCGACCGGCAGTTCCTCGATGCCCGGGTCGGCCTCGCCTACCCCATCACCGAGCGCTTCTTCGTCGGCCTCACCGGCCGCTACGCCAAGATCACGCAGGACGGGACGCCCCCCGCGGGAGGCCTCCACGACAGCAACGGGGAAGACCCCGTATCAGGCGGCCTGATCGAGAAGGAAGACGGTGACGTCGTCGGCCGGCACTCCTTCGTCAACGAGCTCACGTTCGACGCCGCGATCACCGTCAAGCCGACGGACAACCTGTACATCGCGGCCGTCGGGCAGAACCTCTCGTACCCGGACCACGGGCTGCTCCCCACGACGATCGGCGGCGGCGTCGGGTTCGGCACCCCGGACTTCTCGGTCGAGGTCGACGGGCTCGTCGATCTCAACTCCTACCGCGACACCACGTACCGCCTCATGGCCGGCGGCGAGTACCTCGTCGCCGATCACTTCCCGCTCCGCGCCGGATACCGCTTCGATCAGGGCGCGGACCAGCACGCGCTGTCGCTCGGCGTCGCCTACGTGGGCACCCAGTTCTCGGTCGAGGGCGCCCTGCGGCGAGCGCTCGCCGGCGGCGGGCCCACCACGTTCGTGGTCGGGCTCTCGTACCACCTCGAGTCGAGCGGGCTGACCCGCGCGTCGTCCGACGGGTTCTAGCCCCATTCTCCCGGGGCGCCGCCCCGCTCCGCGGGCGCGCGAGGCGCCGAGGCCCGCCTCCCCCTTCTCGCCGCGGCGCGCCTGCTCTAGGTCGGCCCTGCGTGCTGTGCCTGACCCTACCGACCGACCCACGCTGGGCTGACGTGGCGCTCGCCGACCTGCCGGCGCTCCTGACCGACCACGCCCACTGCGAGATGAAGGCCGCGTCGAACGCGCTGTCGCTCGCCGCGCGCTGGCCGTCGATCCCGCGCCTCGCGCGGGCGCTCGTCGATCTCGCCGAGGAGGAGCTCCGGCACTTCCGCGCGCTCCTCGACGTGATCGAGCAGCGCGGCCTCACGCTCGGCAAGCCGGAGACCGACGTCTACGCCAGCGAGCTGCGCAAGGCGGCGTCCAGCACCTGCGCGCGCAACGCGCGGGCCGCGCTCATCGATCGGCTGCTCGTCGGCGCGATCATCGAGGCCCGCTCCTGCGAGCGCTTCCGGCTGCTCGCCGACGGGCTCGCGGCGCGCGAGCACGAGCTCGCCCCGCTCTACGAGGAGCTCTTCGCGTCGGAGGCCCGGCACTACCGGACCCTCGTCGATCTCGCCGTCGAGGTCGACGGCGACGAGGGCGCGACGCGCGGGCGGCTCGCCGAGCTCGCGCGCGCCGAGGGCGACATCGCCCGGCGGCTCGGGACGGCCGCCGCGGTTCACGGGTAGGTGCGCATGGACGTCGATCTGATCCGCCTCGATAAGGACGTCGCCCGCGCGGCCCGCGCGTGGCGCGCGGCGCTCGACGACATCACCCGGCGCGGTCCGGCCCCGGCCGCCGCGGACCAGGACAGCGCGACAGCGGCGGAGGCGAGGGCCCGGCTCGAGAACCCGCTCGATCCGTTCCGGCGCGTCAGCGCGCGGACGACCTACCTGGAGCTCACCGGCAAGACCCCGAGCCTCGGCGCGGAGCTCGGCTACGCGAGCGCGCCAGAGGCCGCCGCGCCGGACCCGACCGGCCTCGCGGCCCCGCTCGCCGACTGGGTGCACGCGCTCACGCTGGAGCGGGTCGTGTGGGCCGATCGCGTCCGGCTCGCCACGGCGTGGCACGCCGCGTCGCTCCTGCTCGACGTGCCCGAGCCGGCGCGGATGTCGCCCCACGAGGCGCGTCTCAGGCTGCTCGCCGACCCGACCGACGCCGGACGGCAGACCTTCGCCGAGGTGCTCTCCCGCGGCGCCGGAGCGGTCGCCGACGCCGCGCGCATCCTCGTCGAGCGGCGGCTCGAGGCGGCGCGCCTGCTCGACGAGGCGCGCCTCGCCGCCGTCGAGATCCCCTGCGATCCGCCGGAGGCCGCGCTCGGCGCCGCCGAGGCGCTGCTGCAGCGGACCGAGCCGGCGCTGCGGCCGGAGGCGACCTGGCACGGCGCGCTCGGCCGGGCCGTGGGGCGGGACGCCGCGTCGGGGTGGCCGGCGCGGCTCAGCCCGCGGTGGATCGAGGAGCTGTTCCGCGCGACGAAGCTCACCGAGGGCCTCGCGATCGATCTGGGACCGCTGCCGCCCCCGCTCGGCGCGGCCTCGTTCGCGCGCGCGCTCGCCCGCTTCGGCGCGGCGCTG
>NZ_JEMA01000979.1 GCF_001589285.1 Sorangium cellulosum | reverse complement strand
CTGTCCTCCGCCGCCGCCGCCGCGGGGCGCGCGGGCGCCGCGGAGTGGCCGAGCAGGCGCGCCAGCCGGGCGAGGTGCGCGACGCCGTCCGCGACGCGCCTCGGGAACGAGACGAGCACCCGGAGGCCCGCCGCGTCGAGGCGCTCGATGTCGCGCTTGCTGTTCTCCTCCTGGTTCGCGACGACGACCTCGGGGTCGAGCGCGACGATCCGGTCGACGTCGGCGTCCTTGGTGCCGCCGACGGGCTCGATGCCGTCGACGCCCTCCGCGGGCGCGACGCAGTAGCGGGTGCGGCCGACGAGGCGGTCGCCCGCGCCGAGCCGGACGAGCGAGTAGGTGTCGCTCGGGACGAGCGAGACGATGCGCCGGGGCGGGGTCCGCCACTCGTGCTTGCGCCCCCTGTCGTCGACGATGCGGATGAACGACCCGGCGAACGACGGGCCCCAGCCTGCGCTGAACGTCATGCGCCGGATGTAGCCCGTCGCCGCGCGCGCTGCACGCGCTCGGCGCGCCGGCGCCGCGCGAGCCGGGCGCCGTCCGGGCCGGGGGTCGGGCGGCTGCTTAGTTGGCCCGTCCCGGCGAAGTCTGCGACGAGGGCGCGTGCAGATCGATCGCCTCGATGTGCGTCGCGGAGGCACCCTCCCGTACCCGCCTTCTGGCCTGCCGCCGCTCGCCCTCGGCCCCGGCCGCGACGAGCCCGCCCGCTGCGGGTCGCCCTCCGGCGTGGGTCGGGCGGCGCGGGAGCGGGGGATCGGGCGGATGCTGCCGTGCCGACTGGGCCGCTACACGCTGTTCGACCACATCGGCCAGGGAGGGATGGCCGACCTCTACCTGGCGCGGGTGCGCACCGACCTCGGCGCCGCGCGCCTCGTCGCCATCAAGGAGGTCGCCCCGAGGTTCGCGCACGACCCGCGCTTCGTGGAGATGCTCGCGAGCGAGGCCCGGCTCGCCGCGGGGCTGCGGCACGCGTCCATCGTGCAGGTCGAGGACCTCGGCCGCGAGGACGGCGCGCTGTTCATCGCCATGGAGTACGTCGAGGGCTTCGACCTGCGCGAGCTGCTCCGCCGCTGCGCGCGCCAGAAGGTGAAGCTCCCGGTCGCGTTCTCGCTGCTGATCGTCGTCGAGGCGCTGCAGGCGCTCGCCTACGCCCACCGCAAGGGCGTCGTGCACCGCGACGTCTCGCCGTCGAACGTGCTGCTGAGCTTCGAGGGCGAGATCAAGCTCTGCGACTTCGGCATCGCCCGCGCGCACGAGCGCAGCGGGGGGGCGCTGGACGAGGCGCTGCAGGGCAAGGCCGGCTACATGAGCCCGGAGCAGGCCCGCGGCGAGCCGCTCGACGCGCGGTCCGACCTCTTCACGACCGGCGTCCTGCTCTGGGAGCTGCTCGCCGGCCGGCGGATGTACAGCGCGGGCCCCGGCGCGTCGCTCTCGAAGGAGGAGGCGCGCGGCGAGCTGCTCGATCTCGCCCGGCGCGCGGAGATCCCGCCGCTCGTGGAGCGCGGGCTCCCGGAGGAGGAGGCGCTCCACGCGATCGTGGCGCGGGCGCTCGCGGTGGCGCCCGACGATCGCTACCCGAGCGCGGCGGCGATGCTGCGGGACGTCGCCGCGTACGCGGCGGCGGCCGAGCTGACAGCGAGCCCGCTGCGCTTCGGCGCGTGGCTGCGCGACAACTTCGGCGCGGAGATGG
>NZ_JEMA01000978.1 GCF_001589285.1 Sorangium cellulosum | reverse complement strand
CTCGCCGGCGGGCCCCTGCGCGGCGCGCGCGGCCGTCGCCCAGCCAAGGTCGATCTGGCTGAGCGCCGTCCAGTGGGGCATGCCCACCTCCTCGGAGAGCTTGCTGAGCACGAGCGCGTGCGCGTCCGCGCCGGCGAAGTCGCCGAGCAGGCAGCACAGCACGGCGGCGAAGTGCTCGACGAAGCCGCGGCTCACGGGCTGGTTCAACTCCTCGCACAGCGCGATCGCCTCGTCGACCGACGCCTTGGCGCGCTCCGGCTCGCCGAGGTGGAACGCGATCCAGGCGAGGTGCGACAGCGAGAACGCCGCCGCGTCGTGGCCGAAGAGGAAGGAGAGCGGCAGGTGATGCGCCGGATCGTAGATCGAGAGCACCTTGTTGAAGTGCTCGCGGGCCTCGCGCAGGCGCCCCCGCAGAAAGCGCGTCGCGCCGAGCGCCTGGTGGGCGCCCAGGGAGATGCCGGCGTCGCCCGTGCCCTCGGCGAGCGCGAGGAGCTGCTCGCCGTGCTGCTCCGCCAGCGCGTAGTCGCCGCGGACGTGGAAGAAGATCCAGAGCCCCCACAGCGCCGGAAAGAGCTGCGGTGAGGAGCCCGCCTCCTGGCAGAGCGCGTGCGCGCGCGCGTACGTCGCCTCGACCTCCGGGGCCGCGTAGCCGCGGGTGATCATCAGCGGGACGCCGAGCGTGGTCTGCAGCGTGATCTCGTCGCGCGCCCGCTCCTTCGTGTCCGGGAGCTGCTTCAGGAGCTCGAGCCCGCGGCGGAGCTGGCTGATCGCCTCGGCGTGCGCGGAGGAGATGAGCGAGGCCTCTCCCGCGCGCTGCCACGCGGCGACGGCGGGGCCGATCATCGCGGCCTCGCTGTAGTGGCGCGCGAGCAGCTCGGGCGGCGTCTCGGGGAAGCGCTCGGCTAGCACGGCGGCGATGCGCGCGTGGTACACCTGCCGCGTGCTGCGGAGCAGCGACTGGTAGGCAGCGTCCTGCACCAGCGCGTGCTTGAACGTGTACGTCGCGCGCGGCGGGCGCCCCCGCTGGAAGAGCAGCTCGGCGTCGACGAGCTGCGCGAGCGCCTCGCGCAGCGCCGCGGGGCTCGACGCCATGAGGAGCGGCTCGGCGCCCGCGCCGCCCGCGCACAGCTCGAGCGCCTCGTAGCCGAAGGAGCGGCCGAACACCGCGCCGAGCTGGGCGACCTCCTTGGCCGGGCCGAGGCGATCGAGGCGCGACATCAAGGAGTGCTGGAGCGTTGTCGGGATCTCCAGCGCGCCCATCCACCCCTGCGGGGCGCTCGCCGAGCCGGCCCGCTCCCCAGCGCCCGCCCTGGCGGCGGCCGACTCGAGGGCCATGCGCGTGAGCTCCTCGGCGAACAGCGGGACGCCGTCGCTGCGCTCGGCGAGCATACGGATCACCTCCTTCGGCAGCGCGGCCTGCTTCGCCGGCGCGCCGCTCGTCGCGTAGGCGCCCGCGAGCTGCTGGATGAGCGCCTCCATCCGCTCGGCGCTGAGCGGGGCGAGGTAGATTTGCGTGAAGTGGGATCGCACCGGCCACGGCGGCGTGAACGTGGGGCGCGCGGTCAGGAGCAGCAGCAGCGGCGACGGCCTCCCCTCGTCGATGAGCCGGCCGAGCAGCTCCAGGGTCGACGGGTCGGCCCAGTGCAGGTCCTCGGCCGTGAGCACGAGCGGCTGCCGATCCGCGAGCCCGAGGAAGAGCTGCAGGAGCGAGGCGATCGTCTCCTGCCGCTGGCGCTGCGGCGTCAGCGCCGGGGCGGCGTGGCGCCCCTCGGTGGGGATGGAGAGCAGCGCTGCGAGCAGCGGCACGGCGAGCGGCCCCGCCTCCGCCTCGGCGAGGAGCTGCTCCAGCCGGGCGAGCCTGTCCTCGCCCTTCTCCAGCGCCGCGCCGCGCTCGCTCGATGCCGCGCTTCCGCTCAGCGTGCTCGCGTGCTCGCGGTCGCCCGCGAGCAGCGCGTTGAGCAGCTCGATCACCGGGTAGAACGCGCTGTTCTGGAGCTGCGGCGAGCAGCGTGCCTCGAGCCACAGGTGCGGCGTCCCGACCAGCCGAGCGCGGAACGCGCGCACGCTCCGCGACTTGCCGATGCCGGCCTCACCCGTCATCAGCACGACCTGCCCGGCGCCGCCCGCGGCCCGCATCCACCGGGACGCTATCTGGTCGAGCTCGTCGTCTCGCCCGACGAGCGGGGTGAGCCCCTGCTGCATCCTCGCGTCCAGCCGATCCCGCGCGGTCGTGCGCCCTTGCACAGCGAAGACCTCGAGCGGCTGGCGCGCGCCCTTGGGGCTGATCTCGCCGAGCGGGTCCACGTAGTAGTAGCCCTCGATGAGCTTCTGCGTGGCGCCGCTGACGAGCACCGTGCCCGGCTCGGCGTGCGCCTTGAGCTGCGTCGCGGTGTTCAGCGTCGGGCCGGCGAGCGACGGCACGGCGTCGCTGTCCGCGACGACGACGATCCCGGTGTGCACGCCGACCTGCACGGACAGGGGCAACGACACGAGATCGCGCGCGTTCAGGCGCGACATGTGCTCGACCAGATCGAGCGCCGCCTGCACGGCGCGGAGGGCGTCGTCCTCCCGCGCCACGGGGTGGCCGAAGTAGGCGATCGTCTCCTCGCCGGGGGAGCGGAGGAACACCCCCTCCTGCGCGCCGATCACCTGGGCGCACGCGGCCTGATACATCTGGACGAGCTCGTGGAACGCCTCGCTGTCGACCGTGTCCGCGATGCGCTCGGCGCTGGCGAGCCCGCAGACCAGCACGGTGAGCTGGCGGCGCTCGCCGCGGCCGGTGGCGGGCACCTGGCGCGTGCTGGGCAGGACGCTCGGGCGCGACGGCGACGTGATCCTCGGCGCCACCGGCGTCAGCGATCCGTCGGGGTCGCCGGGGTAAAGGGACGGGTTGCGGATCGGCCTCGGCGGCTCGGAGGGCGCGAGGTTGCGGCCCGCCATCGCGAGGGTCGGCGCGGCGCCGAGCCGGGCGTCCTGCCGCTGCTGCTCGACAGACTTCGGCGCCGGGACCGCTGGCGGACCGAAGTCCTCGGAGGCCACGAGCTGGGTCTCCTGGTTCGCCTCGACCTGGTGCGCCGGCCGCGTCACGATCGCCCGCTGCTCCAGCGCGCCGCCGCGCTCCCCCGCGGAGCCGGCGTGGCCTGCGTCGCGGGGCAGGGGCCACGGGATCGTGGTCACGTCGCACGCCTCCAGCAGCTCGTAGGCCTCGCGGGCGGAGCGGACGCGGTGCGCCGGGGACTTGGCGGTCGCCTGCTCGAGCAGCGCGCCGAGAGGGTGGCCGCGGAGGGCGCGGGGTATCGGCACCGGCTCGGGGCTGAGCTGGCGGAAGATGACCTCGGCGACGGTCGCCTCGTGCATGACGGGTGCGCCGGTCAGGCACTCGAGGAAGGTGAGCCCCCATGCGTAGATGTCCGCCGCTGCCGTCGGGGTGGACTGCACGAGCTGCTCCGGGGCCATATAGGCCGGCGTCCCGTTGAACTCCCCGGTGGGCGTGAGCGCGCGGTAGTCGGCGGAGCGCGCCTCGCCGATGAGCGCCGCGATGCCGAAGTCGAGCACCTTGGCGTGCGTCCGCTTGCCAGACCCGGCGACCATGATGTTGTGGGGCTTGAGATCGCGGTGCACGACGCCGCGCTCGTGGGCGAAGCCGATGGCGTCGAGCACCTGCAGCATCAGCCGCTTCGCCTCGTTCGGCTCGACCCCCTTCGTGCGCTGGCAGCGCGCGGTCAGCGTCTCGCCGTCGACGTACTCCAGCGCCAGGTAGAGCTCACCTTCGGTCAGGCGCCCGGCGTCGAGCAGCATCACGATGTTCGGGTGGTTGAGCTGGGCGATGACCTGCATCTCCCGCTCGAAGCGCGCCTCCTGGGAGCCGGTCTCGCGCGAGCGGCGCAGCGCCTCGGGCCGCAGCAGCTTGAGGGCCACGCGCTGGGTGGTCACGATCTGGCGCGCCTCGTAGACGACGCTATGACCGCCGCTGCCGAGGTGGCCGAGCACCTGATACCGGCCGTCCACGAGCGCGCCGACCTCGAGCAATCCATCGCGAGCCGACATCTCTTGATCTCTTACCGCCGAACGCTGCCGGAGTGGATCGCGAACGCCGCGGCCGCCTCAGGTTGATCGCTCGCGGCGGTCGAGGCTGTCCGGAGCGACGGCGTCGTCGGCGGCGGAGCCCGACCGGCGTCGCCGCGGCGCCCACCTCTACCGTGCCGCGCCGTGACGTGCTTCGCCCCACCGCGCTGGCCGTGATTCAGGCAACCAGGATTACTTCGGCTTGAGCGCGTGGTGCGGGACAACGAGGTCTGATACCCTCGCGCTCGATGGGCAATGCCCCGCATTCCGGCAGCATGCCGCCACCTTCGAGTGGTCGGGGCCAAGGGACGCTTCTCTACGCCGTCGACGACGAGGAGAGCAACCTGGACCTCATGGAGCGGGCGCTCCGCTCCGGCTACCAGGTCCGCACCTTCGGCGATCCGCGCCGCGCGCTCGCAGCGGCGGTGAAGGAGCCGCCCTCCGTGGTCGTGGCGGACTACCGGATGCCTCATTTCAGCGGGCTCGCGCTGCTGCGCGAGCTCCGCCGGCAGGGTCTGAGCTACGTGCCGGTGCTCGTCTGTGCGCCCACGGATGTGGAGCAGATCCAGAAGATCTCCCGGGAGAGCGCGACGTTCCGGATCATCACGAAGCCGTGGATCGCCTCGGATCTGCGCCGCCAGGTCGACCTGGCGGTGAGCCTCCATCAGCTCCAGGTGGCCCGGAGCCATCGCTAGCGGAGGGCGCCCGGTGGCCTCGCGGCGCGCTATCCAGGGCGACGTTGTCGCATCGCTTCCGCGCGGAGCGGGCTCCTGGTGCCCCCGATGCCCCTGGCGGCCCCGATGATCGCCCGCTGCCTCGACGTGATCGCGCTCGAGCTGCCGCAGCGCTTCGGCGACCCGCGGGCCTCGCTCGCCGAGATCGACGGTCTCCTCGGCTCGCCCGCGGCGAGGGGGGCCGAGCTCGCGCTGCTCCCCGAGCTCATCGTCACGGGCTATGTCTCGCCGCGGGGCCACAGCGACCTGCGCCGCTTCGCGGAGCCGCTCGACGGCGAGTCCGCGCAGCGGCTCGCCGAGCTGGCGCGCGCGCACGCGATCGCCCTGGCGGGCCCCCTCGTCGAGGAGAGCCGGGGTCGCTTCTACAACAGCCTGCTCGTGTTCGATCGCGACGGGCGCCGGATCGGCCATTACCGCAAGCGTCACCCGTGGTTCCCGGAGCGCTGGGCAACTCCGGGCGATCTCGCGACCCCGGTCCTCGATCTTCGCGGCGTCAAGGTGACCGCCGCGATCTGCTTCGACATCCACTTCGTCTCCGACGACGCGGGCGGCGCGCTCGACGAGGCCGATCTGCTGCTCTTCCCGACCGCCTGGGTCGATCCGCCCGGCGAGGGCGACGCGCGCGCCGATCTCCTGCCCGCGCTGGCCCGGCGCCATCGCATCGCTGTCGTGAACGCGAACTGGGGGCCCTCCAGCCCGGCGCTCCACGGCCAGGGCGGCTCGCGCATCCTCGACGCGCGCGGGCGCACTGTCGCGGCGGCGCCGCGCGATCCGGGGCCGAGCGTGGTGCGCGCTTCTCTGCGCCTCGCGCGCGATCCGCCCGGCGCCTGAGGGAGCTCGCCGCGCGCCGGCGCCCCGCGCGGCGCGCCGGCGCGGTCGCCCGAGCGCGCTCAGGTGAACGGGAGGGCGCTCAGCTCGACGTTGCCACCGCTCAGGATGACGCCGATCCGCGCCCCCTGGACCTTGCGCAGGAGGACCGCCGCCGCGGGCACCGCCGCGCTCGGCTCGATGAGGAGCTTCATCCGCTCCCACACGACGCGCATCGCCTTGACGATCTCCGCGTCGCTCACGGTGACGATCTCGACCCGTTGCGCGCGCAGGACCTCGAAGGTGAGCTCGCCGAGCGAGCTCCGGAGTCCGTCCGCGATCGTCGTCGGATCGTTCGAGGGGAGGATCTTCCCTTCGCGCAGCGATCGCACGGCGTCGTCCGCCGCCTCGGGTTCGGCCCCGATCGCGCGCGCGCGCGACAGCGCGCTGGTCGCGATGGAGGTGCCGGAGAGCAGCCCGCCGCCGCCCACGGGCGCGACAACGGCGTCGAGGTCCTCCACCTGGCTCGCGAGCTCGAGCGCGGCCGTGCCCTGGCCGGCGATGACCTGCGCGTCGTTGTAGGGGTGGACGAGCACCGCGCCCGTCTCGGCGAGCACGCGGGCGACCGTCTCCTCGCGCGACCGGAGCGTGGGGGCGCAGGTCACGACGCGGGCGCCGTAGCCCTCCACGGCGGCGCGCTTCACGGCGGGCGCGCTCTCGGGCATCACGATATGCGCAGCGACGCCGCGGATGCGGGCGGCGAGCGCGAGCGCGGCGGCGTGGTTGCCCGACGAGTGGGTCGCGACGCCGCGGCGCGCCTCGTCGTCCGAGAGGGCCATGACCGCGTTGCACGCCCCGCGGAACTTGAACGCCCCGGCCCGCTGCAGGTTCTCGCATTTGAAGAAGACGCGCGCTCCGGCGATGCCGTCGATGGTCCGGCTGGTCATGACGGGGGTCACGTGGGCGTGCGGCGCGATGCGCGCGGCGGCGCGGCGGATGTCCTCGATCGTGGGCAGCGGGCTCATGGGACGAGCATCGGAGCGCGGTCAGCGGCCGACGTCCACTGCGAGCGCGTCACGCGCCAAGGGCCGCGGCCGCGGCGCTGCTTCAGAAAAGATCGGCCGCGATGCCGTCGGCGAAGACCCAGGCGGCCCGCGGGACGCTGAGCCGCCCGCCGGTCATCGCGAGGCGGCCGGCGCGCTCGAGCCGCTCCGCGGCCCTGCGCCGCGCCGGGCTCCACGCCGGCACACCGAGCGCCCCCGCGGCGGCCTCGAGATCGAACCCCTCGCGCAGCCTGAGCCCGAGCATGATGCGCTCGGACAGCCGCGTCTCCGGGTCGAGCCGCTCCTCGCTCTCGACGGGGATCGCCTCGCCGCCCTCGGCCATGGCGGCCATGTACCGCTCGGGGCTCACGACGTTCCGGTAGCGTACAGCGAACGCGTCGCCGCGATCCTCCGCGCCGGCCGAGCGCAGGCCCCAGCGCGGATCCGGGCGCGACACCGTCCCGTACGCGGCGCACCCGAGGCCGACGTAATCAATGCCCTGCCAGTAGCCGAGGTTATGGCGCGCCTCGTGGCCCGGCTTCGCGTAGTTCGAGACTTCGTAGTGGGCGAGCCCCTCTGCCTCGAGCGCCTCGTCGATCGCGAAGAACGTGTCCGCAACCCCGTCATCTCCGGCGAGCGGCAGGCGTCCGCGCCGCGCGAGCTCCCCGAACGAGGTGCCGGGCTCGACGGTGAGGCTGTATGCCGAGATATGGCTCACGCCGGTCGCTGCCACCGCCCGCGCCTCCGCGGCGGCGTGCTCGGGGCGCTGCTCCCGCGCCTGCTCGGCTGTCCCCACGGCGACACCATAGATGAGATCGCCGCTCACGCGCGGCATCCCGGACCGCAGGGCTGCCACGAGCGCGCCGAGCCCGCCGTCTGGGTCGTGCAGGCGCCCGAGGAACCGGAGGCGCTCCTCGTCGAGCCCCTGGACTCCGACGCTCAGCCGGTTGACTCCGATCGCTCGGAACGCGCGGGCCCGCTCCTCATCCAGCGATGTCGGGTTGCATTCGACGGTCACCTCGAGGTCCGGCGAGAGCCGCCCGGTGGCCGCGGTGATCGCCGCGAGCACCCTGCCCATCTCCTCCGGCTCCCACAAGGACGGCGTCCCGCCGCCGAAGAACACGCTTCGAAGCTCGCGCTCGCCGAGCGCATCCGCCCGCCTCCGGAGCTCGGCCAGCACAGCGTCGGCATACCCCCGGTGATCGATCGCTTCCCGCGCCTTCGCGAACGAAACGAAGTCGCAGTAGGGACACTTCTTGAGGCACCAGGGGAAGTGGACGTAGGCGGTGATCGGCTCCATGAAATCCACGAAAGCAGGCAGAAACGGACAAACGAACGCGAGGCAGACGCCGGGCAGATGTCAAACAGACGCGAACGGACCTGAACCGATGAAAGCGGACGCGAACGGGCACGCGAACAGACACGAGAGCGGAGCCGGCGGAGCGCGCTCCGGGCGCCGGGCACGCGCATGGTGACACAATTGCGGGGCCTAGATCGCGGTGTTAGCGTGCAAAAGGGAGGGGGCGCATTGCGCCCGCCGAACTCTTCATGCTGACGTTGACGGAGCTTGTCGATCGCGTTCGGACCTATCAGCCGGCTGCAGACGTCGATCTCATCGCCCGGGCCTACGCCTATAGCTCTGACGCTCACCGGGGCCAGACCCGCAAGAGCGGCGATCCGTACTTCTCCCACCCGGCGAGCGTCGCCGCGATCATCACCGAGCTCAAGCTGGACACGGCGAGCGTCTGCGCCGGGCTCCTGCACGATGTCGTCGAGGATACCCTCGCGACGACCACGGACATCGAGAACAGCTTCGGCCAGGAGGTGGCGTTCCTCGTCGACGGCGTGACGAAGCTCTCGAAGATCAACTTCGCCTCCAAGGAAGATCGGCAGGCCGAGAACTTCCGCAAGATGCTGGTGGCGATGGCGCGCGACATCCGCGTGCTCCTCGTGAAGCTGTGCGACCGCCTCGACAACATGCGGACGCTCGAGTTCATGAAGCCCGACTCGCAGGACCGGATCGCGCGGGAGACGATGGAGATCTACGCCCCGCTCGCGAACCGCCTCGGCATCGCGCGCTTCAAGAGCGAGCTCGAGGACCTGTCGTTCAAGTACATCGAGCCGGAGGCCTGGGCGGATCTCTCGCAGAAGGTCAAGACGACCGCGAAGGAGCGCGACAAGTACATCCACGAGGTCTCGAAGGTGCTCTCGGCCAAGCTCGCGGAGCAGGGCTTCGCGGTCGACGTCACCGGCCGCGCGAAGCACCTCTACTCGATCTGGCGCAAGATGCAGGCGCAGCAGTGCGACTTCGATCAGGTCTACGACGTCATCGCGTTCCGCGTGCTCGTCGAGTCGGTCGCCGACTGCTACGCGACGCTCGGCGTCATCCACTCGCAGTGGACCCCGGTCCCGGGCCGCTTCAAGGACTATGTCGCGCTGCCCAAGCCGAACATGTACCAGTCGCTGCACACGACCGTGATCGGGCCCGGGCGCGAGCGGATCGAGATCCAGATCCGCACCCACGAGATGCACCGCGTGGCGGAGCAGGGCATCGCGGCGCACTGGAAGTACAAGGAGCGCAACTCCGGCGGCATCGACCCGAAGGACGCGGCGCGGTTCGGCTGGCTCCGCCAGCTCATGGAGTTCCAGAAGGAGCTCAAGGATCCGGCCGAGTTCCTCGAGAGCGTCAAGGTCGACCTGTTTCAGGACGAGGTGTACGTCTTCACGCCGAAGGGGGACGTTCGCGTCTTCCCCCGCGGCTCGACGCCCATCGACTTCGCGTACGCGATCCACACGAAGGTCGGCGAGCACTGCTCGGGAGCGCGGGTCAACGGCGCCATCGTCCCGCTCCGCTCGAAGCTCCGGAACGGCGACGTGGTCGAGGTGATGACCAACCCGAGCCAGCACCCGTCGAAGGACTGGCTCGATTACGTCACGACCAGCCGCGCCCGCGCGAAGATCCGCAACTTCCTGCGCACCGAGCAGCGGGAGAAGTCGCTGAAGCTCGGCCGTGAGCTCCTCGAAAAGGAGATGCACCAGCGGAGCATGAGCCTGAGCCGCCTCACCAAGAACGAGGCCGAGCTGCGCAAGGTGATGGATCGGTTCGGCGTCGCCTCGGCCGACGAGCTGTTCATCGCGGTCGGCTACGGCAAGGTGAGCGTCCGCGCGGTGTGCGAGTTCCTCGCGCCCACCCCCAAGGAGAACGAGACGGGCGCGCCGTCGCTGCCGCCGGAGTCGATCAAGGAGGGGCGCATCGAGTCGCTCGTCCGCAAGGTCACGGGGCGCGACAGCCACGGCATCCGGCTGAACGGCATCGACGACGTCCTCGTTCGCTACACGAAGTGCTGTAACCCGCTGCCTGGCGACGAGATCGTCGGCTTCATCACCCGCGGCCGCGGCATCACGGTCCACCGCCGCAACTGCGCCAAGGCGTTCGACACGGACCCCGAGCGCCGCGTGGAGATCTCGTGGGACTCGCGCGCGAAGATCAACCGCCCGGTACAGATCAAGGTGATGACGGCGAACCGTCCCGGCATCCTCGCGACGGTTGGCCACACGTTCCATGAGCAGGGCATCAACATCAGCGAGGCCACCTGTCGCGCGGGCGACGACGGCCGGGCGATGAACACGTTCACGTTCCTCTGCTCCGACCTCGCGCAGCTCAAGAGCGTCATCCGGCGCCTGCAGCGGATCCCCGGCGTGATGGCCGTCGAGCGGACCTGAGCTGGCCGCGCGCGCGCGCGAGCTCAGCGCCCCCGGCGAGCGCGCGCCCTGGACGGGCCTCCCGCCGCGCCGGGGTTGGCGTCCGCCAGCGCGCGGGTGAGGGGACGGCCGAGGTCGCCGCCCGGTTCGTGACGCGCCGCGACCTCCTGCACCTTGCGGACGAGCCGGGTCACGTCGTGGTGGCGCACCGGGGATCCGGCGGAGGCGCGATCGCAGAAGAAGGTGCGGCACCCGAGCGGCCTCGCGGCGTAGATCGCGCAGCGGCCGGCGTCGGTCAGCATCGGGCACCGCCGCTCCGCGGCTTGCGGCAGCGCGCGCCGGCGGCTCGGGTCTCCGCCAGACGCCGGCGGCTCGGGCGCTCCCGTCCCGCCGGCTCGCACGATCCCCTGGAGCGCGCGAGGGCCCCCTCGGGCCGCGATGGCGCGCCGGACGGCGGCGAGCTCGATGGACGTCACATACGGCTCCCGACCCGTGATTCCGAACCGACAGCACTCGGTCGAGGCCTGGCAAGTCCAGCCATGGAAGACCTCCTCCGCCTCGCGGTACACGGCCGAGAGCTCGTCGAGCAGCTCGGCTTCACGGACGGGTGGCTCAGGGGTCGCGGTTCGGCGCATTCGTCGGGAGTCTCTCGTGCTGGTCGCGCGAAGCTGTGGCCGGCGCGAGGCGGCCGTGGGGCGGGGTGGGTGCGGAGCCGGGAGGGAGCGAGCGTCGTCCCGCGCGCCTCCGCCGCGAAGCGGCAATCCGAGATGCCGCAGAGCCCTGACGCGCAGCACCAGCTGCGTCCGTTCAGGCGTGAGCTGCCCCTGGGACGCCCCTACGATGACAGAGGGCGCCTTCGCTGTCGCGGGGTCGGCGCGAGGCTGCAAGGTGGGCGGCGGGCGCGCACGCGCTATCCTCGCGATGGATGTCGGTTCTGCGACCGAAGCTCCGAGCTCTGGAGGTTGTCGTCATCCACGATGAGCGCCACGGCCGCGCGCTGATGCTGCGCGACACCGAGGGGATCGCGCCGTCCGCCGTTGTCGTGCCCGCCGCGAGCTCGGCGGTGCTCGCGCGCTTCGACGGGCGGCGGTCGATCGACGAGATCGCGCGAGAGGTCTCCCGGTCGACGGGCCAGCACGTGGACGCCGCCCACGTGTCGCGGCTGGCGGACGAGCTGGAGCGCGCGTGGATGCTCGACAGCCCGCGATTCCATGCGCGCCGCCGGACGGTCGTGCAGTCGTTCGACGCGGCGCCGATCCGGATGGCTGTCCACGCGGGCGGCGCATACCACGGCGATCGACTGAGGCTCGCCGACTTCATCGAGCGCCAGTGCCTCCGCGTCGCGCGGCCGCGGGGCGAGGCGCCTTGCAGCGCCGCGCCGCAAGGCGCGCCGAGGCGCATGGTCGGACTCTGCGCGCCGCACATGGACCTCTGGCGCGCCGCTGTCGGCTACGGCCACGCCTACGCCGCGCTGGAGCAGGCGCTGACCGGCCCGGGGCTGGAGAAGGTCGACACGTTCGTTCTGCTCGGGACGTCGCACGCCCCGATGCGCCGCCCGTACGCGGTCTGCGAGAAGACGTTCGCGACGCCGCTCGGCCCGCTCGATCCGGATCGCGAGATGATCGCGGAGCTCGCGGCGGCGAGCCGGTTCGACGTTCACGAGGATCAGTACCTGCACAAGAACGAGCACTCGATCGAATTCCAGGCCGTGTTCGTGCGGCACCTCCTCGGCGATCGCGCGGCGACGATCGTGCCGATCCTCTGCGGTCTCTCGGACTGCCAGGCGCGGCGACGCGACCCCGCACAGGACGACGGCGCCGAGTCGTTCCTGAGGGCGCTCGGCGATGCCCTGGCGAAGCGCCGCGATCGCGTCCTCGTGATCGCAGGCGCAGATCTCGCCCATGTCGGCCCGCGCTTCGGCGATCCCGCGCCGCTCGACGAGCGCCAGCGCAGGGCGCTGCGCGCTCGCGACCTCACCTCGATCGAGCGCGCCACGTCGATCGATCCGCCGGGCTTCTTCGCCGACGTCGCTCAGGACCTCGGCACGCGTCGCGTCTGCGGCCTCGGCCCCATCTACACGCTGCTCCGCGCGCTCCCGCCGTCGTCGCGCGGAGACATGCTGCATTACGAGCAGTGCATCGACCCAGACGAAGGATCGATCGTCAGCCACACGTCTCTCGGATTCTACGGTTGACGATCCGCGCGCGCCGCGCGGCGCGCGCTGGCACGTCGTCGCGAGGAGCGCTTCATCGCGAGGCTCGTGGCATCGCGATGCGCGTCTCGTCGCGGAGGCGCGCCGGGAGCTCCTCGACGCTGGCGCGCCGCGAGGCTCCCGGGAGCACGAGGGACGTTCGGCTCAGCCGCGCGGGACCCTGCGGCGCGCGATGTCGAGGCCGAGCCGGTCGGCCTCGCGGTAGATCGCCTGCCGCGACATGCCGAGGGCGCGCGCCGCCGAGGCGACGGAGCCGTTGGCCCGGGCGAGGGCGTCCTCGAGGCGAGCGCGCGCGAGCGACGGATCCGTCGCGGGCGGGAGGTTCGGCTTCACGCGCGGCCCGCGCGAGAGCGACCCCGCGATCGGCGAGACGGAGAGCGGCCCCTCCGGCGACGCCTGGGCGGCGGTCACGATCGCGGACTCGAGCTGCGGAACGCCGCCCGGCCAGCCGGCGCGGACGAGCGCCTCCAGGAGCTGCGGGGTGAAGCGATCGAGGCCGATCGCGTTGCGCTCCGCGATGTCGCGCACGATGAGCGGCACGTCCTCGCGCCGCATCTCGAGCGTCGGGATGGTGACCCGCTTGCCGGAGAAGAGCGACGCGAACCACGGCGCCACGCGCCCATCGCCGGCGGCCCTGTCGAGCGGCTGCCCGGTCGTGGCGATGATGCTGACGCCGCTCGAGCGGCCCACCGAGTGCGCGATCTCGAGCTGCTGCGGGCGCGGGAGGCGATCGGCCTCGAGGACGAGCCACGTCATCGGCCGCGCGCCGGGCGGGATGACCGGCTTGGTCTCCGCGCTTCCGTCGACGACCAGCGTCTCGCCCAGCCCCTCGCGCACCGCGGCGGCGAGGCGGGCCAGCGTGCGCTTGCCGACGCCGGGCGCGCCCTCGATGCAGACGCTGGAGCCCGACTGCACGAGCTTCATCACCGGGTCGATCCAGTCCTTGCGCTGCTTCGACCCGAAGACGAGCGACCCGAGGCGCGACGGCGCGCCGTCGTACAGCGCGAGGTGCCGCTCGACGAAGACCGCGAGCTGCTGGCCGAGGCGGACCACGTCGCCGTGCATCACGCCGATGCGCCGGGCGCGGACGCCGTTCACCCACGTGCCGTCGTGGGTATCCATGTCCTCGATGTAACAACCGTCCGAGCGGACGCTGATCTTGGCGTGCTCCGGCGCGACCCCGTGCCCCTCGATGCGCCCGTCGCGCGCGGCGCTGCCGATCACAGCGCCGTCCATGAGGCTCACGATCCGCGGCGGAGCGTCGAGGCCGATCAGGACGAGCCCCCAGCCGCCATCGTCATCCTGTCGCTTGGCGTGGACTCCGGACCGGTACTCCTTCTGGAGGACCGGCGCCGCCGTCTCTGCAACGTCCACTCGCAAAGCAGTCTGTTCGTTCATGCTCCCCCCAAGTCCAAAAGACCTGCCTGGTCGACCCAGGCCAACCAAGAGCGCGCCGATCGGCGGGCACCCTTATGATGTAAGACCCCGCCTCACGGTGCCGCTGTCACGAACGCGAAGGCTTTTCTGAGCGGCACCGAGCGCGGTGCTGCTTGGCGAGCCCCCTCGCTCGCAATGGCCACACAATACTCGACCAGAGCGGCTGCGCAACCTGCCGGCGACGGAAGATCCTCGGTTTTGTTTCTGAGTGCTTGACTATGACGACGCCGATTGGTACTCCTCCGCCACGCATCGACGGAGGCGACCTCCGGTGATGACCTGGCGCGAATCAGGAATTCTCTGACAAGCGTCTTGAGACAGAGTTTCCGATTGATTCCCGATTCAGGTAGCTGACGTCTGCGGGAGTAACTCAGTGGTAGAGTGCAACCTTGCCAAGGTTGACGTCGCGGGTTCAAATCCCGTCTCCCGCTCCACAACATAGGCTCTGCAACAGCGAGCAACCCTGAGAGGCCGGTGTGACCCACCGGCCTCTGGTGTTTTGTTCTACCCCCCGGCGCGGGGGCGCCGGGGTCGGCGCCGTGGCGATCGTTGCGGCGATCGATGCGCCGGATGGCGGGCCTGTGATACGAGCATTCGCCTCATGTCGGCTCCGCTCCACGAGCGTCTGCGCCTGCTTGCCCACAGCCTAGAGCGGCAGTTCCTGGGCAAGGACGAGATCATCCGCCTGCTCATGATCGCGGTCGTCGCGGGCGAGCACTGCGTGCTCCTCGGTCCGCCCGGGACCGCGAAGAGCGCGCTCATCCGCACGCTCGCAGAGCTGATGCAGGCCCAGTACTTCGAGTACCTGCTCACGCGCTTCACCGAGCCGAACGAGATCTTCGGCCCGGTCGACATCGGCGCCTTTCGCGAGGGCGTCTACCGCCGGAACACCGCGGGGATGCTCCCCGAAGCGGAGATCGTCTTCCTCGATGAGGTCTTCAAGTCGAACAGCGCCATCCTGAACGCGCTGCTCACGCTGCTGAACGAGCGCAAGTTCTCGAGCGGCGGCCAGGTGATCCGCTGCCCGCTCATCAGCGTCTTCGCGGCCTCGAACGAGGTGCCGGGCGACGAGACGCTGACGGCGATCTTCGATCGCTTCCTCCTGCGGGTGCAGTCCGACAACCTCGACGCCTACCACTTCAGCGAGCTGCTCCAGCGCGGCATCCAGCAGGAGATCCGGCACATGGCCGGCGAGCCGCTCCGCCCGCTGGTCGCGGCGCGCGAGCTGGCCGAGCTCGGCCGGGGGTTCGGCGCGCGGATGAACTTCGGTGACACGTTCCTGTCGGCCTACAAGGGGCTGGTGTTCCAGATCCGCGCCGAGGGCATCTCGCTCTCGGACCGCCGGGTCGTGAAGATGCTCAAGCTCTTTGCCGCGAGCGCGTACCTGGACGGCCGTCAGGTGACGGACGCGAGCGATTTCTTCGTGCTCAAGCACATCTGGAACAACCAGGATCAGGCCGCCATCCTCGAGGGCATCGTGCAGCCGGTGCTCGAGGCGTTCTTCCGCGAGCACCCGGACCGCCGCCGCGTCGGCGCGCTCGGCGTCGGCGTGGAGGCGCTCGCCGCGGAGATCGATCGCATCCGCCAGATCCTCACGGGCGGCGCTGCGCTAGGCGACGTCCAGCTCTTCAGTCAGCTCAAGGCGCTCGGCGAGATCAAGCAGGCGCTCTCCGGCATCAATGACGCCCGGGCCCGCGAGCTCGAGGGCCGCGTGTCTCAGCTCCTCGAGGCTTCGTTTCGGAGCGGGCGTTTCGCGCAGATCTAGCCGGCCCGGGGCCGGGCGCGCCCGGCGGGGCGATGTTCGCCCTGGAGCGCGCCCGCGGCTGAGCCGTGGGCGCGCCAGGCGCGCTCGGAGGGGCGATGTTCGCCCTGGAGCGCGCCCGCGGCTGAGCCGGCCCCGGACCGGGTGCGCCCGGGGCATCGGCGCCGGTCCTGGAGCGGGCCCTCGACGGCGCGGGGGTCCGGCTGCGCGCGGCCGGGCCGGCGGCCTCCGGCGCGGGTCGAGGCGGCGCCTTCGCGCTCGATCGGGCGGCTCCGGCGACCCGACGATGGTCGACCGGCCCGGATGACGCGCCCATCATCGCGCCGCGGATCCGCTTCGGAACGCCGAACGCCTCGCGGATGTGGAGGAGCTCATCCACCGTCAGCGCGCGCCACTCCCCGGGCCGGAGCCCCTCCGAGGTGACGCCGGCGAACGTCGTGCGGGCCAGGCGCATGACCGGCCAGCCGGTCGCCTCGCCCATGCGCCGGATCTGCTGGTTGCGGCCCTCGCGGAGGGTGACCTCCAGCCACGTCTTGTCTCCCTCGCGGCGCAGCAGCCGCGCTTCGGCCGGCAGGGTGACCCCGTCCTCCAGGCGAATGCCCTCGCGCCACGGCGTGAGGTCGTCGTCGCTCATGACCCCCTGGACCTTCAGCACGTACGTCTTCGGCACGCCGCCGCGCGGATGCAGCAGCGCGTTGGCGAAGTCGCCGTCGTTCGTCATGAGCAGGATCCCGCTCGTCGCGAAGTCGAGCCGACCCACGGGGTAGAGCCGCGCGCCCGTGCCGCGCACATAGTCGGCGACCGTCGGGCGCCCCTCGGGATCGCGCAAGGTCGAGACGACGTTCCGCGGCTTGTGCAGGGCCACGTAGACCGGAACCTCGGAGACCAGGCGCTTGCCGTCCACCTCGATCCGGTCCTTCTGCCGGTCCGCCTTCAAGCCGAGCTCGGTCACGACGTGACCGTTCACGCGCACCCGCCCGGCCAGGATGAGCTCCTCGGAGGCCCGGCGTGAGGCGACCCCGGCGCGCGCGATGATCTTTTGCAGTCGTTCTTCCATGATGTTTTCAGGACCTGTGCCGACGCTGCCGGCGGACGGCTCTGATAAGCACGCCCCCCGCGCGGCGTCGACCGACCTCGGGCGCGCGCTACTTCTTGTCCCCGGAGGGCTCCGCGCTCCCGCCGCCGTCCACGGCCTCGTTCGCCTTGTCCGCGGCGCCCCCGTCTTCCGCGGCCTTCTTCGCGGCCGCCTCCTCTTCCTTCCTGCGCTCGTCGTCCTCGAGGCGGCGCCGCAGCTCGTTGTCGTGGTCCCACCGATCGACCCGCTCGTCGGCGTCGATGTCCACGCCCATGCGCTCGAGCCGGCCCATCCGGTAGATCTCCCAGACGTCCGGCTTGCCATCGCGGTTCGTGTCCCGCTTGATGCGCGCGAGCTTGCCGCCGCTGTAGTACTTCCACTCGTCGGGGTTGCCGTCGTGATCGGAGTCGATCCTCACCTCGGCCAGCCTTCCGTTGGCGAACGTGAGCCAGGTGTCGATCCGGCCGTCGTAGTTCGCGTCGGACTCCTCGTGCAGGCTCTCTCCCTTGTCGTTGTACCTGCGGACGACGTCCTTCACCCCGTCGAAGTTGGTGTCGATCTCGCGGCAGACGAGCGCCCGATGACGGTCCTCTCCGGTGCCCACGATCTGCCAGACGCGCCGCACGTTGGGCTGGATCGCGCCCGGCCCGGCAGTCTCGCTCGCCTCGCGATCGGCTCTGCCCTTCCATTCGCACATCGAGCGATCGTCGATTGTGCCGTCGGCGTTGCGAGCCGCCTCGATCTTCGGCGCCTTCGCGCCTTCGAACCCTGGATCCGAGCTGCACGCCGCGCCGAGCAGGCCGAGCGCGGTGAGCGCGATGGGCGCCTGTCTTCTCATGTCATGGTCCCTTCGTGACGGCCGGCTGGCTCGCAGCGTTGGCGGGCGTGGAGCCGGCGGGCGCTGCGGGCTGCCCTGCGGCGCTCGCCCCGGCTGCGGGGGGCGCCGCGCTGCTCGGCGGGGGCGCGATCGGCTTCGGCGCGCCGTACGACTCGGCGCACAGGTCCACCACGCCGGCGGGATCGGGCTTGCCGTCGGCGTTCTGATCGGTCGCCACGACCGCGCACCTCTCGTCGTTCGGGTTGTTGAACTGCCACCACTGGTCGATGATCTGGTCGCCGTCAGAGTCGCGCTCGCGGCGCACGAGGCGTGTCCCCTCGTAGTAGTCCCAGGTGTCGAGCTTGTCGTCGAAGTTGGTCTCGCGCTCCTTCAGCACGACGACCCCGCGCTCGTAATGAGCGATCTCGTCGGCGCGCCCGTCGCGGTCGAAGTCCGACTCGCGGCGGCGCTCGGCGCCCGTCGCGTCATAGTAGATGAAGGCGTCGATCGCGCCGTCCAGGTTCAGGTCGACGACCCGGCAGACCTCGCGGCCGTCCTTCTTCACGTGGATGATGTCGGGCGTCCGGTCGCCGTTGACGTCGACCTTCTCCGCCGAGGCGGAGTCCTTGTCGCAGGGCTCGTGGACGATCGCCGTGTCCCGCTCGCCGGTGGCGCTCTTCGCGCCGGAGGGCGCCGGCGTCGACGAGGCGCAGGAGGCGACGAACAGGGTCATCAGGGCCACGAGCGAGCACCTGGACGACGGCCAGGTGAGCGGGAATCGCGTCATCAAGAGATGCCTCCGGCGGGCCCTGGACTTTCGGGACGAAGCTCGACGCGCCGGGCGAGCCGTCCCGACGCGGACCAGCTTCGGCCACAGTCTAGACCGCGGCGCGTTGACACATCAAGAAGCCCACAGGAGGCGCCAAGGGGCGACGCGGGCGGTGACGCGGTGACGCGGCGACCACCGCGACGCGCACGCGGAAGCGCGCGCGGACCGCGACAGCGCCATTCCGATTGACAACACACGTACCGGCATCTAGGGTAACGTCTTGTCAGTCGTACCTTTCGAGACTGGCGGGTTACCCTCCCGGGCGTGACATGTCGCGGAAGAAAGTCTCGACGACCATCTACATCACGCCCGAGCAGGCCGAGCGGCTGAAGATCCTGCACGAACGCACCAAGGTCCCGATCGCCGTGTACATCCGCGAGGGGATAGACTTGGTCCTCAAGCACTACGAGCACGTGCTGCCAGGGCAGATGTCGCTGGAGAGCACGCCGGTTCCCCCGCCGCCGACCCCGAAGAAATGAGCCCTGGCCGGCGCCCGCGCCCGCGTCGCCCGCGTCGACAGAGGCCCGGCGGGCTCCCGGGCTCGAGCCCGGAGGGAGGCACGGGCGCCTGGACGCCGCGCGCTGTCCGGGCGGATAGCTTCGCGGCGCGGGTCGCGCTAGGAGCAAGCGCGCCGCGGTCCCGCCACGTCCCCGCGGCGCTCGCAGGGCCGCGCGCCGCGGCCCGTTCCCCAGAGGGGGCGCGGACGTGTGGTCCGCTCCTTCGCATCTCGGTCGAGGCCGCGCGCTGCGGCCGCTAACGCTGGTCAGGGCCGCGCCCCGAAGCTCGCTATGCCTGTCGATTCCAAGCTCATCCGCAACTTCTCCATCATCGCTCACATCGATCACGGCAAGTCCACGCTCGCCGACCGCATCCTCGACGCGACCGGGGCGCTCTCCGCCCGCGAGCAGAAGGAGCAGTTCCTCGACAAGATGGATATCGAGCGCGAGCGGGGGATCACCATCAAGGCCCAGACCGTGCGGCTCGACTACGCCGCGAAGGACGGGCAGACGTACCGGCTGCACCTCATCGATACGCCCGGGCACGTCGACTTCAACTACGAGGTCTCGCGCAGCCTCCAGGCGTGCGAGGGCGCGCTGCTCGTCGTCGACGCCACGCAGGGCGTCGAGGCGCAGACCCTCGCGAACGTCTTCCTCGCGCTCGACAACAACCTCGCGATCATCCCCGTCCTCAACAAGATCGACCTCCCCTCGGCCGACACCGATCGGACCACGCGCGAGATCGAGGACGTCATCGGCCTCGACTGCTCCGGCGCCATCCCCGCCAGCGCCAAGACGGGGATCGGCATCGCGGAGATCCTCGAGGCGGTGGTCTCGCGGGTCCCGGCGCCCAAGGGCGTCCTGGACGCGGCGCCGCGCGCGCTCATCTTCGATAGCTGGTACGACAGCTACCGCGGCGCGGTCGTGATGGTGCGCGTCGTCGACGGCGTCCTCCGGAAGGGGCAGAAGGTCCGCTTCATGGCGACCGGCCGCGACTACGAGGTCACGGAGATGGGCGTGTTCACGCCCCACGCGACCGCCATCACGGAGCTCGGGCCGGGGGAGGTCGGCTTCCTCGTCGGCAACATCAAGAGCGTGGTCGACACGAAGATCGGCGACACGGTGACCGACGCCGTCCATCCGGCCACCACGCCGCTGCCCGGCTTCAAGGAGGTCAAGCCGATGGTCTTCGCCGGGATCTTCCCGACGGACTCGGCCCAGTACGAGGACCTGCGCGACGCGCTGTCCAAGCTCCACATGAACGACGCCGCGTTCGTCTTCGAGCCCGACACGTCCGAGGCGCTCGGGTTCGGCTTCCGGTGCGGCTTCCTCGGCCTGCTCCACATGGAGATCATCCAGGAGCGGCTCGAGCGCGAGTACAACCTCGACCTCATCACGACCGCGCCGAGCGTCGTCTATCACTGCTTCCTGAACGACGGTTCGATGAAGTCGATCGAGAACCCGGCGAAGCTCCCGGCGCCGAACCTCATCGATCGCATCGAGGAGCCGATCTTCCGGATGACCGTCCACGTGCCGTCGACGTACGTCGGCGCGGTCCTCGCCCTGTGCCAGGAGCGGCGCGGCGAGCAGAAGTCGATCCAGTACGCCTCGTCCGACCGCGTGATCATCACGTACGACATGCCCCTCAGCGAGGTGCTCTTCGACTTCCACGACAAGCTGAAGAGCGTGTCGCGCGGCTACGCGTCGATGGATTACGAGCTCGTCGGGTACCGGGCCGATGACCTCATCAAGCTGGACATGATGGTGAACGGCGATCCGCTCGACGCGCTGAGCATCATCGTGCACCGGGACAAGGCGTACGCCAGGGGCCGGGATCTCGCCGTGAAGCTCAAGGACATCGTGCCGCGCCAGCAGTACGAGGTCGCGATCCAGGCGGCGATCGGGTCGAAGGTCATCGCGCGGACGACCGTGAAGGCGATGCGCAAGGACGTGACCGCCAAGTGCTACGGCGGCGACATCAGCCGCAAGCGCAAGCTCCTCGAGAAGCAGAAAGAGGGCAAGAAGCGGATGAAGATGGTCGGGAGCGTCGAGATCCCGCAGGAGGCGTTCCTCGCCATCCTGAAGATCGACTGAGGCGCGGGGACCCGGTCCCGGGCGGGGGACCCTCGGACGCTGCGGTACGGCCACGCGAGCGTGGCGGCGCGCGTTCACCGCTCGTATAAGCCGCCCATGCAGCCCGCCCCCGTCCGCCCGCGCGCCCTCCGCGCGGCGCCCTCTGTCCTTGCCCTCGGCCTCGCCGTCCTCGCGTGCGATGACCCGCGCGCCCCGGCGCCGGGGGCGTCCACCGCTTCCACCGCTTCCGCGGCGCCCGCCGCGCCATCGGCGAGCGCCGCGGCGACCCCCACGGCCAGGGAGGCCCCCAAGCGCGAGATGCCGCCGCGGCCCGTGCCGCTCGGGTCGAGCGGGCCGATCCAGCCGAGCGCCCCGCCGGAGCAGCAGATGATGGCGATCCAGTACACGCTCGCCATGGTGTCGCCGCAGCCGACGGATCCGCTCGTCGACAAGACCTACCTCGACGCCATCGTGCCCAAGCTCGCCGTCGCGGTGCGCACCGCAGACAAGGGCAAGACCCCGCCGAACCCGGTGAAGGCCACCAAGGGGAACAGGAAGATCGAGGTCGACATGGGCAAGGGATGCACCGAGCGCACCCCGTCGAACCTGATCGCGCAGCGGGCAGGCTCGTCCCTCCGGGACGCGTACGACGCGGGCATCCTCGTCGTCTCCTGCCACGACGACCTCTGGGAGTGCCACCAGTCGACACGGGATCCGAGCGATGTCCTGTGTCACGCAGCGCCGCGGCGCTGAGCGTGGTATGGGCAGCGTCTGCCATGCAGGAGACGCTTGCCTACTCGCTCCCCGGCGCCGTCGACGCGCTCCCCCGAACGGATCCGCTCGCCGCGCTGGTCGCCGACCTGAACCGCGATCGCCCGCCGCTCGCCCGGCTGCGCCATGACGCCACCATCGCGTTCGGCCCCGCCTTGCGCGTCGAGCGCTTCGTCCTCGGCAACGGGCTCAAGGTGCTCGTGCTCGTCGACCCCTCGGCGCCCGTGGTCTGCCTGCAGACCTGGTTCGGCGTCGGCTCGCGCCACGAGCGCGTCGGGAAGACCGGCATCGCCCACCTCTTCGAGCACCTCATGTTCGGCGAGACGGAGAGCGTCGCCCACGGCGCGTTCGACCGGATGCTCGAGGAGGCGGGCGCCGAGACGAACGCGGCGACGTTCCTCGACTGGACCTACTACCACACGAACCTGCCGAAGGACGCGCTCGAGCTGACCCTGCGCCTCGAGGCCGAGCGCATGGCGCGGCTCGTCCTCCGCGACCCCCAGGTGTCGAGCGAGAAGGAGGTCGTCGCCAACGAGCGGCGGCAGCGCGTCGACGACGACGTCGACGGGGCGGTGAGCGAGCTGCTCTACAAGGAGGCGTTCAGGAAGCACGCCTACGGGTGGCCGACCATCGGCTGGATGGAGGACATCAAGGGCTTCACGACCGAGGACTGCGTCGAGTTCTACCGGACGTACTACGCGCCCAACAACGCGGCGCTCGTCCTCGTGGGCGACGTCGCGCTCGATCAGGCGCTCCGCGGAGTTCAGGACCACTACGGCGCCCAGGAGCCATCGAGGATCCCGGTCGAGGACGTGTCCCCGGAGCCGCCGCAGACCGAGGAGCGCCGCGCCGAGGTGACGAAGCCGACCGCCACGCACAAGGTCGCGATCGGCTACCACTCGCCGGCGCTCGGCGATTTCGACCATGCGCCGCTCGTGCTGCTGAACGAGATCCTCTTCGCCGGCCGGTCGTCGCGCGTGCACCGCGCGCTCGTGCAGGAGCAGGAGATCGCGAGCGAGATCCGCGGCTGGGTCGGCTCGTTCCGCGACCCCGCGCTGTACGACATCTACCTCTCCGCCCGCGGCGATCACACAGGCGATGCGCTGCTCGCGGCCCTCGAGCCGCTCCTGGAGGCGGTGCGCCGCGCCCCCGTCACCGAGGCGGAGCTCGACAGGGCCAAGGCGCGCGTCGAGCTCTCCGTGCTGCAAGGGCTCGAGACCGTCGCCGGCAAGGCCGAGCAGATCGGCTTCTACGAGACGGTGCTCGGCGACCCCGCGGCCCTGTTCGAGCGGCTCGCCGCCTACAGGCGGGCGACCGTGGGGGACCTGCTGCGCGTGGCGCGGCGCTACCTGGTGACCTCGTCGCGGACCGTGATCCACGTGATCCCGGACGGATCGAGCGGCGACGACGACGGCGACGCGGACGAGGCGGGCGCGGAGAGCGAGGAGGCATCGTGAGCCAGAGCGTGAAGAGCGGCCTCGCCTGGGGCGCCGAGGGGCAGGGCAGGGGAGCGCCGGGCGGGCGCGTGGCGCCGCGGGACGGCGCGGTGCTCGTGGAGACGAGCCACGCGCTGCCCATCGTCAGCATCGTGGTCGCGTTCCGCTCCGGGTCGGCGTACGACCCGGTCGGGCGCGAGGGGCTCGCCCGGATCACGGCGCGCATGCTCCGCCGCGGCGCCGAGGGCTACAGCGCGAACGAGATCGAGGAGACGATCGACGCGCTCGGCGGGGAGTTCGGCGCCGACGTGGCGACGAGCGCGACGACGGTGCACTTCGAGGTGATCAAGCGATCGCTCGATCGGTTCATCGACCTCGGGGCCACGCTCCTCGCGCGCCCGACGTTCTCGCCGACCGAGCTCGCGCGGCTCCTGCGCGAGGCGGAGGCCGAGCTCATTGAGGCGCGCGACAGCGACCGCGCGCTGTGCAGCCGCGCCTTCCGGCGGTGCCTGTTCGCGGGGCACCCCTACGGCCGCCGCATCGCGGGGACCATCCAGACGCTGCGGGAGCTCACGCGCGACGACGTCGCTGCCTTCTACGCGCGGCACTACACCCGGCGCAACGCGATCGTGGCCATCTCGGGCGACGTCGAGCCCGCCGAGGCGCACGCGGTCGCGGAGCGCCTGCTGTCCGGTCTGCCCGAGGGCGAGCCGGTCCCCGACCCGGTGAACGAGCCCGAGGGCCGGCGGGGGCGGTGCCTCGTGTTCGTCGACAAACCCGAGCGCACGCAGACGCAGATGGTCATCGGGGGGCTCGGCACCGACGCCCACGATCCCGATCACATGGCGCTCCTCGTCGCGAACACCGCGTTCGGGGGCACGTTCTCGTCGCGGCTGATGCAGGAGGTGCGGGCGAAGCGCGGCTGGTCGTACGGCGCCTCGTCGCGGGCGGGCTTCGATCGGCATCGCGACGCCTTCACGATGTGGACGGCGCCCGCGGCGCAGGACGCCGCCGCCTGCCTCTCGCTGCAGCTCGGGCTGCTCGAGGCGCTGCGGCGCGAAGGGGTCACGGAGGACGAGCTCACGTTCGTGAAGCGCTACCTCGTCCGCTCCCACGCGTTCGAGATCGACACCGCCAGGAAGCGCGTTCACCAGCGGCTCGAGGAGATCCTGTACGACCTGCCCGACGGCTATCACGACGCCTACGTGCAGCGGGTCGAGGCCGTCACGCTCGAGGAGGCGAACGCCGCCGTGCGGCGCCGGATCCCGGAGGACGATCTCGTGATCGGCGTCGTCGGGACCCACGCGGAGATCGGCGAGGCCGTCGCCGCGTCCATCCCGAGGCTCGCCGAGGTGAAGGTCGAGCCGTACGATCTCGAGTAGGCAGGGCGCCGCGCGCAGGCGCGTCGCCGCGGCGCGGGATCGTCCGTGACGCCGGGGAGCGCTCCCCGGCGTGGACGGTCTCGACGTGCGGCCGCGCCGCCGCCCGCGACGGCGAGCGGCCTGATCGGCTGGGCGGCGGAGAGATCGCGGGCGCGACAGCAACCGCCGTCGAGGCGCGGCATCCAAGGCCGCTGCTTCTTCGCGAGAGCGGGGCAGGGCCCGCGCTGCGCTTCCTGACTTCCGGCGCGATCGGTCGCGATCGCTCCGCAGGTGATGTGCGGCTTCCGTCCCGGCGATCCCGGGCGCCGGCTCGCGAGGGCGAACGACGGGAGCTTGCGATGAAGGCACGAACGATCAACGCGCCGGTCCTTGCCGTGGTGACCGCGCTGGCCGGGCCCGCCGCCGCGGCGATCCCGATCACGATCACGCACCAGGGGCGCCTGTTCGACGCGGCAGGCCAGCCCATCGACGACACGCTCGACGTGGTGTTCGCGCTGTACGAAGCGGTCGACGCGCCCGTGCCGATCTGGAGCGAGGTCCACACGATCACGTTCGACCACGGGTACTTCTCGGTCGACCTCGGCGAGCTCGCGCCCGTCGACAAGCCCGTCCTCGATGGCACGGCGCGCTACCTGGGGATCACCGTCGGGAACGATCCAGAGATGGTCCCGCGCGCCAGGGTGGCGAGCGTTCCGTATGCGCTCCAGGCCAGCAATGTGTCCGGCGACATCACGCCGAGCTCGATCTCGATTGGCGGTCAGCTCGTCATCGACAGCAGCGGCCTCTGGGTCGGCGAGCCGGTCGGCCTGCAGGGCGCGCCGGGGCCGTCCGGCCCGCCGGGTCCGGCCGGTCCGATGGGCCCCGCCGGCCTGCCCGGCGAGCCGGGACCGCCCGGGGCGCAGGGGATCGCTGGTCCACCTGGGCCGCCCGGCGTCGTCTCGAGCACCTCCGTCTCTGGCGCGGGCCTCGATCCACGGTCGTCGCTTCAGTTCCTCGCGGCGCCGGCGACAGTGAGCGTGACCGCTCCGGGGCAGCGCATCGTGGTCGTGTCCAACAAGGCGCTCGGCACCGACGAGAGCCCTGCGGACCAGCTCCTCCTCTGGATCTGCTCCCAGCAGATCGCCCCGCTGAAGGAGATCACCCCCGAGGGGACCGGCGTCTATTCGCTGCGGCTCCCGGCGAACACCAGCATCAGCATGGGGTTGAGCGCCGTGCTCTTGCTGCCACCCGGTCAGTACAACGTGGGGCTCTGCGGGAAGACAGTCAGCCTCTTCTGGACCAACAACGACTATTCCTACACCTCCGCTGTCGTCACCATGGAGTAAGGTCGTGCCGGGCGGGTGACCTCGCGCGCGGCGACCTGCGCGGCGCTCGCCCCGGCGATCCCACCATGCAGAAGGAGCTGATGACCCCCGCGGCGATCCTGCTCGGCAGCATCTTCATCGCGGTGGGTCTCTACTTCGGGCTGCAACGAGAGGCGCCCCCCGCCGCGTCCCGGCCGGCCAGCGCGGAAGCGGCGGCTGCCTCCGCAAAGAGGCCAGCGTCGGACGCACCCGCGGCGGCCGAGGCGCCCGCTCCGTCGCAGCCGGCGCCGCGCGCCGTGGATGCGACGGCCGCCTCGCACAGCGAGCTCTACAAGCGCGTCGAGGCGGACGCCATCAAGGCGCTCGATGCGCGGCGGCCGCTCTTCGTGAAGCAGTGCTGGGAGCCCTCGCTCAAGAAGAACCCCACGCCGGCGCGCGCCAAGTACCTCTTCAACATGACCTTCGACGCGTCCGGAAAGGAGATCGCCCGCGGCATCAGCGAGGTGCGGGGGATGGACCGCCCGGACGCAGCGCAATGCCTCCGGATGATCCCGCTGGGGATCGGCGTGCCGCCGCCCGGAGCCCGCATCGCCGTCGAGGTCGAGATGATCCTGCCGTGAGCGCGCGATCGCTGCGGCGGCGCGGCGCGGGCGCACCCGCGGCGCCGCCGTTTGGTGCGCGATGGGCGCTGGGCTAAGGTCACGCGGTGCCCTGGCTGGCTGAGCTCGCCCTGCACCTGTTCCGCGCGCTGCACCTCCTCGTCCTCGCGGTCGCGCCCACGTGGCTCTCGCCGGAGCCGATGCCGCCGCGCGCGCTCGCCCTCGCGGGAGCGCTCTCGGCGGCCGCGCTCGCGGCGGCGCTCGGCCTGTCGGCGTGGTTCGCCGCGCGGCTGGAGACGCGGCTCGCCAGGAACGGGGCCGCGCTGCTGTGGGTCGCGATCGCCACGGCGCTCGCGGCGACGCTCTACTTCCGCGGGGTGCGCGCGCCGCTCGCGCAGGGGGTCTTCGTCGTCGCCGCGCCGCTCTGGGCGGCGCTCGCGACGCTCGCCGCGGCCGCCGCGGAGCACTGGCTCGGATCGAGCTTCAAGCACCGGCGGATGGGCGCCGCGATCGCCATGATCGGCCTCGGCGCCGTCCAGGTGCTCGGGGCGTCGTCGCTGCTCGGTTCGCCCGAGCGGATGTGGTGGGCGGCGCTGCGCCGCGACGGCGCGCACCTGCGCGCCGTCGACGAGCTCACGAGGCCGCTCCGCGAGCAGCGCAAGCTCGACGATCTCGAGGGCGTCGCCGGGCGCTGCCTGAAGATGTACCCGGCCTCTGCGGCGGGCGCCGCGCCGGTGACGTGCGCCTGCCTCGCGTTGCGCGCCGAGGCGAGGCTCCACGCCCGCAACGCCGGCGCCGCCATCCGCGATGCGGAGGCCGCGCGCGAGCGGTGCCCGGAGCAGCGGGGCGCGCGCGCCGTCCTGGCCGAG
>NZ_JEMA01000977.1 GCF_001589285.1 Sorangium cellulosum | reverse complement strand
GGCCACGCCACGCGCTCGCCGGGGGGCGCGAGCGTCACCAGGAGGGTGCCGCGCTCGACGATCTCCAGGGCGCGCTCGGCGACGGCCAGGGACGCGCGCCACGTCAGGGTGCACCGGAGCGCGTCGGCGTCGATCCAGAGCGTGTCGCAGCGGACGGTGAGCTCGACGCCGGCGGGGTCGACGAGGCGCGGCGCGCGGAGGAGCACGCGGGCCCTCAGCCCGGGCAGGCGAGAGCGCACCTGAGCGGCCGTGGGGTGGAGGCCTTCGAGCAGGATCCACTCGTCCCCTCGGAGGTAGGGTATCTGCTGGTCGCGCGGGGCCGCGTTGAAGTAGCCCCAGTCCATGGCGGTCGGGAGCTCTGGCACGGGCAGCAGGAGCTTCGCTGGATCCCACGCGCCGAGCGCGCGCCGCCGCTGCGGCCAGGCGCTCGAGAGGGGCCCGAAGCCCTCGGGGGTGTCCGGCGCGGCGGGGTTCAGGAGGCTCGGCAGCCGGAGGTCGGCGGGGTCGGCCCCCCTGCCGACGGGGTTCTCGGGGCAGCGGGCGCCGCCGAAGGCGAGCTCGTAGCGCACGGGCAGCCGGGAGAACGGGGCCGGCGCCGTCGCCTGGCCGGTCGCCGGATCGCGCTGCCGCTCGCCCACGACCTGGAGCCGCTTGTCGACCGCGGGCACCTGCCCTTGCGCGTCGAAGACCGCGAGGCGCACCCACCGGTGGCTCACGTGCTGGCCCAGCGGGGCGTACGCGCTGCCGGTGAGCAGGACGTCGGCGCGCGGCTTGTGCGGCACGGCGTCCGAGGCGACATAGAGGCTCCGGCCCGCGTTCTGCTCGTGGAAGACGTCGTGAAAGAGCGGCAGCGGCGCGGCCAGCGCGGCGACGTCGTCGGGCGCGAGCTGGAAGGTCGCCTTCACCGCGACGGTGACACACGGGCCGTTCGCCGTTCGCCAGAGCAACGTCGACGCTGCGAGGGGGCACAGGGAGATGAGCTGCATGGGCGGCGCGCCACCCTAGCCGAGGCTGGTTCCGTGATGNCGGCGCGCCACCCTAGCCGAGGCTGGTTCCGTGATGGGAGAAGAATTTGAACCACAGAGGCACAGAGGGCACAGAGGGAGAGAGAAGAGAAAGAGAGACAGAGAAGGATCTATATATCCCTCTCTTCTCTTCCTCTGTGCCCTCTGTGCCTCTGTGGCTTATTCTCTCTTCTCTTCCTCTGTACCTCTGTGGTTTATTCTTTCTCTCTTCTCTTCCTCTGTGCCCTCTGTGCCTCTGTGGTTCATTCTCTCATGATCGAGAGAAGAACCCGGGCGACCCGGTGCGAGGTCCCTCGCCTTCACGCCACCGCGAAGCCGGCGCTCACCAGGTCCTCGGGCCGGGACGACGCGCCGATGTGGACGCGGAAATCCCCCGGCTCCACCACGCGGCGCCCCTCGGCGTCGAGCAGCGAGAGCTCCGAGGCGGGGACGTCGAAGCGCACCGTGCGCGCCTCGCCGGCGGCGAGGGTCAGGCGGCGGAAGGCCTTGAGCTCCTTCAGCGCCCATGTGGACGAGGTCACGAGATCCTCGATGTAGAGCTGGACGATCTCGACGCCCTCGCGCCCGCCAGTGTTGGTGACCGTCACCTCGAAGGAGGCCGTGCCGTCCCGCGCCACGCTGGGCGTCAGGACCTTCAGGTCGGCGTACGCAAAGCGCGTGTAGCTCAGGCCGAAGCCGAAGGCGAACGCCGGCTCCTGCGTGAGGTCGGCGTAGCGGCTCCCGTGCTGGCCGCGGGCCTGGTTGTAGAACACAGGCTGCTGGCCCACGTGATAGGGAAACGAGATCGTCAGCTTGCCAGAAGGGTTGAGCTGCCCGAAGATCGCCTCGGCCACCGCCCGCCCGCCCATCATCCCCGGGTTGAACGCCTCGAAGAGGGCCGCCGCGCCGAGCACCGAGTGCGGCAGGACCAGCGGCTTGCTGTTGACGAGGACGACGACAGTGGGCACCCCCGTCCGGGCTATCGCGTCCGCCAGGGCCCGCTGCCCGCCCATCAGCTCGAGCGTCGCCGTGCTCTTCGTCTCGCCGATGAACTCGATCCGATCGCCGACGACGAGGACCACCACGTCCGCGCCCCGCGCCAGCTCGACCGCCGCCGCGATGCCCGACTCGTCCTCGCTGACCACCGAGCAGCCCGCGGCGTGGACCACCTCGCACCCCGCGGGCGCGAGCTCCCGTATCCCGTCCACGATCGTGACGATGCTCGAGCGCGGGTGCTGAGGACCGTTGCCGCCGCTCATCTGGCCCGACCCGAGCGACCAGTCCCCGAGCTGGGCGATGGGGTCGTCCGCGTTGGGGCCGATCACCGCGATCCGCCGGAGCGGCGCCGCGCCGGCCGCGAGCGGCAAGAGGCCGTCGTTCCTGAGCAGCACCAGCGACGCCCGCGCCACCTCCAGGTTGAGATCCCGGTGGGCCGCGCACCCGATGACCTCCCTGATCCGCTGCTCGCTGCTGTACCCGGGGTCCTCGAAGAGCCCCAGCGAGAACTTGAGCGAGAGGACGCGCCGCACCACCGCGTCGATCTCCGGCTCGGCCAGGAGCCCGCGGCGCACAGCCTCCTGGGCCCCCTCGTAGAACTGCGGGGTCGCCATCATCAGATCGTTGCCGCTGCGGACCGCCACCGCGGCCGCCTCGGCCATGTCCTTGCAGACCTTCTGATCGAGCACGAGGTTGGCCACGTTGTTCCAGTCGGTCACGACGATGCCCTTGAAGCCCCACTCCTCCTTGAGCACCTCGGTGAGGAGCCAGCGGTTCGCGGTGGCCGGGATCCCGTCCATCGACTGATATCCCGTCATGAACGCCATGCAGCCGCTCTGCGCGGCCCGCTCGAAGGGCGGCAAGAAATACGAGCGCAGGTAACGGCGCGAGATGTTCGCCTCCGAGGCGTCGCGGCCGCCCAGCGTCTCCGAATACCCCGCGTAATGCTTGGCTGTGGCCAGCACCGCGTCCGGATCATCGAGGCCCTTGCCCTGATAGCCCTTGACCATCGCGCAGGCGAGCTCGCCGATCAGGTAGGGATCCTCGCCGAAGGTCTCCCCCACCCTGCCCCAGCGAAGATCGCGCGTGAGGCACAGGACAGGAGAGAACGTCCACTTGAGCCCTGTCGCCCGCATCTCGATCGCGGTCACCCGCGCGACCCGCTCCAGCAGCCCCGGATCCCAGCTGCACGCCATGCCGAGCTGCGTGGGGAAGATCGTGGCGCCCGCCCAGAAGGAATGGCCGTGAATCCCGTCGTCGGCCATCAGCACCGGAATGCCGAGCCGCGTGCCCAGCGCGCGCCGTATCGCCGCGTCCGCGTCCTTGCCGTTGCAGTGCAGCAGACTGCCGACCTTCATGCGCCCGATCGCGTCCTCGAGATCTCCCTGGGCGTCGAGCTGCATGAGCTGCCCCACCTTCTCGTCCAGGGTCATCCGACGCAGGAGGTCTTCCACCCGCCTGTCCACGGGCTGCTTGGCATCTCTGTAGAGGGGAGCGTCGTTCATGAGTTCTCCTGAGCGGGGTGGGGCGCGCACGATAACAGGTCCGCGCCACGCGCGCTCGACTCCCCCTCACGCGGCCGCGAGCTTGATCGCCGCCTCGCGCATCATCGCCTCGGCCGCGGCGAGCTCGCTCCACCCGCCCCCCTCGGGGAACCCGCGGAGCGCGCGCGCCAGCGCGTCGTGGACCTCGCCGTACCGCCCCTCGCCCTCGAGCAGCCGCGCGAGGTGGAGCGACGCGCGCAGCTCGAGCGACCGCGCGCCCTGGCCCCGCGCGAGCTCGACCGCCTCGCGGTAGCTGCGCTCGGACGCGCGCTCGTCCCCCAGGCAGCGCAGGCAGTCGCCCTTCAGGCGGTGGAGCTCCGCGACGTAGCGGCGCTCCTGGACCACCCCCGCCGCGAGGAGGCACCGGTCGAGCCGCGCCAGCGCCGCGTCGAAGCGGCCGAGATCCATCTCTGACTCCGCGGCGAGCGAGCTCCAGCGCGGGTAGGGCTGCCCCATGCCGGCCGCGCTCATGTCCGCGAGCAGCCGATCCGCGCCCTCCACGTCCCGCTCGAGCCACGCCCGCAAGAGCCCGCCGAACGTCAGCCACTGCGTCAGCCCGAGGGGCTCCGCGAGCCCGAGGAGCCGCTGCGCCGCGCTCGCGATCGCGCCGCTGTCGCGCCGGCAGTGATGCACCATGGCCGCGTGGACGAGCTGCTGGCAGATCGTGCCCGCGTCCTGCAGCGCACGGGCGGCCTCGTCGGCGCTCCTCAGGCACGCCGCCGAGCGCTCCAGGTACCCCTTCGACCAGAGGACCGCCCCGAGCGCGACCTGGGCGCCGACCGCGAGATCGACGCCGAACACGAGCGCCGACCCGCGGTGCTGCTCCGGGTCGTGCAGCGCGAGGGCCCGCTCCAGGGCGGCCTGCGCCTCGTCGAGCCGCGCGGCGATCAGGAGCGACCGCCCCAGCACCAGGTGCGCCGCCATCGCGTGCTGCGCGTCGCCGGCGCGCTCGCTGAGGGCCACGTACTGCTGCGCCAGCGCGTACGCCTGCTCGGCGTCGCCCCGCTTCCAGCGGTGGTTGACCCGCGCCCACAGCATCGCGAGGGCGCGCGACCCGTCGCCGACGCGCTCGATGAGCTGCTGCGAGCGCCGCACCGCCGAGTCGACCTCCTCCGCGGCGAAGCTCCGGATCGACGCCACGGCGGCGATCGTGATCTGGTGGAGATCGAGCTCCGCATCAGCGCGCTCGCGCGGCTCCTCGAGGGCGTCCAGCCAGGAGATCGCCTCGAGCGCCGCCGCGATCGCCTCCGCGTTCATCGACCGGCGGAGCGCGGCGCGCGCCGCCGCCCGGCCGTAGGCGATCGCCTCCCGCTTCTGCTCCGCCATCGCGTGGTGCATCGCGAGGAGCCCCGGCCGCTCCGCGGCGATCTCGGGGAAGCGCGCCTCCAGCGCCCGCGCGATGCGCGCGTGCGCGCGCTGGCGCGCCCGCCTCGGCAGCGACTCGTACGCCGCGTCCCGGAGCAGGACGTGCCGGAAGACGTAGGTCGACTGCCGCGCCCGACGCCTCAGGAACAGGATGTCCGCGGCGACGAGCCTGTCGAGATCCTCCTGGACAGCGGCCTCGTCGAGCGCGCTGATCTCGACCAGCACCTTCGCGCTGAACTCGCGCCCCAGCGCCGAGGCGAGCTGCGCCGTCTCCCGCGCGCGCCCCAGCCGGTCCAGGCGCGCCGTGAGCGACGCCCGGAGCGGCGTCGGGATGGCCAGCGCGCACGGCGGGCGCTCGGGCAGCAGCGGCCCCCGCGCCGCGCGCTCGTCCACCGGGGCGCCCGACTCGATCGCCGCGCGCGCGAGCTCCTCGACGAAGAGCGGCACGCCCTCGGCCTGCTCGATCACCCGCTCGACGACCCGGGGCGGCAGCTCCTTCCCCGCGGCGATGCCGGCGATCATCGCCGCGACCTGGCCGCTCTCCAGGGCGCAGAGCTGGATCTGCAGCGTACCCGCCAGCGGCCACGGCGGTGAGAGCTCGGGCCGCGCCGTGAGCAGCACGCAGACGCGGGCCGCCGCCACCTCGGGCAGGAGCCGCGTCAGGAGCTCGAGCGTCGTCGGGTCCGCCCACTGGAGATCCTCGATCAGGAACAGCACCGGCCGCCGCTCCCCCATCTCGATCAGCAGCGAGACGAGCGCGCCCAGCGTCAGCTTCTTCCGGCGCTGCGGGGCCAGGTCGAGCGGCGCGGGGTCGTCCCCCGCCGGGGTCGAGAGCAGCGACGCGAGCAGCGGCATCGCGTCGCCCAGCCGGAAGCCGTACGCCGCGAGCAGCGCCCGCAGCTTGCCGGCCTTCTCCTCGGGCGTCTGGCGCTCGTCGATGTCGGCGAGCTGCTCGAGCGCCTCGATCACCGGCCGGAGCGCGCTGCTGCGGTTCTCGGGCGCGCAGCGGCACTCGATCCAGAAGTGCGGCTCCCCGCGGATCTCGCGGTAGAGCTCCGCCGCCAGGCGCGACTTGCCGATCCCCGGCGGCCCGGTGATGAGCACGCTCTGCCCGAGGCCCTCCCTGGCGCGGCGCCAGCGCTGCGAGAGCAGCGCGAGCTCGTGCGTCCGCCCGACCATCGGCAGCGCCGCGACGCGCGGCTCGATCGACGGGCGCTCGGCCGCGACGCGGTGGACCTCGACCTGCCCGGCGCCGCCGTCGAGCTGGCAGGCCCCCAGCGGCTCCGTCACGAACCGGTCGCGGAGCAGGCGGCGCGTGTCCCCGCTGAGGAGGACCGCCCCCGGCTGCGCGAGCCCGCTCAGGTGCGCGGCGACGCTCGCCGTCGTCCCCACGCAGGCCCCCGAGCCGCCGGCGCTCGCGTCGCCGCCCTCGGGGACGATCACGAGCCCCGTGTGCGCGCCGATCCTGACCCGCGGGCCGAGCCGCCGCCCGGCCTCGAGGAGGTGGCCCAGCTCGCCGATCCTCGCCGCGATCTCCAGCGCCGCGCGCGCCGCGCGCTCGGCGTCGTCCTCGCCCGCGACCGGGTGGCCGAAGCAGAGGAGCACCCGCTCGCCGAGCGCGCCGGCGACGGTCCCCTGGAAGCGGCGGGCGACCTCGAAGCAGATCTCCTGCTGCGCGCGGAGCAGCTCGTCCCGCTCCTCGACGTCGCAGCAGCCCCGCTCGGGCGCCGACACCTGCAGCGAGCAGCACACCGCCGTGAGCAGCCGGCGCTGCCCCGATCCCTCGCCCTGGAGGTGCGGCGGCGAGGGCGGCGCGCGGCGGTCCCCGTG
>NZ_JEMA01000976.1 GCF_001589285.1 Sorangium cellulosum | reverse complement strand
CGCTGCCCCGCCCCGCGGTCCCACCCCGCTCGGGCAGGCCGGGCGACGTGAAGGCGTCGCTCGGCGGCGATCTCACGCCCAGCGATCGCACGCCGAGGATCCCGCCGCCCGCCGCGCCCGCGAGGTTCACGGCGCCGCGGCCGCCGTCCGCCGCCGTCGCGCCGCCTCCGCTGCCTCCAGCGTCCAGGCGATCGGAGGCCGTGCACGACGAGGACACCGCCGAGCCGGGCGACCGCGCGACGCCGATCCCCGACGGCGGCGACCCCCCGTTCGAGTTCGCGCCGCCCAGCGTCGTCAGCAGCAGGCGCCCCGCGCCGACGCGGGGCTTCGAGGACGAGCTCGCGAGCGGCATCGAGGACGAGGACACGACGGGCTTCGACGACGAGGAGACCAAGGCCCTCGACGAGCCCGGGCCCACGACCCGGCCGTACGCCGGCGAGCCGTCTGCCCCCGCCGACCTCTGGGACAAGGCCGCGATCGAGAGCGATCCCGGCGAGCTCGTCGACGAGTCGAGCCTGATCCACGGGGTGGTCGACGCCGACGCCGACGACGATCTCGCGAAGACGCGCGTCGCGGACCGGCGGCCGTCGGTCCGCTCGGCGTTCGCGCCGCGCTCGGTCGCGCCGGCGAGCGCGCCCGAGAGCCTGCCGCCGCTGCCCTCCATCCCGCCGCCCGCGTCCGTGTTCCCCGGCGAGCAGGACGCGAGCGCGATCCTCGTCCAGTCGCAGCAGCGCGACGTCTGGGCGGCGCGCGCCGCGTGGCTCCGCGCCGAGGCCGAGCTCATCGAGGATCCGACCGCCAGGTCGCGCGCCCTCCTGCCGGTCGCCGAGCTCTACGTGATGGCCGGCGAGGACGCGACCGCCCGCGCCGTCGCCGCCGAGGCGCGCGACCTCGCCCCGGGCCTCGTCTTCGCGCACCGGCAACACCGCGGGCTCCTGATGCGCGAGGGGGATCTGCCNTCCTGATGCGCGAGGGGGATCTGCCCGGCGCGCTCGACGCGCTCGAGGCCGAGACCCGCATCCTCGGCACGCCGGACGCGCGCTGCCACAACCTGGTGCTCGGCGCCGAGCTCTCCCGCGTCTCGCTCGCCGACCCCGAGGGCGCGCACAAGCGCCTGGAGCTCGCGGCCCGGATCCACCCCGTCGATCCGCGCGCGCACGTGCAGCGCTTCTGCGAGGCGCTCGCGGCGCCGGACTCGGACGCGGCGGCCTCCGCCGCGATCGCCAAGTTCCGCCTCCCCGACGCGCCCGAGCTCGCGCCGCTCGCCGCGGCGTGCGCCCAGGT
>NZ_JEMA01000975.1 GCF_001589285.1 Sorangium cellulosum | reverse complement strand
AGATCCCGCAGGACGTCGGTGAGGTCCATGGGCTGGAGCTATCCGCATCCGCGGGCGTCGTCCAGCGGCGCGGCAGTCCGCGCCGACCACGAGGCGCGTCGGCGTGCCGGCCCATGCGAGGCCATCGAGCCGGCAGCAGGGGCCTTCGTCGGGGAGGATGATGAAGCGTGGAAGGGGCGCGCCCTCTGCACGGCGCGGAGGTCGCCTCCTTCAAGGCCGCATGTGGAGCTCGCGAGCGGCGCCCAGCGCGATCAGGATCATCGACATGCCGCCGGTCACGAGGCTGAGCCCGACGAGCACGCCGAGCACCTTCACGGCGGCGGCGACGCCGCCCGTGACGATCAGGATCCCGAGCGCCAGCGTCAGGATGCCGTCGATCACGAGCCATCCCGAGCCCGGCAGCCCGCGGTGCTGAGAGGCGCGGACGAGCTTGAGGGCGCCCTCGGCGGCGAAGTACGCCGTGGCGATCACCACCAGCGCGAGCTTGCCTGTCGTCGGGAAGACCACGAGAAGAAGCCCGAACGCCACCTGCACGAGGGCGCTCACGAGCTCCCAGCCGGCACCGGCCCAGCCGCGGCTCTGGATGGCGTGCCACCCCTCGGCCACGCCGGCGAGCACGATCAACCAGCCGAGGACGATGGCGGTGACCCGGGAGGCGGCGAAGGGCAGGACGATCGCGAGCACCCCGAGCACGATCGAGACAACGCCGATCGCGAGGAACCGACCGCGCTTGTCCCGCACGGTGTCGATGTCGACCGGCGTGAAGCGCAGAGGCTTCGGGGACTCTTCGAGCGGATCGACCATGGACACCCCTCCGGTTCGTGGAGCACGCGTGTCCCGCCGATCACCCGCCGCGCGTGGACGAGCTGCCGGGACCACGTCCGCTTTCAGGCATCGTCCGTACCAGCGCGCCGGCGGGAACATCGTGCCTGGCGCGCGTGGGAGGCGTCACGGCCGAGGGCGGCCAGCAGCGCACCCGCTGATCAGCGGGCGGTCGCCTTGGCGGCCCTGGCGCTCGGAGCGGCCGCCTGCTGGACCGCGCGTCGCCGGAGCTTCGCGTCCTGCTTCGCGCGANGCGCGTCGCCGGAGCTTCGCGTCCTGCTTCGCGCGATTGGCGCTCTTGCGCGTCGACTTGCGCGACGGGCGGTCCTGCGCCGAGTCCTCCAGCGCCGCCGTGGCCTTCCGTGCCCTCCGCATCGTGTTGCGCCGCGCCGTCGAGCCGCCGCCCGCCTTCCTGTCGGTCGCGCTCCGCCCCGGAGCTGCGGTGTCGACCGGTACGTCACGCCGCGACTTCTCGGGCCGCTCCAGCGCGCTCTCGAGGTTCTCCTCGCTGCGCCCCACGCGCCGCCCGATGAGGCTGCCCTCGGGCGATGGATGCTCGAGCCGCGCCGGAGCCGCCGCGCCGCGCTTCCCCG
>NZ_JEMA01000974.1 GCF_001589285.1 Sorangium cellulosum | reverse complement strand
CGGCGCCAGCGTCGGCGGGATCTGCGCGACAGGCGAGGGGACAGGCTGCGGCGAGAGGTTCGGCAGCGGCGCCGGCCGCGGGATGTCGGTGTGCGCCTGTCCGACCGACGACGCGGGCGGGACCGTGCGTAAGTCGGGCCACTCCACGAGCGGCCTCACGGCGCGGAGGTGCTCGACGAGCGCCCAGAGCTCGCGCCGCTGCTCGAAGCGGCGGACGAGCTCGTGCGCCGCGCCCTTGATCCCCCGCTCCCAGGGGATATCCGGCACACCGAGCTCCTGCGCGAAGCGGCGCAGCTCGGCGAGGCTGAAGCACGCCGCGATGCGCCCGCGGATCTCCGCGGCGTCGCGCGCCGTGCTGCCCGCGCTCCGCGGCCCTCCCGTGATCTCGTCATCCACGCCCTGCAGTTTACCGCACGCGCCACGGAAGCCGAACCTGGTATAGGCTCCGGACATCGTGCCCCGCGCTTCGGCACCCGGGGGATGTGGAGGCCAGGGGAGATGAGCCGAGAGGACAGTGCAATTGGCGCGGCGCCGCCCGCTCGCGCACCGCTGATCGGGCGCGAGGCCGAGCTGTCGGCGCTGGCGCGCGCCCTCGAGGCGGTCGAGAGGGGGCGCTCCACCCGCGCCGTGACGCTGGTCGGCCCCCCGGGCATCGGCAAGAGCAGGCTCGCGCGCGAGTTCCTCGAGCAGCAGCGCCAGGGCTCCTCCGCGCTGCGCGTCACCTCGGGCAGCGCCGGCGACATCGCGTCGGCGTACGGCATCTTCACGCGGCTCCTGCGCGCCCGCTTCGGCCTCTCGGACGGCATGGACAAGGACGCGGCCCGCGCCGAGGTCCGCGCGCAGGCGGCGCACGTGATGGGCGACCGCAAGGTCGGGGACGTCATCTACTTCCTCGGCCAGTTCATCGGGCTCGCGTTCGGCGACAGCCCGCTCACCCGCGCGGTGCAGGACGACCCCGCGCAGGCCGACCTCATCCGCCGCGCCGTCCTGAAGGCGTTCCTCGAGGCGGACGCCGCCCACGGGCCGCTGTGCCTCGTCTTCGAGGACCTGCACGCCGCCCACGACGACTCGCTCTCGCTGCTGCGCTACCTCATCGAGTACCTCGCGGGCCCAGTGCTGATCCTCTGCGTGGCCCGCCCGGACCTGCTCACCCGCCAGGACGACTGGGGCAAGGTCGGCGAGCGGCGCCACGCGCTGATCGAGCTCGCGCCGCTCGCCGAGGCCGAGTCGGCGGCGATGGCGAGGGCGCTGCTCGCGCCGTTCATGCCGAGCGGGAGCGAGGACGTCGTCGTCGTCGACGCCGCGGGCGCGCAGTCGCAGCCCCGGCCGGGCGCGCCGCCCGAGCTCGTCGAGGCCGCGTGCTCCTTCGCGAACGGCAACCCGGCGCTGCTCGAGCAGATGGTCCGCATCTGCCACGACCAGGGCGTGATCGAGGAGATCTCGCCCGACTCCGCGGGCGGGCCGCGCTGGCGCGTGCACCTCGGGAAGCTGTCGACCGCGCGCCTGCCGATGACGGTCGAGGACGCCGTGAACGTCCGCCTCGCGGCGCTCGATCAGGACAGCCGGCTGCTGCTCGAGCAGGCCGCGACGATCGGCCCGGTGTTCTGGAGTGGCGCGCTGTTCGTGCTCGGCCGGGCGGGCTGTCAGGCCCCCGAGCTGTGGGGCGAGGAGGAGAGCGACAGGGACCTCGACAGGATCCACGCCTCGCTCCGCTCGCTGTGCGACCGCGGCTACCTGCGCAGGCAGGGCGAGTCGAGCTTCGCGGGCTCGGACGAGTACGTGTTCGTGCACGACAAGGAGCGCGAGGCGCTCCAGAAGCGGATGAGCGCCGCGGCCCAGCGGCGGTACCACCACGCGGTCGCCGAGTGGCTGGAGCAGCAGGTGGCGGTGCGCGCCAGCGAGGAGTTCCTGGCGCAGCTCGCGATGCACCGCGAGCGCATCGGCGACGCGGTGCGGGCGGGGCTGTCGCTGCTCGACGCCGGCGACGTGGCGCGCGGGCGCTACTCGAACGCGAAGGCCGCGGAGTACTACGCGCGCGGGCTGTCGCTGCTCGGCGACGGGCACGTCGCGCGGCGCATCGACGCGCTCCACGACTACGGCGACGTCCTGCAGCTCGCCGGGCGGATCGACGACGCGCTCGCGGCCTTCCGCGAGATGCTGACGCTCGCCTACCGGCTCGACAACCGGCGCAAGGGCGGCGCCGCGCACAACCGCATCGGGCGGCTCTACCGCGACAGCGGCTCGCTCGACGAGGCCGGCAAGCACCTCACGACCGCGCTCCGCCTGTTCGAGGGCGCGCGGGACGAGCGGGGGAAGGCCTCGACCATCGACGACATCGGCAAGCTGCACTGGCTCCGGGGCGAGTACCAGGAGGCGCTGAAGTGGCTGCGCGACGCGCTCGCCCGCCGCGAGCAGATGGGGGATCGCCGCTCGATCGCGCTCTCGCTGAACAACCTCGGCCTCGCCCTGCAGGACTCGGGCGAGTTCAAGCAGGCGCTCGCGACGTTCGAGCGGTCGCTCGCGATCCGGCGCGAGATCTCGGACCTGCTCGGCGTCGTGATGAGCCTGAACAACCTCGGCATGATCGCGCAGGATCAGCGCGACCACCGGCGCGCGCTCAAGCTGTTCGAGGAGGCGCTCGAGGTGGCGCGGCAGGTCGGGGATCGCAACCGCACGGCGCTGATCCTGACGAACATCGGCGGGACGCTCTACCGGAGCGGCGATCCCGACCACGCCGTGCGCGTGCTGCAGCAGGCCGAGGAGCTCTGCGACGAGCTCGGCGACCGGCTCGGCCTCGCCGAGGCGCGGCGGGCGCTCGGGAAGGCGTACATGCTGCGGGGCGACCTGGAGAAGGCGCGCGACTCGATCAGCCGGGCGGTGGACCTGTTCGCCTCCGTGCGGAGCAAGGTGCACCTCGGGATCGCGCTGCGGACGCTCGGGGAGATCACGGCGGCGGGCGGGTGGGGCAGCGCGAACACGAAGAGCGCGCGCGCCTACTTCGCGCGCTCGGTGAGCATCTTCGAGGAGACGGGGAACGAGCTCGAGCTCGCGCGCACCTTCCAGGCGTACGCGCGGTTCCTGACCACCGACCGGAGCTTCGTCGCGAACATGGCGGCGCGGCGCGAGGCGGTGACGATGAACGAGCGGGCCGAGGCGATCTTCGGGCGGCTCAAGATCACGGCGGCGCGCCTCGAGGACGAGCCCACGCTCCCGACGGGCCCGCCCGGGCTCGCGAAGCCGCCGGTCGCGTCGAGCCCGGGGCGCGCGGCCTCCGCCGCCCCGGAGGAGCCGCCGTTCCCGGGGCCCGACACGGCGTCGACGTCGAGCTGACGCCGGAGCGGCGCGCGGGCGGCGCGCTCTGACGCGGCCGGCCGCCCGTGATACGCCTGCGGGGTGAACGCCAAGCCCGCAAAGCGCGCCGCCGATTCGGTCACGACAATGACCGAGTACGTCCTGCCGACGCACGCGAACGCGCTCGGCTCGATCTTCGGGGGCCAGGTGCTCGCCTGGATCGACCTGTGCGCCGCCATCTGCGCGCAGCGGCACACAGGCAGCACGGTCATCACCGCCGGCATCGACGACCTCTCGTTCGACCGCGGGATCAAGGTCGGCCAGGTCGTCCGCCTCGCGGCGCGGGTGACGGCCACCTTCCGCACGTCGCTCGAGATCCTCGTGTCCGTCGAGGGAGAGGACGCGGCGACGGGCGACGTCTGGCCCACGGTCACGGCCTTCGTGACGTTCGTGGCGGTCGACGCGTCGCTGAAGCCGACAGCGGTGCGGCCGCTCCGGCTGGAGACGGACGAGGATCGCCGCCTCGCCGAGGCCGCGGCCGAGCGGCGCGCCCGCCGGCTCGCCCGGCGCAGCGGCAGCCGCGGCGGCGCCTGACCGCCGGCGCTACTTCTTGTAGAAGCGATCGGGGTTGCCGAGGAACTCGAAGTGCATCGTGTCCTCGAGGTCGTCGTGGCCGAGCCAGTCGAAGCCGTAGCGCTCGAACGCCTTGATCCAGCAGCGGGTGAGCGCGGTGCGCTCGTAGGCGGTGCGCTTCTTCTCCTGGCAGAGCGGGCTCGTGGGCCACGGATCGACGCAGCCGCAGCACGGGTTGCGGTCGGGATCGATGTCGACCGCGATGCCGAAGAGGTGGTTCGAGATCTCCGCGCCGCGGTAGCTGTTCGCCGTGCGGAACCCGCCGACAGCGCGCGGCGTGTAGCGGCGCGGCTTGCCGGAGCACGTCGCGCGGATCCGCTTCTCGACGCAGTGGAGCGCGGGGGCGATCTTCTCGTGGATGGAGAGCGGCAGGCCCATGAACTGCACCGTCGTGGCCTGGGAGTGGGCGCTCTCCTGGTTGAAGCGCCGCGTCTCCTCGGTCTCGACGTGGCCGTAGCGCTCGGCGAGGTAGCGGACCGCCTTGGCGTGCTTGCTCGGGACGAGCATGCCCTTCTGGACGAAGGTGCGCCGCTTCAGGAACTTCTGCGGGCTCTGCGGGCGGCACTCGACCTGCTTCGCCTTCTTGCTCTTGCTCTTGCTCTTGGCCCGGGCGGCCTCCTTGGCCTCGGCCACGGGCCCGTCGCCGAGCCCCAGGGGGCCGGCCGCGAGCAGGGCGATCGCTGCTGCCACGAGCAGATGCACCCGTGTCCGGCCGTTCGCGTTCACGCGCGGAGGTTAAGCAGGCCGAGCGAAGGGCGGCAAGGACTTGTCCGCAAGTGCCCGTCAGGAGAGCGCTGTCAGGAGGCAGGGCGCACCCAGCCGATGGATGGCGCGCTGCGTCTCCGGGGCGGCGCGGCTGCGCAGCAGCGACAACATCGCGCGCGGCGGACCGCGGACGGCGAGCGCGCCGCGCGGCGGTGCAGCGGTCGGTCTCATGGGACGCTCCACGGCGAGCAGATCTCCACGAGCACGCCGTTCAGATCGCGCACGTAGGCGATGCGCTGGCCCCACGGCACGTCGTGGGGCTGCGCGACGGGCGCCGCCCCGGCCTCGACCGCGCGCTTGAACGCCGCGTCGACGTCCTTGTTGGCGACGCAGATCTCGAACCCGGGCGGGCGTGCGCCGGCCCGGTTCTTCACGAACTCGGGGAGGCTCTTCTGGGCGAAGTCCTCCCGCACGAACCCGAGCGGCACCTCCCCCTGCATCTGGCAATAGTCGTTGTTGCCAGAGACGAACTTTCGCTCGAAGCCGAACGCGCGCTCGTAGAACGCCGCCGCCTCCAGCGCGTCGGGCACATAGACGATCACACCGCCGAACTCTGCGCTCATGAAGACCTCCTCGCGGGCTTCCGGCCCGCACGCACGGGATCATGGGACCGCCCTCCTGACAGCGTGCTGTCAGCAGACGAGGCGCGCGATACTCCCGCGCATGAACTCGCTGTCCACATTTCGCTCCATGGCCGAGAACAACGCCTGGTCGAACCACCGGCTCCACCGCGCGTGCGCCGAGCTCACCTTCGATGAGCTCACGGCCGAGCGGACCAGCTTCTTCCCCTCGATCCACAGGACCCTGACGCACATCCTGCACGTCGACTGGTACTACCTCGACGCGCTCGAGCGCGGCGGCCGCGGCCTCGGCGTCTTCAAGGACGTCGCGCCGTTCACCGACTTCGCCGCGCTGCGGCAGGCGCAGCGTGAGGCCGACCGCCGCCTCACCGCCTTCTGCGAGCGGCTCTCCGGCGACGCAGCGATCGACGACGAGGTGCAGATTCCGCGCGAGGGTTACGTGCAGGTCGATCGGGTAGGAAGCGTGCTGTTGCACCTCTTCGTCCACCAGATCCACCACCGTGGGCAGGCGCACGCGATGCTCGCCGGCACGCGCGTGAAGCCGCCGCAGCTCGACGAGTTCTTCATGGCGGCGGAGCTGCCGCTGCGCGAGGCAGAGCTCCGCGAGCTCGGTCTGCCGGTGCGGTGACGCGGCGCCTCGGGCGGGCGCACGGCGATGTACCTGGGCACACGCGCGCTCGGCCGGAGCGGAGGCGCCGGGACGTCCTCGCCATCGACTCCGGTTGCAGCGCTGAAGCGGCGTTGCATCCATGCAAGGGAAATCTGCCGAGGACCCCCGTGTTCGCGCGGTACTCGTCTCAGGGCGAGACGGCATGGCCATTGCACCGTCGGACGATGTTCCCTCCGCTGCGGTGGTTGCCGCAAGTGGTCCTGAGTTGAGGTCTTTTGCGCGACGAGCTCCCCATGAAAGAGGTCCGCAGCGATCAGCACCGGCAGGCGAACGAGACGCCGATCCCCAGGAGCGGCGTCATGCGCACCGTCCCTCGAAGCATCATGCCGGCGAGCGCGCCGGTCAGCGAGGGGACGCTCGTCGGACCGAACGGCGCGTCCTTCGAGGTGCGTCCGTCCGATCCGCTCCTCGGCAACCTCGACATCGACGGTGTGGTGGCGGGTGTCCCCGAGTTCTACGCGATGAAGGGGATGTTCTTCAACGCGCTGGCGGCGACGCTCGGGGAGCGGTTCGTTCAGGTGGTGCCGACCCTGTCGAGCCCGCCGCGGGGCGGGCTCTACCTGCCGTTCTCGGACTATCCGATGCGCGACTTCCTGCGTCTCTATGATGCGGCGGCGCGCCTGTCGCACCCGAACCGGAGCTCGCGCGAGGCCTACCGACGCCTCGCGCGGCAGCAGGTGACGGCCTTCCGGGAGAGCGCGCTCGGCCGGATCACGATGCACCTCGCGACCGATCCGGCCGCCGCGCTGATGCGCTACACGGGCAGCCTCGGCGCCCTCGTGAAGGGGCCGTCGGCGCGGGCGCGGCAGCTCGGGCCGTCGGAGGTGCAGATCGACATGAGCGGCTTCCGCGGTGTGCTGGAGTACCCGCTCGGGAATTTCGAGGCGCTCGTCATGGGCTATGGGGCCAAGCCGACCATCTCGGTGGATGTGCGGGGGCCGGATGCGCTGCAGTTCGTGGTGAGCTGGTAGGCCCGCGCGTGGGCCCGCGCCGGCGGGAGGGTCGGCGCTACGGTGGTGGAGGAGGGGAGGGGGAGCCGGTGGCGGAGCGCTCGGTGCAGAGCTGGGCGCTCGATGAGACGCGGAGTGCGGGCAGCTTGATCGCCGGATCGGCGCTCTTCGCCTCGGTGACGCCGAGCCTCTGCCCATAGAGGTAGGTCCAGCGCCGCAGGCGACCTGCCTCGGCAGAGAGCCCGAGTCGCTCGATAGCCGTCTTCTCGTCCTCCCCCCCACCGGGCACTGGTCCGTGCGGGCGTGCTGCCGGACTGGTGATTCCTGCCTGGACGCCTGCGACGTACGACCTCCCCGCGGGGCCCGGCACGCCGCTGGAGGCGGGGCACGGCGCCAGAAGCTCCGCAGGCCGGACACGCGCGCGGATCGTCACTGACCATCTCGATACAGCCAATCTGTATAGGCATCGTTTCAGCGTGGTAAATCAGCAGGCGAACCTTCGCTTCGTGCGTGGCCGGCTTCTCGCCAACGACACGGGAGGCATGAAAGGCTTCATGCGCCACATGCACCTCCAAGAAGCAGGCGAATCCGGCGTCCTTCACGTGCCTTGGTACGCCGACATCCTCGTCAGGTAACGCAGGCACGCATTGCCAGGCACGACATCCATCGACCGATGGTCCGGGCTCCACGTCGGCTCCCCGATACCCTCGTTCGAGGCGCTCTCTCCGGAGTTGCAGCTCCTCGCGCCAAGGCAGGTGCAACATTCCTCTGGAGCTCCAGCGCCCGCACCATCGTCGACCTTCACCCCGCCGGCCTTGCGCTCGCTCCCTGCCTTTGAGAGGGTCGGAGCCGGGCCGGCGAGCCCGTCGCGAGGACCACGCCATGACCACCAGCGAGATCGCGCTCTTCGTTTACGACAACCTCATGAAGGGCGAGGACCAGCACGAATGGCTCGCCTCGGCCCGCTCGCTCGGGGAGGCGACAACGACCCCCCAGTACGCGCTCGTCGACCTCGGCACGAGCGGCGCCCTCGTCCAGGGCGGGTTCGTCGCCGTGACCGGCGAGCTCTACGCCCTCTCGCCCGCCGCGCTCGCCGCGCTCGACGTGCACCGGGGACACCCGGTCTTGCATCGGCGAGCCGCCATTCGCCTCGCCGATGGGCGGGAAGCGGAGGCGTACCTCCTCTCGATGGAACAGGCAGCAGGGTGCCGGCGCGTCCGCGAAGGCGACTGGCGGAAACGCCGCGGCGCACCCGGCGCCACCCGCTCCAGGGACAACAGCCCGCTCGTGAGCTGGGCGAAACGCCGCTTCGACCCCTCCCGCTGACAGCACGGCCCGCGCATCCCAGCGCGCTGCGCGCCCGCCGGCCGCCCCGTCACCCGCGCGCTTCCGCCCCACCACGCGCCGCTCGCCGCGCGTCACGACATCCTGTCCGGACGGCATCCACCTCCCCCCGCTCGAGCGGCGTCTCCCTGCGCAGGTGCTAGGGCATGGTGCGAGGAATGTGACGAGAACCTCGAGGCATGACCGCCTCCCGGGCGCGACAGGAGAGCCCGCATCGCCCACCGCGCAGCTCGCGGGAGCGGTCGCCGAGGCGTCCGCCGCGCTCTCGGGGAAGCTCGACCCGCAGGAGCTCCACCCGACCCTCGTCGCGCTGGCCGCCCGGCTGCTCGGCGCCGACGTCGCGCTCCTCCACGACGCGCCGGCCGACGGCGCGCTCCCCACGCGCCTGCTCGCTTCGCACGGAGCGCCGATCGCGCTGCCGGGCGAGCGCACAGCGGCGCTCGACGACCTCCCGAGCACACCGTCCCTCGCGCGCCGCGCCGTGGAGGGCCGGTGCGTCGAGCACACGGCGGCGGACGAGGCGGCGCGCGAGCGCTATGACGTCCGCGCCATCGAGGCGTGCCTGGGGCCGTGCTGGGTGCTGTGCGCCCCCCTGCTCGGCGCAGACCGGCTGCTCGGCGTCCTCACCTGCGCCTTCGCTGGCAGCAGCGCGCCGCCGCCGGAGCTCCTCCCGCGCGTCCAGGCCCTCGGCGCGCTGTTCGGCCTCGCGCTCCAGGCCGCCGAGCGCGCCGCGGAGCAGCGCGCCGAGGGCCTGGACGCGCTCGACGACGCCTCCGCCGCGCGCTCGCCGGCGCTGCAGCGCGCGCAGGCCCTGCTCCAGGACGCCCGGGCCACGCTCCGCGAGGCGGACAGCCGCCTCGCCGCCGAGCGGGAGTGGCTGCGCATCATCATCGAGGATTTCCCCGTCGCCATCGCGATCTTCGACGAGCGCGGCGGCCGCTCGCTCCTCGCGAGCCGCCGCTGCGAGCAGCTCTGCGGCGGCCCGCACCCCCTCAAGACACCCGGGTTGCTCGAGGGCGCGCCGGGCGTGCGCCTGTGCGAGCCGGGAGGACGGCCGCTCCTGCACCACGAGATGCCGCTGGTCCGCGCGGCGCGCGGCCAGGGGACGACCTGCGAGGAGCTGTGGTTCCGGAGGCCGGACGGGAGCTACGTCCCCGTCATCGTGAGCGCCGGCCCCATCCGGGACGACCAGGGCGCGATCCTCGGCGCCATCGCCAGCTACGAGGACGTCACCCATTACACGGAGCGCGCCCGGCTCCGCGAGGAGTGGACCTCCATCGTCGCGCACGACCTCAAGCAGCCGCTCACCGCGATCTCCGCCTACGCGGGCATGCTGTCGCGGAGGTCCCAGGACACCTCGGGATGGAGCCAGAAGATCCTCGCCAGTGCCCGGCGCCTCGAGCAGATGATCGACGACCTGTTCGACGCCTCGAAGATCGAGGCGCGGCGCTTCTCGATCGATCCGCGGCCGACGGACCTCGGCGCCCACCTCCGCGCCGCCGTCGAGCTCGCGGCGGCCGAGCGGCCCGATCGCGCCGTCGAGCTCGCCATCGACGAGGGCGTGCCGCCCGTCCTCGTCGACCCGGCGCGCATGGACCAGGTGATCGGAAACCTCCTCCTGAACGCCGCCAAGTACGGCGATCCCGGCGCGCCGACCCGGGTGACGCTCTCGCGCCGCGGCGCCGAGGTGGAGGTGGTGGTCGAGAGCCGCGGCCAGGGCATCCCGCCGGGCGAGCTGCCGAGGCTGTTCCAGCGGTTCCAGCGGCTCTCGTCAGGCCCGTCCAGCAAGGCCCCGCCCGGCACCGGCCTCGGGCTCTACATCTGCAAGGGCATCGTCGAGGCGCACGGCGGCCGGATCTGGGCGCAGAGCACGCCGGACGAGACGACGTCGTTCCACGTCTCGCTCCCGCTCCCGGAAGCGCCCGCGGGCGACGGCTGACCCCGCGCCCGCCGCGGCGGCGCCGGTCGCGAGGCCCGCCGCGCCCGCCGCGTTCGATCAGCCGTTCTTGATGCGCGCCACGATGGCGTCCGTGAGCGTCTTCGTGTCCGCCTTGCCGCCGAGATCGCGGGTGCGCACCCCGTCCGCGTTGAGCGCCCCGTCGATGCCGGCGCGCAGGCGCGTCGCGAGCTCCTGCTCGCCCACGTGATCGAGCATCATCGCGGCGGCCAGCATGAGCGCGATCGGGTTCGCCACGCCCTTGCCGGCGATGTCCGGCGCCGAGCCGTGCACCGCCTCGAAGATGGCGGCGTTGTGCCCGATGTTGGCCCCCGGCGCCATGCCGAGGCCGCCGATCAGGCCCGCGATCTCGTCCGACAGGATGTCGCCGAAGAGGTTCGTCGTGACGATGACGTCGAACTGCCACGGGTTCAGCACGAGCTGCATCGCGCACGCGTCCACGATGCGCTCGTCGGTCGCCACGCGGCCCTCGAAGGCCCGGCCCACCTCGCGCGACGTCTCGAGGAAGATGCCGGTGAGCGCCTTCATGATGTTCGCCTTGTGGACGATGGTGACCTTCTTGCGGCCGTGCTTCTCGGCGTAGTTGTAGGCGTACTCGGCGATGCGGCGCGAGCCGACCCGCGTGTTCACGCCCGAGCCGATAGCCACCGCGTGCTCGTCGCTCCCGATGGGGATGTAATGCTCGAAGCCCACGTACAGGCCCTCGAGGTTCTCTCGCACGAGCACGATGTCGATGTTCTCGAAGCGCCCGCCGGGGATCAGCGTGCGCGCGGGCCGCACGTTCGCGTAGAGCTGGAACTCCTGCCGCAGGCGCACGTTCGAGGACCTGTATCCGCCGCCGATCGGCGTCTCGAGCGGCCCCTTGAGCGCGAGCTGCGTGCGGTGGATGCTGTCGAGCGTGGCCCGGGGCAGCGGGTCGCCGAAGTCCTTCACGCCGGCCATGCCGGCCACGCACGTCTCCCACTCGAAGGGCGCGCCGAGCGCGTCGAGGGCGCGCAGCGTCGCCTCCACGATCTCGGGGCCGATGCCGTCACCAGGGATGAGGGTCGCGGTCTGCTTCTGTGATGTCACGGGCTGTGTCTCTCGGGCTCGGGGTCAATCGCGTCGACCAGGAAAGGCGCACGCATAGCCGAGGTCCGCGCCGCGATCTACCTCCCGGGACGGTAGATCGAGCCCTCGGACGGAACGCGCAATGTGCGTTCTGCATCCTGCGCGCTCCACATGTTTCACGTGTTTCATGCGATTCGCCTCGGTCCCCCGCGCGTCGATGTCGCTCCGCGCTCGTCCGGTCTGTTTCGTGTCGTGGTCCGCGTTGTTTCACGTTGGTTCACGCAGGATGGCCCGCCGGGGCGCAAGTCCCTTGAGGATCCTCGCCCGCGCCTCCATCATGTCGCGCGCCCATGATCTGCCCGCGCTGCCATCGCGGTTACGCCGACCGTTCGTACGCGTTCTGCCCCGACGACGGCGCCCGTCTGGTCCAGTCCCTGTCGGCCGCGCCGCCCGCGCAGCCGACGCGGCAGTTCGGCGCCGTCCTCGAGGATCGCTACGTGATCCAGGGCTTCATCGGCGCGGGCGGGATGTCGCGCGTGTACCTCGCCGTGGACAGCCACACGAAGGAGCAGGTCGCGATCAAGATCCTGAACCGCAGCTTCGCGGCCGACCGGACCCAGCGCGAGCGGTTCCTCCGCGAGCTCGAGGTGGCGGCCGAGCTCGGGCACCCGAACATCATCCGGGTCCTCGACGCGGGCGATCGCAAGGACGGGTCCCCCTTCATCGTGCTCGAGCTCCTCACCGGCGAGTCGCTCGGCGTCCTGCTCCGCCGCGAGGTGGCCCTGAGCGAGGCCGTCGCGCTGCCGCTGATCCGGCAGGCGGCGTCGGCGCTCGCCGCCGCGCACGCGGCCGGGATCATCCACCGCGACGTGAAGCCGGACAACATGTTCCTCGTCCGCCCCGCGGGCGGCCCGCGCGTGATCAAGATGATGGATTTCGGCTTCGCGAAGCTGCGATCGGGCCCCACGACCGCGGCGGGCCTCGTGCTGGGCACCGTCCCCTACATGGCCCCGGAGCAGGCGCTCGCCGATCCCGTCGACGGCCGCACCGACGTCTACGCGCTCGGCATCACCATGTACCGCATGCTCGCGGGCCAGCTCCCGTTCTCCTCGCCGGACGACGTGGTTGTCGTCGCCCAGCACGCGTGCACCGAGGCCCCCCGGCTGAGCACGATCCGCCCCGGCATCGATCGGCGCATCGAGGCGCTGGTCGCCACAGCGCTCCGGAAGCTGCCCGGCAACCGCTTCGACTCGATGCAATCGCTCCTGGAGGACGTCGAGCGCATCCTCGGCGTCCGCCCCGGCGAGCCGATCGGGGCGCCGCTCAGGAAGACGCCGGACGTCTACGAGCCGGTGAACCCGGCCGCGCGCGAGGCGCTGAAGTTCCTGCGCCGCCAGCTCCCCTGAGCGGACACGCAGCCTCGCGCCGGGCGCGCTTGTGCGCGCCGATCACCGCGCGCCGAGGTCCTCGATGCGGTAGCCGTCCGGATACGTGCGGGTCTTCTTCCTGGTGAGCAGGCGCGGCTCACGCCGGCGCGGCATGGCCCGCAGCACCGGGCCGCGCGCGCGGAGCGCCCCCTCGACGAGGCGGCGCAGGGCGGGCGAGGGCCGCGGCAGCCCGAGCGCGTCGAGCAGGCGATCGTCGAATATCGCGTGGACGACCCGCGCCCCGAGCGGCCGCAGGGCCCTCGGCAGCATCCAGCTCAGCATGAGGTCCCGCGTCGCGACGGCGAGCCTGCGGTTGTCCTCCGAGAACCGCATGTGCTCCGCCTCGAAGTCCACGTTGAAGCGCTCGAACGCCTCGTAGCTTGGCGGGATGTCCCTGATGTTCATGAGCGCCCCGACCTGCTTCCAGTAATGGTACGTCGCGAGCTTCTCCTTCTCGGTCAGCGGGCGCCAGGCGAAGCGCTCGTTCCAGCGCACGGGCTCGAAGACGAACGTCGACAGCGTGTACAGGTACTCGTCGTTCGGGATTGTGTAACGCCTGTGCTGCTGGTTCATGCGCCGCAGCGCCGCCCGGCCGCGCTCGCTGTCGTATCCGTTCTCCAGCATCTCGGAGAGGATGAGCACCGTGTCGTCGTAACGCTTCTGGGTGCGCTCCAGGAACTCGCCAGTCCGCACGAGCAGCGGTGAGCTCTTCGCGATGCCGAAGACGCGGATCAGCGCGAGCTCCAGGGCGCGCTGCGTGTCCCAGGGGAAATCGTAGCACGTCGAGAGAAATGTGATCTCCTGGTGATCCTCGACGGGGTCGAGGTTCGCCTCGATGTGGTCGCGGATCGCATGACGCGATCGCGACGCGGGGGGGGGCCAGCGCATGGAGATCTCCTGTTGCGTATCCGCTCGATGTCGACTCGGTATCTACCATCAACCCTCCGCGGCTCCTGGCGGAAACGTCGTTGACGTTGTCGAGCGGTTATCGAACGGATGAAATGGGCGGGGGCGGACGTGACGCGCGGACGCGGCGCGCGGACGCGGCGCGCGGACGCGGCGCGCCCGGGGAGGCGGGCGCCCGGCGGCGAGCAGGCGGTGACCGACGGCCGCCCCGGGCCGGCGGCCGCGACGCTCGCGGACCTGCGACCCCGGGCTCGAGGCGCTCAGTCCTGCGGGCGTCGGGCGTGCGCGGGCTGCGCGCAGGTGCCACCCTAGCTCCGTGCGGCCCGTTATTGACGACATGATCCAGGAGCTCCTTACACGTCACCGCTCGAGCGGCCGGGTGGACCTCAACGACATCGCCGAGGTCATCGATCGCCGGGCGGTCTCGTACGAGGAGGTGGAGCACATCATCGATCGGCTCGAGTCCGAGGGCCTCCGCGTCGCCGAGCCGCTGGATCCGGGCGACGTCGAGGTGCTCCGCGCCGTCCTCGAGAGCGCCAGGCGGCTCGCCGCCGAGCTCGGGCGTAGGCCCACCCTCGGCGAGATCGCGCTGGCCTGTGGCCATGCCCCGCACGCGGTGCGCCGGGCGCTGGAACAAGCGGGGCGCGCCAAGGCTTGTTGAGAGGGGTCGCGTGGCCGCGCCGGGCGCGTCGCGTCGCGGCGCGTCGCGGCAAGGCGCAGCGACGACGCAAGGGAGCGACCCAGAGCGAAACCAACAAAACGAAAGAGCACCTTCGTTGATGGAAGACCGGAGCTCTACAGCGGTGTTACTATGGAGATGGAGGGGTGCTCTGTAGCCGTAGTCGATTGTTTCATCTACGCATCCGGTGGAAGGAAGGCTGGCCCGATGAACATCACGATCACGTTCCGCCACATGGTGGGTACCGAGGCCGTCAAGAAGTACGCGCACGAGAAGGTGGCCAAGCTTCAGAAATTCCTGAGGCAGGCGATGACGGCGCAGGTGACCCTCTCGGTCGAGGGCCTGGAACACGTCGCCGACGTCCGCCTCTCCTCGGGCAGCCTGGCCTTCCAGGCGACCGAGCAGGGTGAGGACATGTACGCTTCCATCGACATGGTCCTGGACAAGCTCGAGCGGCAGATCCGCGATGGCAAGGGACACACCATCGCCCGCAAGCGCAATGGACCGCGCGCGGGCGAGTACGCCGCCGAGGTGGAGCGAGAGGCCGCGACGCGCTCCAGAACGTGAGCC
>NZ_JEMA01000973.1 GCF_001589285.1 Sorangium cellulosum | reverse complement strand
GACGCAGGCGCGGAGCTCGCTGGAANGGGGGCGCAGCGGCCGACGCAGGCGCGGAGCTCGCTGGAAGCGCAGCGGCCGACGCAGGCGCGGAGCTCGCTGAGGGCGCAGCGGCCGACGCAGGCGCGGCGCCCGCGGGTCCGGGGCCGCTCGACGGCGCGCCCCTGCCGGCCGAGCGGGCGCGCCTCGTGGAGGCCGTCCAGGCGAAGCGGTGGGAGGCGGCAGAGGAAGCGCTGCTCGCGCTGCTCGACAGGGATCGCGCCGCCTTCGCGGATCGCGACGTGATGACGTCCGCGGCCGCCGCCGCGGTGAAGAGCGCGTACCGGGCCGACGGCCGCGCGGACGCGATCTTCGACGCCCTGGAGAGCCGCCTCGGCCCCGACGGCCTCGACATCGCCTACGAGATGATGAGCGGCTACGGCGGCACGCAGGGCGGCAAGCGCGCGGCCGCGCTGCTGCGGCGCCCCGAGGTGCTGAAGCGCGCGAGCGTCCCGCTGCGCATCGCCGTGGAGCTGCGCGAGGCCCCCTGCCGGCGCAAGCACGCGCTCTTCGACCGCGCGGCGCTCGAGGGCGACGCGCGCGCGCTCGTGTTCCTGGAGATGCTCCGCTCGTCGCAGTGCCAGCCGCGCATCGGGCAGTGCTGCTTCCATCATCACGCGGGGCTCGAGCGCGCCGTGCGCGCGCTGCGCGACCGGCTGCACCACTGACGACCGGCCGCGCCCGCGCCGCCCGCGCCCCCCGGGCGAGGCGCGGCCCCCCGACGGGCGCCGAGATGGGCTACGCTCGCACCCCCTGTCCGCGGCGCCCAGGAGGCCAGAGCACGGCCCCAGGGGCGCGCCGGACGACAAGGACGAAGGAAGAGGAATGAGCGACAAGACGAATGAGGAGATCTACAGGGCGTATCTGCTCGCGTACGCGTGCAGCGGCGACGCCTCGAAGGTCGCGGTGCTCCAGGACGCGCGCCCGCTGACCTCGGCGGTCGCCGCCGCGCTCGCCCTGGCGGAGCGCGATCGCCAGTCCGGCGAGCCGCCGGACACGTGGGACTCGCTGACCGAGCGCCTGCAGGCCATGTTCGACGAGTTCGATCCGCACGGGTACGACCTGGCGAGCGGGGACGACGAGCCGCTCGACGACGAGGACGAGGAAGACGCCGAGGAGCCGATCGCCTCCTGAGCGGCCCGGGGCGCACCTCGGCGGCGGGGCCGCGGAGCGCGCGCGCCGGCGACACGGCCATTCGCCCGGCGGCTCCGGGCGGGTGGCCGCACCTCGATCTCGGGCGGGAGCTCCGGCGCGCCGAGCGACGTCGTCTCGATGACGAAGCCGCGCATGTTGCGCCCGGACCGGTCGACCGCCAGCTTCGTGCAGCGCAGAGGGCAGCCCCGGGGACCTCTCGGGCGATCTGTCCAGGCCCCCCGGGGCCGCCGGCTCACCCCCCGAGGGTCGCGCCGTTCGAGGCGATGACCTCGCGATACCAGTGCGCCGAGTCCTTGGGGACGCGCTTGCCTGTCGGGTAATCGACGAAGACCAGGCCGAAGCGGTGCTTGTAGCCGTGGGCCCACTCGAAGTTGTCCAGGATGGACCAGTGGAAATAGCCGTTCACGGCCGCGCCGTCGGCGATCGCCTTGCGGAGCTCGATCAGGTGGCGCGCCATGAAGTCGATGCGCTGGGGGTCGTGCACCTTCCCGTCGAGCGATATCCAGTCCCGGGTGGACAGGCCGTTCTCGGTGATCACGATGGGGCGCTTGTACCGCTCGTGGAAGAACCTGGGCCCCCAGTAGAGGCACTCGGGGGTGACGGACCACTCGAAGGCGGTGATCGGGTGTCCGACCGGATGCGGCACGACCTCGGCGGCGCCGTTCGCGCCGGCGCGCACGGGGAACCCCCAATAGACGTTCACGCCGCAGAAATCGACGGGTTGGGCGATGATCTCCATATCGCCGCTCCGGATCTCGGGCAGCTCGTTCGCGAACAGGCGGAGCCCGTCCTCGGGGTACCTGCCGAAGAACACGGGATCCATCCACCACGTGTTGGTCCACGTGGTGCGCGCGTTCACCGACCACGTGGCCGCGCGCGCGGCCTCGAGATCTTCGGGCGACGAGCTCGCTGGGTATTTCACCTGCGCGACCGGCGCATAGTAGACATTGCACTTGCCGGGGCTCGCCGCGCGGATCGCCTGCACCGATTTGCCGTGCGCGAGCAGGACATGGTGGCACAGGCGCAGGACCTCGGCGAAGCGCAGCCGGTCGCCGGGCGCGTGGCGGCCCTCGTAGTGGCCGGCCCCGGCGAACACCTGAGGCTCGTTGAGCGTCATCCAGTCCTTCACCCGGTCGCCGAGCTTCCGGACCACGACGCTCGTGTACTCGGCGAACCAGTCCGCGCTGTCGCGGTTCAGCCAGCCGCCCTTGTGGTAGAGCGCGAGCGGGAAGTCCCAGTGGAACAGGGTGATATGGGGCTGGACGCCCGCCTCGAGCAGCGCGTCGACGAGGCGATCGTAGAACGCGAGCCCGCGCTCGTTGACGGCGCCCGTGCCCTCGGGCAGCACGCGCGGCCACGAGGTGCTGAGTCGGTAGGCGCGGAGGCCGATGTCGCGCATGAGGGCGACGTCCTCCTGGTACCGGTGGTAGTGGTCGCACGCGACGTCGCCCGTATGGCCGTTCCACACCGCGTCCGGCTTCCGGCAGAACATGTCCCACACGGACGGCCCTTTGCCGTCCTCCTGCGCGGCGCCCTCGATCTGGTACGACGCCGCCGCGGCGCCCCAGAGGAACCCTTCGGGAAAGCCCTTTTGACCCTGTTCTCGCGTCATGGTGGCCGCCACCATATCAAAGGCGGCCGATGTCCGGCACCGCGACGTCAGCGCACAGCGACGTCAGCGCACAGCGACGTCAGCCCGCGTCGCGCGCCTCGTAGCCGGCGTCGCGCACGGCCGCGAGCAGGGCCTCCGCCGTCGCGCTCCCCTCGACGATCGCCTCGCCGCGCTCGAGGCTCACCTCGCCCACGCGCGTGACGCCGGGCACCTTCGCGAGCGCCTTCGAGACCGCCTGGACGCAGTGGCCGCAGGTCATCCCTTCGATAGCGAGTCTGCGCATCACCCCCCTATGCCCGCTCCACGCGGCAGCGTCAACGCGCCGCCGGCCGGCGCGCTGGGCCCACGGCCCCGCCGGCGGGCTCAGCGCGGGCACGCCGGGCACGCCTGCCCGCCGCAGTCCACGCCGAGCTCGTCACCGTTCTGCACGCCGTCGAGGCACGTCGGCCGCTGGCACACGCCGGCCCAGCAGACGCCGGCCTCGCAGTCCGCCGCCGCCGCGCACCCGTCGCCGGGCAGGCACGGCTTCCACGGGCCGCCGCAGTCGACGCCGGTCTCGGACCCGTTCCGCACGCCGTCGGCCTCCATCGCGCCCCGGCATGTCCCCGGGCTGCCGAGGCACACGCCGGAGATGCAGTCCAGCGCCACGGTGCACATCTTTCCGCTCTCGCAAGGTCGCCTGCAGATACCGCCGCAGTCGACGTCGGCCTCGTCCGGGTCGCGCCGCGCGTTGATGCAGTGGCGCGGCGCGCAGTAGCCCCCGCCGCGCTGCGCGCCCACGACCGGGATGCAGATGCGGTCGGCCCCGCACTGGTTGTCCTCGACGATGCAGTCGAACGTCTCCGCCTCGTAGCAGATCTGATCGACCTTGTAGAGGTCCCAGAGGCTGACCCCGTTGTCGAGAGGCACGTTGACAGGCCTGTTCTCCTCCGAGCAGATATCCGAGGTGCACAGGTTGCCATCGTTGTAGAGGTCCGACGGGTCGGGCCTCGACACGACCTCCCCCGCGTGCGTGCACTCCAGCCGCGCGCAGTCGCCGCGCACCTGCGAGGGCAGCGGGCCGGGGTAGATGTCCACCTCACACACCCGGTCCACGCAACGACCGACGCCGCAGCGGGGGTCCGGCGGGCCGGCGCACTTCGCGTCGTTGTCGCACGCCGTCCCCGCCGTCCCCGGCGCGCAGCTGAACCAGCCCTCCTGGCACTCGCTGCACGGTCGGCAGGCGAGAAAGCAATCAGGCGCCGTGTCCTCGGGCTCGCAGCACAGGGTGTGGCCCTCCTGGACGCAGGTGCACACCCCGTCCGCGCACTCCGTGCCAGGCGCGTACTGCGTGTCCGACTCGCAGTCGGCCGTCGACTCGCAGCTCCCACCCAGGTGGCTCGGCCGCTCGCACGAAGAAATCGCCACGACAGTGAGAAATATGGACACGACAACGCAATGCTTAAGATAACTGTACATGCGTCCAGTCCTCCGGCACGAGGCTTTGGCGCCAACACCCCGGCGGCCCCAATCCGCCGTGATGTCGCTCCCGACTGGCGATGATCCTACCCGGACCCGGCGCGCCTCTGCCAGCCTTGACGACAGTTTTCGTCACTTTTCGTCAACAGCGCATCGAGGCTCCGGTCGTCTGCGTGTTCACGTGCGCTTGCTGGCGTGCGCTTCGCCTCATTACGGATTCAGGTGCTCGCGGCGGATCACCGCTGCTGCGCGCTTGCGCCGTCCGCGCCGGAGTGGTTGGCTCTCGCGGGTGGCGGCTCGCGAGCACACGGCGCTTGTCGACGAGGGCGGCGTGCACGTCGTCGAGGACGCCGGCGGGACGCGCCGCCATGCCCTCCACCTGGTCAAGCTGGTGGTGCCTGTCGACGGCCCTCTCCGGGTCGAGCGCGAGGGCGCGCGGCCGCTCGAGGTGCGCGCGCCCGTGCTCACCGGCGCCGGCGTCGCCCACGCCATCATCGCGCCCGGACCGACGGTCACGGCCTTTCTGCCGCCCGGCGGGCTCGGCGCGGGGGCGCAGGTGGCCGTCCGCGGGCGGGTGCTCGCGCTCGAGGGGGCCCAGGCCGAGCGGGTGCGCGCCGCCGCGCGCGAGGTGCTCCGCGGTCGGCTCGACAACGCCGCCGCGCGCGAGCTCATGACCGCGTGCGCCCGCGCGTTCACGCCGGAGCGGCCGCCGGTCGACCGCCGCGTGCTGCGCGCCATGCGCCGCCTCGCGGAGCAGGCGCCGGAACGCCCCGCGCTGGGCCCGCTGGCCGCCGCGGAGGGCCTCTCGCGCTCGCGGCTCTCCCACCTGTTCCACGACGCGTTCGGGCACCCCCTGCGCGATTACGTGACGTTCCTGCGGGTCATGGCGGCCGTCCGGGCGCTCGTGGACGGCGCCGCGCCGGCCCGGGCCGCGCTCGCCGGCGGCTTCCACGACCAGGCCCACCTCGCGCGCGCGGTCGCCGCCACGCTGGGCCGCACGCCGGGCGCCGTCGCTCGCAGCCACTTCGTACAAGCGCCGGCCGCGCCGGGGCGCATGGTGGCCCCCTGAAACCAGGAGGACCCATGCCCCCTCGCGCTGTCGACGCCATCCGCATCTCCCTCGGCCTCATCGTGCTGCTCGGCGGCATCAACGGCTTCGTGCGCATCGTGCCTGTCCCGGAGCCGCTCCACCCGTTCACCCGGATGCTCGTCGACAGCGGCTACATCCACGCCGTCAAGGCGGTGGAGCTCACCGCGGCGGTCCTGCTCCTCCTCGGCCGCCGCCGCGCCCTCGCTGTGGCGCTGCTCTGGCCGGTCGTGGTGAACATCGCCCTGTTCCACCTGCTGCTCGACCCCCGCGCCGGCATCAACGCTGTCATCCTCCTCGGACTCCTCGGCGCCCTCACCTGGCACGAGCGCCGCGCGTTCGCGCCGCTCTTCGCCGAGGGGCGCTCCGGTGCGCCGTCTGCCGCGGACAGCGCGGCGCGCGGAGAGCGTGGTTCGCCCGCGTTGCTCAGCGGGCGGAGGACGGGATGAAGAGATAAAAAACCACAGAGGCACAGAGGGCACAGAGGGAGAGAGAAGAGAAAGAAGAGAGGGAGAGGGGCTCAGAGTTCATTCTCTTCCCTCTTCTCTTCCCTCTGTGCCCTCTGTGCCCTCTGTGGTTCCAACTCTCTTCTTCTCGTGGAGCCCCGACCGGCGCCGCGGGCGAGCCCCGGGGGCCGGCGCGATCGGGCCCAGAGAATTCGACAAGCCTCTTGACAAAGCCTCTTCGTCCGGGCCCCGCGCTGCGCGCGGGGGCGCGCTACGGGGCGCTGTCCTGGAGCACGCCGTCGGGGACGAGGCGGAGGGAGCGCACAGCGCCTTCGCGCGCGAGCAGGACGGCGCCGAGCAGGCCGGCCTCGCTGCCGAGCGGAGAGGCGACGACCGGCACCTCTCCGGCGCGGACCGCGTGGCGCGGCAGCTCCTCGCGCAGGCCGGCGAGGAGGATGTCGGGCGCGGCGATCGCCTCGCCCCCGAGCACGACGAGCTGCGGGTTGAGCAGGTTGAGGAGGACGCCGATGCCGCGCGCTAGCTGCGCGCCGGCCTGGTGGAAGATCCCGCGGGCGGCCTCGTCACCGGCCAGCGCGGCGCTCGCGATGGCGGCGACCGCGTGCGGCCGGGGGAGCGCGGCGAGCGCGCTCGAGCGCGACGACGCAGCCTCGGCGGCGCGCCGGAGCGCCATCACCGAGGTGAACGTCTCGAGACAGCCGCGGCGGCCGCAGCCGCACGGGGGGCCGTCGTCCGCGACACGACAGTGGCCGATCTCGCCGCTGTACCCCTGCATCCCGAAGAACAGGCGCCCATCGACGACGAGCCCCGCGCCGACGCCGAGCCCGACGTAGATCCAGACGTACGAGGCGTGCCCCCGCGCCGCCCCGAGCTCCCCCTCGGCCACCGCCGCCGCCTGGGGCAGGTTGTACACAGGCACCTGCATGCGGAGCGCGCGGCTGAGCTCCGCGCGCAGCGGGAACCGCTCCCAGCCCAGGTTGGGGGCGAGCACGCAGACGCCGCTCGGCCGCTCGATGAGCCCGGGCAAGATGGCGCACGCGCCGCGAAGCCGCTTCCGCGGCACCCCGGCGAGCTGCAGCACCTTCGGCAGGAGCTCGACAACGTCGCGGACCGTCCGATGCGGATCGCGCAGGACGGCCGGCTGCTCCAGGCGAGCCCGCGTCCGCCCGCGCGCGTCGGCCACGGCCACGGCCGTCTGCTCGACGCCGATCTCGATGCCGAGGTAGGCCGCGCTGTCGTCGTTGAACTCCAGGAGGCGCGCCGGGCGCCCGCCGCGCGACTCGGACCCGACATCGCGGACGCTGCCGCTGTCGAGCAGCTCCTCGATGATCGCGGAGACCGTCGGCTTCGTCAGCCCGCTCAGCCGCGCGAGGTTCGTGCGGGAGATCGGGCCGTGCTCCTGGACGAGGTCGAGCACGAGGGCGCGGTTCAGCTCCCGCGGGGTGCGGTTGTTCGCGGTCTTGTCGGTGGGACGGACCATTCGAGCGGACCAAGACTTAGCCGCGCTCGAGCATCGAAAGCAAGGGCCGTCACCGCCCCGCTGCCTCGAACCCTCGCGTCGCCTCGAGCGCTCCGCCCCCGTAGCAAACTGCCCCGCAGCACGGCGATGCGTCGTACAGCGAACGACGCCGTGTGGCGGAACGCCTCATCACCGCGTGTGATGTGGGAACAGGGTGTGCGCGTCCCCTTCCCGCCGCCGGCCCCGCCCGGACCGACCCGGATCCCCGTCTCCGCCGCGCGCCGCGCCCCCCGCGGCGCCGCAGAGAGCAGCGGCGGGCGGGCTCATCTCATCTAGCGGGGAACGCTGATTGCAAACGCAGGTAGCGGACGACAGAGGGCACCAGGTGCCGAGTCGATGAGAGCTGACGACGTGGATGAATGAGGGGAGCGATCGTCGAGGCGCTGGAGCGTGGACATATCGACGCACTGCCACCCCGGGTCGGGCGAGAGCTCGGCGGCATGGAGGACACAGCGATATCGCAGGGAGACGCAGGACGAATGACCGTCGCGCCACGAGCGCTGTCGGCTTGCTCTCCCGGACGGCGGTTGACGGGCCCATCCACGGGTCCTAGCAACCGCTTGCCCGGGATGAGGGACCGAGACAGCGCGCCTCGCGGCCGCGCTGGCGTCGTCCATCCCGCAGCCGATTCGCATTTCCGAGGGGACGCCCGGAGCGCTGGGCCCATTTCCTCATGAGGAGTTTTCACGATCATGAACATGGCGAATGTTCTGGGTGCTGTTCTCGCTGTAACACTCGCCGGCTGCACGGCATCATCGGACCCTGCCGAGGTCGCAGACCAGGAGGAGACGGGGACAGTCGAGGGCGCGCTCAGGCTGAGCGACGTCGCCGCCGTCCCGGCGTATTTCGATCATGAAAACCGCCTCTCGGTGGGCCGCGGGGAGTCGGTCTACGCGCACTTCACGAGCCATCCTGGCCGGACGATCACGCTCGAGCTGCGGGCCGTCGCCGCCGGCAGGAGCGCCGCTGTCGCCGTCAGGGTGCACGAGGTCACGACCGACGGGAGGCTGCGGAATGTCCCGCGGATCAGGGGCTCGCTCGGACAGGGCTCCACGACGTGGCAGAGCCAGGGCACCGGCTCGTACGTCGTGCAGGTCGTCTCGCAGCGGACCCCCGTCGAGGTCGAGCTCCGCCTCTCCTGCGGCGGCGAGGTCTGCTCGCCGCGCGCGCAGCCCGGCGCGATGTGCGGCGGCATCGCCGGCTTCCGCTGCGCGGAGGGGCTGTATTGCGACTTCGCCCCCGAGGCGAACTGCGGCGCTTACGATCGGAGCGGCACGTGCGAGCTCGTGCCGGAGGCGTGCCGGCAGGACTACGATCCTGTCTGCGGGTGCGACGGCCGGACGTACGGCAACGACTGCGTCGCGGCGATGGCCGGCGTCTCGGTGAAGAGCCTCGGCGAGTGCGGCCCGACGATCGTCGGGCTCGGCGAGAGCTGCGGCGGCTTCACCCTCGGCGGGCCGCGCGTTTGCGGCGACGGGCTTTATTGCAAGTACGCGCCCGACGCGATCTGCGGCCGCGCCGACGCGGCCGGCGCCTGCGCGGAGAAGCCCGAGGCCTGCACGAAGGAGCTCGCGCCCGTGTGCGGGTGCGATGGACAGACGTACTCCAACGCCTGCGTCGCGGCCGCCACCGGCATCTCCGTCGATCAGCGGGGCCCGTGCGCGAGCGCGCCTATCGAGTGAGGCGCACCGCGGGCTGGTCTCTCCGCGCGACCTCGCGTAAGGTGGGGAGCCGTGCTCGACGTCGATCGCCTGGGCCTCCGGGCCCCTGGACCTCCGGGCGGCGCGGGCGCAGGAGAACGACATGCCCGGCTCGCCACTTCCCGTCGATGTCCGCCATGAGTCCGATCGGGGCAGCGTCGAGGTATCGTATCCAGGACGCCACATCATCTATTACCGCCTGACGGGGCACATCGACGCTCCGCTCCTCGCCAGCCTCGTCAAGCCGACGCTGCAATGCGTGGCGCTCCACGGGCACATCGACGAGTTCCTCGATTGCACGGGCGTGACCGGCTACGACTCGATCGTTCGCGTCCACCTCGTCGAGTACCTGCGGGCCGTGCGGGAGAGCGCGTCGGTGACCGAGCACGTGCTCGTCGAGGCCAAGATCGTGGCCCTGGGCGCCTGGCTCATGAAGCTCGCCGTCGGCGGGATCGAGATCTACCACGAGCGCGCCGCGTTCGAGGCGGCGCTGCGCCGCGCGCTCGACGCGAGCTGAAGCGGAGCCCCGCGCGCTGACGCGGAGCCCCGCGCGGCCTGAAGCGCGGGCTCAGGGCTCCCCGCCGACGCTCCCCTCGCCCTGGGCGCTCCCCTCTCCCTGAGTGCTCCCCTCGCCCGGCCGGATCCCGCGCGCCGCCCGCCGCTCGCGGTTCCTCGCCACCCGCGCCGCCCGGCTCGCCAGGAGCTCCGGCGACGGCTTGCGCCCCTGGTGCGGCACCTGCTCGGCGTGGTGCTCGTCGAACGACCCCGGCTCGCTGCCGAGCTCGAAGATCGCGACCTCGCGCTGGCCGCGCTCGCCGAGCCGCAGCGGCATCACCGCCGCGCCGATCCCTGCCCCCACGTAGACCGCCCCCTGGCCGGGCTCTGCCCGCTTGCGGGTGCCGTAGAGCCCGTGGATGTACCGGTGCCCGGCGATCTTGCCGATCGAGAGCTCGTTCAGGCGCGCGACAGTGACCTGGCCCGCGTGCGTGTGGCCCGAGAGCACCAGCGGGACGCCGTGACGCCAGAGCCCGTCCGCCTCCTCGGCGATGTGCGAGAGGCCCAGCGTCGGCAGATCGCGCCGCATCCCCTTCACCGCCTTCTCGCGCGACGCATGGCCTGTGTAGGCGTCGTCGAGCCCCACCACCTGGAGCCGCTCATGGCCCAGCGTGATCACCGTGCTCGCGTTGCACAGCACCGCGGCGCCCCCGCGCTCGAGCGCGCGCTTCACCGCGTCGGCGCCCGACCAGTGATCGTGATTCCCCAGCACGGCGATCACCGGCGCCTCGAAGCCGCGCACCACCTCCTCGAGCTGATCGAGGTAGAGCTGGCTGTGGCACACGAAATCGCCGGTGAGCACGACCAGATCGGGCCGCTGCTGGTTCGTGATCTCCACGGCCGCGCGCTGGACCCGGACCGACGTCACCCGGCCGACGTGCTGATCGGTCAGGTGGGCAATGCGAAGCGAGGAGACCTGGTCGAGGTAAGCGGCCGGCCCGGCGAAGCGCCGGAGGCGAATCCCCATGGTCGCGTCCGTCGCCCCGGGTTCCGATATCTCCCCTGAGGCGCCAGCGCCTCGCCTGAAGAGCCCCTGCCACCGCTCCTTCGCACGTACAGCGCTGTTCACCGTCGCCGAGTCTACGGGCGAGGTCGAATGGCCGCCACCTTTTCTTGCGCCCCGTTCATCCAGGGAAGCGCTGCAATCCAGCGTGCGCTCGTGTGTGACAGCGCCGATCTTGGAAAACTTTATGCTCGTGCGAGTCAGGCACCGTTCAACGGTCCTGAGAGCGGTCGTGGCAACGGCAACGCGCCTGGGGTCGGCGGACGAGGTCGCGATCGAGGGCCGCGAGGGAGGGGCAGCCGGCGAGCGCCATGGCGACCGAGAGCTCGTCGCGCAGGGCCGCGAGCACGCGCGCGACGCCCTCGCCGCCGAGCGCGGCCAGGCCCCACAGGACGGGGCGCCCGACCAGCACCGCGCGGGCGCCGAGCGCGAGCGCCTTCAGCACGTCCGTACCCCACCGGACACCGCCGTCCATCAGCACAGGGCACCGCCCGGCGATCGCGTCGGCGACGGCGGGGAGGGCCTCGATCGTCGCCGGGGCGCCGTCGAGCTGCCGCGCGCCGTGGTTGGAGACGATGACGCCGGCCGCGCCGGCGTCGAGGGCGCGGACCGCGTCGTCCGGGCGGATGATGCCCTTGAGCAGGATGGGCAGCCTCGTCAGCGAGCCGAGCCACTCGACGTCGCGCCACGTGAGCGAGGCGTCGTGTCGCGCGGCGACGTAGGCCGCGAGCAGCGAGCCCTGCTCCCCCGCCGGGGCGGACGCCGCGGCGTCGCGGAGGTTCGCCATCACGAGCCCCTCGGGCAGCGCGAAGCCGTTGCGCACGTCCGCGATGCGGCGGCCGAGGAGCGGCGTGTCGACGGTGAGCATCAGCGCCTGATAGCCAGCCGCCTCCGCGCGCTCGACGAGCGAGCGCGTGAGGCCGCGGTCCTTGTGCACGTAGAGCTGGAACCACTTCGGCCCCGGCGACGCCTCGGCGACCGCCTCGAGGCTCGTCGTCGAGAGCGTGGAGAGCGTGAAGATGGTCCCGAGCTCCGAGGCCGCCCGCGAGGAGGCGAGCTCGCCGTCGGGGTGCGCGAGGCGCTGGTAGGCGGTGGGCGCCACGAGGATGGGGAATGGCACCCTCGCGCCGAGCACTGTCGTGCTCATGTCCCGCTCGGACACGTCGACGAGCACGCGGTAGTGGATCTCGAGGCGGCGGAAGGCGCGGCGATTCTCCCGGAGCGTCCTGCCCTCGTCGGCGCCCGATCGGTAGTAGTCGTAGGCCATCCTGGACAGCCGGGCGCGCGCGGCGCGCTCGAAGTCGTCGACGGTGAGCAGCGACGGGGCGGGGCGAGGGTCTTGCACGGCGTTCTCCTGGAGAGCTCCGCGAACCATCCTGACCGCGGGCGCCGGCCATCTTACCAGCCCGGGTGGCGGGGAGCCGGCGTCGCGAGGGCGCTCCGGCGAGGTAGGCTCGTGCGCGGCGAGCAGGGCGCCTTGCGCGGCGAGATCGCCGCCGCGCCGCGCGAGGGGCGGGCCGCTGGGCCTGGGCGGCCGCCGCGGCGCGCAGGGCTCGATCGGCCGGATGTCGGTCGGTCTCAGTTGCAGGCGGGGAGCTGGGCGCCCGCGGGCTGGTCACCCGCCTTGAGGTCCAGCATGGCTTCCACGGAGGATCCGTTGATGTCGGTGGCGCGGACATGGTACGGCGGAGCCCCCATGTCGCCGTCGCCGACGACGAAGTAGTTGTACGACTGCCGCGTGGCCGTCTGCCACGTGCCCTTGATCTCCACCTCGACCTTCTCGATCGGGTGCGCGTGCCCCTCGACGATGATCTCGTTCCAGTACCGGTTGGTCGCGTCCTTGAGGCGGAAGGTGACAGGGGCCGTCGTCGGGCAGGGGATGTATTTCCACGAGATCTTCCCCGCCGCGCCGCCGTTGGTGGTGCCGAGATACCCCTCGCGCTCGGCGCCGATCTGGAGAAAGGCGTTCTTGCTGAGGTCGATGTGGCCCCGCACGCACTTCGGGTTCGTGGCGATCGGGCACTGGTCGACGACCATGGCCTGCACCTTGCGCCCGTCGTCGCGGGAGACCTCCACGCACGCGCCGCACATCCCCGAAGAATCGTAGTCCTGGGTGTTCATGGCGGCGAAGTACTGCCCTCCGCCGAAGGGGACGTGCGCGACGATGTCCGGGTTCCGCCCGGTGATCTGGTAGCTGCAGTTCACCTCGGTCGAGCCCATGTCGAGCGTGTAGAAGGTGATGGATCCGTTCTCTGTCGCCGCGGGATAGCCGCAGCTCACCGACCCGCCGCCGCCCGTGCCCGTCGTGGCGGCGGTGGTTGTCGCGGCCGTCGTGCTGGCGGGCTCGCCGCTGCTCGTCGAGGTGACGCCGGTCGTCGTGGAGCTGCCCGGGCCAGCGCCCGTGCCCGTCGCGGTGACCCCGCCGCCGCCGGCGCCGCCCTGCCCGTCCTGGCCGCCGGTCGCGGTCGAGGTGCTCTCCGTACCACCACCGGAGTCGCCGCTGCCGTCGTCACCACAGCCCGTGAGGCCGAGGGCGATCAGCGACACGAGGGGCCATAAAATGCCCGTGGGCACGGAATCTAGCTTCATCTCGGCTCCTTAAGATTTACGATAGAAGTGGATTTGCGGTTCCACGGAGCTGGCTTACGCCAGGAGGGGAAGTGACGCAACAACCTCGGCGCGATATCGTGCGCTGAGACAAGGGCCCTGGCGCACATCGCGGGCTCGGAAGGGGTCGTGAATCGGGCGGACTCGTTTGCTCAACCGCGCCGGGAGCGCAGGAGTTTTCACTGGCGGGCGACACGCGCATGCGCGGAGGGAGCTGGCGATTTGCCGCGTGTCCGCTCGACTCGGCTCGATACGCCGGCAGGCGGGCGGCCCCGCTTCGCGTCCGTGCTCCCGCTCCGATTCTCGGAGGGCTTGCGCTGCAGCTCGCCCTCGTCTTGCCCCGTGTCCGCGGACTCCACGGCGAGCGGCGGCGCCGCGCTCGCCTATCCGGGCTTGTTTTGGACGTTTCCTACCGAGATGTCCGGCGCACGGAGCATGTCCGGGCGCACGGAGACGCCGACATCCACACCGGCAGACTCGACGGCTGGATCGGTGTCCAGCACGGAGCCGCCCACCAGGTTGCCTCGCCCGCCGCGCTCCCCGGTCGGCAAGCACTCGACCAGCTCTCCTTCCGAGAGCTCGTGGGGATCACCCGGTCGGATCTTGTCGGCCGTGAGGGGAGAACGTGGCGGAGCGCCCATGGGGTATCTTCTCATACCTTATTGTTCCGGGTAGACCGGCGCGTCGATCTCGGTTTCTGCGCGCCGCGGGAGACGAGCGTCGCGAGCGGCCGCGGCGCCGCGCTCGCGCTCGCGCTCCCATCGCCGCGCTTGCGCTCACGCTCCCATGGCCGCAGGCGCGCGGATGCATCGCGGCCAGCGCGCCCGCTGCCTTCACGGGCCGACGGCGCGCTGCTCGACGAAGGTGCCGGCGCTGGTCGTGTACGCCAGCCAGAGCGAGCCGCCGCGGTCCGCCTCGATCGCCACGTGCTTGAACGACTTGCCCTCCACGGCAAGGCAGCGCGCCTGAAAGCGCCCCTCCGCGTCGAGCTGCCCGATCTCGAGCGCGTGCCGCGCCCCGGGCTCGGGCGCGATCGGGCGGACGCGGGCCACGTGGATCGGCGAGACGCCCTGCGTGGCCGCGATCGGCGCGGGGCTGAGGCCGTTCGGGTAGAGCGACCAGACAGCCGGCATGTCGTCGCGCGGCGCGTCGGCGATGCGGATCGCGGCCATGCCGAACTCGGACATGTCCTTCGACGCCGGGAGGAGCACGTACGCCGGGCCCTCGGGCCCGATCGCGAGCGCGCCGCCCATCCGCGACTCGCCCGCGTCGCCGACGAAGAGCACCGCGTCGGGCCCGAGCTCGAGCTTGCCTTCCGCGGTGGGCCGCAGCGTGCGGGCGTGGACGGGCGTCAGCGCCGACCGCGCGTCGATGTACATCGCGAGCGCGCCGTCCTTCCACGGCGCGAGGGCGACGAACGTCGCGCCGCTGCCCTCCTCGGAGAGCGGCACCGCGGGCCTGTCGTCGAGCACCGCGAAGGCCTGCGTCACGACCCCCTCGCTGGTCTTGCGGTCCGAGAGGAAGGCGAGGAGCGTGTGCCCCCCGGGCAGCGGAACCGCGGAGATCCCCGTGCCCCGGCGCCCGGCGCCGAGGGGCGGCGCCGCCCCGCCGGACATCGGGGTCCTCCGGATCGTGCCGCCCTGATCCATGCAGAACACGAATCCGGAGGCCACCGCGCAGGCCGGCCACGACGCGCGCGCGGGCTCTCCGCTGCCGGCGCCGGCGTCGGTCGCGACATCGTCGCGCGGCGGGACCGAGCCGACGAGCGCGGCGAACGCCGGCGCGACGGGCTGCGCCACGCCGTCGCGGTTGAAGATCACCCGGAAGTCCGCGCGCGCCTTCTCGTCCGGGGACCACAGCAGCGCCGGCCCGCG
>NZ_JEMA01000972.1 GCF_001589285.1 Sorangium cellulosum | reverse complement strand
CCCGCCGCCTGCCCCCGCGCCGTCCGCGCCCTCACCCGACGCCGCGCTCGCGGCGCGCGCCGACCCGATCGCGAGCTACACGCTGCGGGCGAGCCTCGATCCGGCGCAGCACACGATGCGCGGCGAGGGGACGCTGGTCTGGCGCAACGCCTCGCGCGAGCCGCAGCGCGAGCTGTTCGTCCACCTCTACCTCAACGGCTTCAAGAGCCCGCGCACCGCCTTCCTCCGCGCGCCTGTCGGCGGCTTCCGCGGCAGCGAAATCATGTATGATTACGGATACATCCAGGTGACGCGCTTCGCCGTGCGCGAGATGGGAGGCGCGGACGTGTGGCCCGGGGGGAAGCCCACGACGCCCGGCGACCCCGAGGACGAGACCGACATCCGCGTGGAGCTGCCGCAGCCCGTGGCGCCCGGGGACGCGATCACGATCGACCTCGCGTGGGACGCGCACCTCCCCTCGCTCGCGCTGAGGACGGGCCATCACGGGAGCTTCCACATGGTGGGGCAGTGGTTCCCGAAGATCGCGCGCCTCGAGCCCGATGGGACGTGGGCGCATTTCGCTTACCACCGGCTCTCGGAGTTCTACGCGGACTTCGGCGCGTACGACGTGACAGTCGACGTGCCGGAGGGCTTCACGGTCGGGGCCACCGGCCGGCTCGTCGAGGAGCAGCGGCGCGACGGGCGGGCGGTCCGCCGGTTCGTGCAGGACGACGTGCACGACTTCGCGTTCGCCGCGTGGGACCGCTTCCGTGAGATGCGCGCGACGACCGACGACGGCGTCGCGATCCGGTGCCTGTTCCCTGCGGGCAACGAGCGCGAGGCGGCGCTCGAGATCGACCTGGTCCGGTTCGGCCTGTCGCGCCTCGGCGCGGCGTTCGGCCGCTACCCGTACGGCACGCTCACGATCGTGCACCCGCCCGAGGGCGCCGAGGAGGCCGGCGGGATGGAGTACCCGACGCTCATCACGACCGGCGGGAGCTGGCTCTGGCCCGCGGTGGGCGTGCGCCTCGTCGAGACGGTCACGATGCACGAGCTCGCGCACCAGTGGTTCTACGGCCTGGTCGCCACCAACGAGCACCGCCACCCGTTCCTCGACGAGGGCCTCACCACGTACGCCGAGGCCGACGCGCTGCGCGCGCGCTACGGCGACGGCTCCGCGGCGCGGCTGCTCGGGATCGAGCTCGATCTCCTGGCGCAGTACCGCGTCGGCGCGATCGCGTCGGGCCACAACGGCGCCATCGCGCAGCCGGCGACGGCGTTCATCGACGGCGAGGACTACGCCGGGCTCGCGTACACGCGGCCCGCGGTGCTCCTCGCGACGCTCGCGGGCGTGTACGGGGAAGACGTGGTGCGCCGCGCCGTCGGCCGCTACGCGCGCGAGAACCGCTTCCGGCACCCGGGCCCCGAGGCGCTGCTCGAGGCGATGCGGCAGGAGGCGGGCGACGAGGCGGCCGAGGCGCTCCGGGCCGGGCTCTTCGATGGCGCCTGGGTCGACTACGCCGTCGCGACGTTCCAGTCGTGGCCCGCGGACGCCGCGGCGGACGCTCCGCCCGCGGACGCCGCGGCGGACGCTCCGCCCGCGGGCGGCAGCGACGCGCCGGCCTACAGCGGGCACGCCGTCGTGCGGCGCCGCGGCTCGCTCGTGCTCCCCGTCGACGTCGAGCTGCACGGCGCGGACGGCCGCGTGCAGCGGGCGCGGTGGCCGGCGCGCGAGAGCGTCGCCAGGATCGCCTACGCCGGCGCCTCGCCGCTCGTCGCCGTGGTGATCGATCCCGACCGCCGGGTGCTGCTCGACGACGACCTCGCGAACAACGCGCGCCGCTCGGACCGAGACCTCCTCGCGCCCGCGGTGCTCTCGCGCGCGAGCTTCGGCGTCGGGCTCGCGCTCACGCTCCTCGGACCATGAGCGCGCCGGCGGAGCAGGCAGCGACGGACGAGGGGGCGCCGGCGGCGGAAGGGGACGCCGCGGAGGAGGCCACGAGGGCGCCGAGCTCGCCGGCCGTCCCCTGGGCCGAGCTGCCAGGCGCCCCGCCTGCTCCACGGCGCCCCGCCGCGCACCAGCGGCTCGGCGCTGTCGCGTTCTACTTCGGCTACCGGGCGGTCGCCTCGCTCGTCGTCGCGACCCCGCTCTCCGTCCTCGCCGCGGAGGTCGTCGGCGACCACCCCCGTGGCGACGCAATCCTCTTCGACCCCGGCGGGCTGATGCTGACCGAGCTCGTACGCCTCGCGGCGGTCGCCGCCTCGTCGCTCGCCGCGCAGCTCGGCGCGGGCGCCCTGATCGCCGCCGCGCTCGGGCTGGTCCCGCTCGCGGTGCTCCTCGTCGCGCTGAGCCAGTGCGGGCGGCTCTCCGCGCAGGCCCTCGGGGGCCGCGCGGCGCGCGCCCTCGGCCCGCTGGCGCTGCTCTGGGGCGTCGCGCTCGCAGCCCAGGTCGCCGCGGCTGCGCTCGTCCTGCTACCCGGGATGCAGATGTGCGCAGAGCTCCTGGTCCTGCCGCGCAGCCGCGACATCGCGGCGATCGTCGTCGCCGCGGCCGCGCTGGTGCCGGTCGCGGCCATCGGCCTGGTCCACGACCTCGCGCGGGTCGCCCTCGTCGACGAGCAGCGGGGCTTCTACGCCGCGGTCTCGAGGGGGCTCGCCACCCTGCAGGCCGCGCCGCTCGCGGCGACCTGGGCCTGGGCTTCCCGGGGCGCCCTCGCGGTCGTCGCGCTCGCCTGCGGGGCGTGGGGTATCCACCTCGCCGGCGTCGGAACGGGCCCGCGCGTCGCCGCCGCCTTCGCCGCGCAGCTCATGGCGCTCGCCGCCGCGGCCTACCTGCGCGCCTCCTGGCTCGCGGCCGCCCTGCGGCTGTCCGATCGCGCCGCTGCTCCTGGGCCTTGAAAGCATGGACGGATGGAACACGATGCAAAAATTTCTTGACGTGGCGCCGTATCCGCGTAACGTAGCCCGCCCGTGACCGACGCCTCGGCGTAACCGCGGGGCCCGCAGCAAGCCCAGGTAGCTCAGTTGGTAGAGCAGAGGATTGAAAATCCTCGTGTGGGCGGTTCGATTCCGTCCCTGGGCACTATTCCTCCTTTCTTGTGCCGGCGAGCAGGCGCTGCCGCTCCGTCCTCACGTTCGTGCGTGAGCCTCTGCCTCGCCCGGAACCGCTCGTGTTGTTCCATCCAGGTTGACTCCGCCGCTTTTTCAAGCGGTCTCAGCGGCTGGTCGCCGGCGTGGGCGCAACGGTCTGTTCAGGAGTACTTTCGCGGGTTTGGCCACATCGGGTGACAGTGGAACTTGGTTCCGGTGCGGTAGCGATCCTGATAAGGTGGCGAGGGGACCACTCGTTGCAACCTGAACACTCCGGAGGCGCCGCAGGGAACGGCGCTTCCTCATGGAGGCTCCCTCATGGCCGATCGTCGTGTCGACTCCTCGCGAAAGAGCTCTCCGGAAACGGCCTCCGCTTCCGACTCGGCGCCGCGGAGCCGGCCGACCGCGCCAGGTAACCAGGCCAGCGAGGCAGCGAAGAAGAAGAAGATCCTCGTCGTCGACGACTCGCTGACTTCATTGCTGTCGCAGCAGCTCACGCTCGGCGTGGACGATTACGACATCGTCATCGCGCGCAACGGCAAGGAGGCCATTGCGAAGGCGGTGGCCGAGCGCCCCGATCTCATCCTGATGGATGTCGTCATGCCCGCCATGGACGGCTTTCAGGCCTGCAGATGGCTCCGCGCGTTCGACGCGACCAAGACCGTGCCGATCATCATGATGACGACGAGGAGCGATCAGACGAGCATCAAGATCGGCTTCGCCAACGGGTGCACCGACTACCTCATCAAGCCTTTTGACAGCGACACGCTGCTCACGAAGGTCCGCACCCACCTCGGCGAATAGGCGGCTCGCGCCGGGGGCGGCGGAGGTAGAGCTCCGGGAGCCGGGCCAGACCTCCGCACGAACAGGCGCGCGGCGCCCCTCAGTCGTTGATGGCGGCCCAGAACAGGAGGCCGGTCGGGAGATCGGTGCAGCGCCCCAGGTTGTCGACCTCCTGGCGGCATCCGTCGACGTCGACGTTCCCACCCCGGCACGCGAACTCGTCTTCCACGCACGAGATGGCCTCGTCGAACTGCTCCTCGCAGCCCTGTGACACCGCCTCGCGCTCGGCGTCTTCGAGGTTGTCGATGCAGTCGTCTTCGTCATCCGGGCTGCAGTCCCCGGTGCAATCGCACCTGTCCTCGCACAGGTTCGAGATCGAGCTCCCACAGCCCGGGAGCAGGGCGAGCGCAAGGGCGACCGTGAACGGGCAAGCGAGCTTCAACGTGTACCTCCAACCTGGTCGCGCTGCGCGCGAGCGACGATGATGTGGCTTGTCTATCGCGTCCGCGGAGGAGGTACAAGCCGCACGTTCGCCGTCCCGGGCCGCTCGGCGCGGCCTCCGCGGGCTCCCCGTCGCGCTCCCGCGGGGCGGCGGAGACTCCGCTGCTGCCAGGCACCATGAGCGAGATCGGACGCCTCGACGGATGATCCTCCGCCGGCGACGAGCGATGTCGAGCATGGATACCCGCTCATGCGGGGGGCCTCGGCCTTCATCGCACAGAACCACGCGGCTTCGCGCGGCCTCGTTCAGTTCCGCTTCGCGTCCGCGGGCTGCGCCGGCCAGAGCCGCCGGAAGCCGACGCCGAGGAGGACGCCGTCGTCGCGCTGCACCAGGCCGCCGAAGCGGCACTTCTCCACCAGCGTGCCCTCGGCCAGATCGCCGCCGTCCTGGAACCGGATGCGCTGGCCCTCGCTCAGGGCAGCGAAGACGCGCGCGTCGGACGCGATCGCGACGAGCGACTCCGGCGCGGGGACGCGCAGCGGCCCGATGTCCGCGGGCTGCGCGCGGTGAACCACGCCACGACTGATCGTGGCGCGCGCGGGAGAAGAACGCATTTGTTCGTCCTGGACGGACGGTTCTGTCTCGCCGGCATCGATCCAGATGTCGACCCTGGCGCCGCGCCTGAACAGGACCACGCCGGGGAGCGCTTTGCCTGCGGCGGTGGTCAGCGTGACCAGCTCGCCCACGCCCGGCTCGGTCGACGCGCGCCCGCCGAGGCGCTCGCGCACGTCGTCCGCCGTCGGCTTCGGGGAGGCAGATGCCGCGAGGCGAACGGGGTTGTCCAGCTTGATCAGGGGGAGCGAGAGCTTGCGCCTCATCGGACCCGGCCATTCTACGCGAACCGGCGGGCGCCGCCATCAAGGCAGCGATCGGATGAACCGGTGGACCTCCTCGTTGAACCGGTCCGGCTCCTCGAGAAAGGGGCAGTGGCCGCTCTCCTCGAAGACGAGGAGCCGCGCGTCGGGGAGGTGGCGAACGAGGTGCTCGCCGGCAGCGACCGGGACCAGCTTCTCGTCCCGCCCCACCACGACCAGCGATGGAACCGCGAGCGAGCGGAGGACCGGACGATAATCCCGCATCGTCTGATCGAAGAGGATCGACCCGGCGATCGACTCCTGCATCCGGGTGATCTCATCGAACATCCACCGCCGGTCGGCCTCGCCCGGCGGAGCCTTGAACATGAGAGAGATGAACTCGTGCGCGAAGGTGTCGCGGTCCGTCTGGAGCTGATCCATCGCCTCCGTCAGCGCCGGGAGGTCGAACGCGCCGAACGGCCAGCCTGGCCACTTGAAGTCGGAGGGAGACTGCTCGACGAGCACGGCCGCCGCGAGGCGCGAGGTCCCGAACTGCCTCACGTACTCCCAGATCACGAGGCAACCCATCGACCACCCGACGAGCACCACCCCGTCGAGCGCGAGCCGCTCCAGGAACACGCGGAGATCGCGCGCATAGGTGGGGAGGGTGTGGCCCGACGGCACCTGGGTCGAGCGGCCGTGCGCCCGCAGGTCGGGCACGACGGCGCGGTGGCGAGCGGCGAAATACGGGAGCTGGCGATGAAAGAAACGGCCGCTCATGCAGACGCCGTGGAGAAACACGATCGGGCGACCGTGTCCGAGCTCCTCGTAATAGAGCTCACAGCCTCCGAGGTCCAACCGAGCCATCGAGCACCTCCTGGAGGATCGGTTCCAGGTTGGTCAGGCGCGGCCACCCCGGCGCGTCAGCGCGGCGCCGGCCGCGGCAAACCCGGCTAGAGGCCGATGGCGCCGCGGTACATCCATCCTGTCTTCCCCCGGTGCTCGATCTTGTACCAATCGTTCTGTCGGCCAACGAGCTTGACGCGCGTCCCACGCACGAGGCGCATGACCACATCTCCCTCCTTGGGCGCCCCACGGACGAGCGCGGTATCCCAGCTCACGGTGGCGAGGCCGCTCGCCGCTGTCTCGCTCGTTGTCGTGCCGGCAGCCCGCTCCTGCTCCTCGCTGCCCGCCCCTGTCTTCGGAGCTTCCGCCTGCGCGCCCGGGGGGACGAAGGTGGCGGTGTAAACAAGGGAGTAACGGCGGTACTTGTGGGGGACTTCCTCGAGGGAAACGTTCGAGAACTCGCGCGCGGCGCACTGGAGAATGCCGCTGATCGTCGAGGCGGGCAGGCTCGCCTTCTTTCCCTTGACGACCTGGACCTCCTTCTTCTCGAAGTTGAGCTCGAAGCCGATCGGGAGCTTGCCCTCCACGCCGAGCGCCGCCGGGCACTGCGCGAGCTCCTTCAGCCGCGGCAGCGCGATCGGGTCGAACAGGAGCTCGCCGCAGTCCTCGATCTTCTTGTTCTTCTTGTCCGAGCAGCGCGTGATCCTGCCCGGGCCGACAACGATCTGCTGCTGGTTCTTCGCGGCGGCCTCCGGCGGCCCGGCGTCGGGCTCGGCGGTGCCGGGCGCGGCGGCCGCGGGGGAGGGCGCCGCGGGGGCCGCTGTCTCGGCCGTCGTCGGCTTGAGGTCGCCAGGGACGCTCGGGCCGATGCGGACGCCGGCCAGCCGGGGCCAGGCGACCCCGACGACGAACCCCACGAGCGCGATCACCCCCACCCGCGACCAGACCGGCTGCTCATCGCCTGGACGGGGGATGTCGACCGTCAGCTGGCGCTGCCTCTTCGCCATGTCCGCCTTCGCCATGCCTGCACGTCGCCTAGCACAGGTGGGCCGCCAGAACGAAATAGTCCGTTCACGCAGGGCCGCTCAGCGGGGACCCGCGGGCGCCGCGGCCGCCGCGACGCCGGCCGCATCGAGCAGCGGTCGCACCCTGGACTGCGCGATGGCGTACACCGCGTTCACGCCGTCGCGCCGGGCATAGACGACGTTCGTGCCGCGGAAAGCGTCGCCCGCGCCGATCGCGATCGTGAAGGACCCCCCCGGGGGGCGGGGCGCGCCCGCGCCGCCCGCGGCCGGCGCGGCGGGCGGCCGGGCCAGATCGACGGCGATGCGGAGCCGCGGCGGGGTCAGGCCGTGGTGCTGCTCGGGCTTGCCCAGGGCGACTGCGCCCTCGGCGCGCAGGTCGGCGAGCGCGTCGCGGACGCCCGCGGCGGCGGCGGTGGCGCTCGCCTGATCGGCCGCCCCCGCGACGGTGAAGCCGCCCGGGGAGGCCTCGAAGACGACCGGCTTGCCGTTGGCCGGGGTGAGCGTCACCCGCGCGACGTCCTCGGGCGCGACGGCGAAGACGTCGCGGCGGAGGAGCAG
>NZ_JEMA01000971.1 GCF_001589285.1 Sorangium cellulosum | reverse complement strand
CGTCGCCGCGCCGCCGCTCACGCCCGAGCGGCTCTTCTCGGCCGATCGCCCGGGCGGCCCGCACACCGAGGCGACGCTCGCGGCCGCCCTCCGCGACGGGCGCGCGCCGGGCGGGCGGGAGCTCCACCTCGTCATGCCGCGCTACCAGCTCGACGGCGCGCACCTCGCCGACCTTGTCGCCTACCTGCGCTGCCTCGGCCGCGACGCCGATCCTGGCGTCTCGCCGACGGCGCTGCGGCTCGGCGCCGCGCTCCCGCTCACCGGGCGCTTCGCCGCCGCGGGCGCCGCGGCCCGCGACGTCCTCGCCGCGTCGTTCGACGAGGTGAACGCCCAGGGCGGCGTGTTCCGCCGGCGGCTCGAGCTCGTGGTGGCCGACAGCGAGGAGTCCCTCGACGGGGCGCGCGCGACCTCGCGCCTCCTGGATCAGCGCGTCTTCGCGCTGGTCGCCAGCGTCTGGGGCGGCGACGCCGGCGACAGCGACGGCGCCGCGGCGCGCCTCGCGGCCGACGAGGTGCCGCTCGTCGGCCCCCTCGGCACAGGGCTCCCCGCGGCGGATCCGGGATACGGCGTCGTGTTCCACCTCCAGCCCGGCCTCGACATGCTCGCGCGCGTCGCGATCGCGCACCTCGCCGACGCCCCCTCCCCTGCGGGCGCGGGGGCCGTGCTCGTCGTCCACCCGGCCGACCCGCGAGGGGAGGCCTTCCTGCGGGGGGCGCGCGCCGAGGCGCTGCGCCGCGACCTGCCGCCCCCTGTCTCGCGCCCCTTCGAGCCCGGCCGCTTCGACGCCGCCGCGCTGGCCGACGCCGCGGCGCGCCTCGGTGTGCGGGCCGTCCTGCTCGCCGGCGAGGGCGACGAGCTCTCGCGCTGGCTCGCCGCGTCACCGCCCTCCACGGGCCCGCGCCCCGCCCTCTATGCGCCCGCGTTCCTGCTGCGGCGCGACCCCGACTCGCTCCGGCGCGCCGCCGCCGCGCGGGTGCTGCTCCTCCACCCGGACCCCCTTGACGAGGCGGAGCAGCTCGCCCAGCGCGCGCTCGCGTCGTTCCTCGAGCGCCACCGCATCCCGCCGCGGCACGCCGCCTTCCAGGCGAGCGCCTACGCCGCGGCGCGCGTGCTCGTCGAGGCGCTCAAGCGCGCGGGCGCCCACCTCACCCGCCCCGGCCTCATCGCGGCGCTCGAGGGGCTGCGGGGCTTCGATCCCGGCCCCGGCCCGGCGATCACCTTCGGCAGGAACCGGCGCGTCGGCGCGTACGGGGCGAGCCTCACCGCCGTCGATGCGGGCTCGACCGACGTCGCGCCCGTCTCCGCATGGGTCGAGGTCGTACCCTGACGCCGGCCCTGCCTGTCGGCTAGGCGCGAAGGCTGGAACGGAGTAGGTTCCCGGCATGGCCGGATACCGCAGTCGTACATCCACGCAGGGACGCAACATGGCAGGGGCGCGCGCGCTGTGGCGCGCCACCGGCATGAAAGATGCGGACTTCGAGAAGCCGATCATCGCCATTGCCAACAGCTTCACGCAGTTCGTGCCGGGGCACGTCCACCTCCACGACGTGGGGCAGCGGGCGAAGAAGGTCATCGACGCCGCGGGCGGGTGGGGCGTCGAGTTCAACACGATCGCCATCGACGACGGCATCGCGATGGGCCACGCCGGCATGCTGTACTCGCTGCCGAGCCGCGAGCTCATCGCCGACAGCGTCGAGTACATGGTGAACGCGCACTGCGCCGACGCGCTCCTGTGCATCTCGAACTGCGACAAGATCACGCCCGGCATGCTGCTCGCGGCGATGCGGCTCAACATCCCGACCGTCTTCGTCTCCGGCGGTCCGATGGAGGCGGGCAAGATCGTCGGGACGCACGACCGCGACGGCAAGCCGATCATCCGGAAGCTCGACCTCATCGACCCGATGATCGCGGCCAGCGACGACAAGGTGACGGACGCGGATCTGGCCGCGATGGAGCGGTCGGCGTGCCCGACCTGCGGCTCGTGCTCCGGCATGTTCACGGCCAACAGCATGAACTGCCTCAACGAGGCGCTCGGGCTCGCGCTGCCCGGCAACGGGACGCTGCTCGCGACGCACGCGGCGCGCTGGGAGCTCTTCGAGGCGGCGTCGAAGCGCGTCGTCGCGCTCGCGCAGAAACACTATGTCGAGGGGGACACCTCGGTGCTGCCGCGGAGCATCGCGACGTTCGAGGCGTTCGAGAACGCGATGGCGCTCGACATCGCGATGGGCGGCTCGACGAACACGGTGCTCCACCTGCTGGCGACCGCGCGCGAGGCGCAGGTCGACTTCAAGATGTCGGACATCGACCGCATGTCGCGCAAGGTGCCCAACATCTGCAAGGTCGCGCCGTCGTCGCATTACCACGTCGAGGACGTGCACCGGGCGGGCGGCGTGCTGACGATCCTCGGGGAGCTCGACCGCGCGGGGCTCATCCACAGGGAGGTGGGCACGGTGCACGCGCGCACGCTGGGCGATGCGATCGACGAGAACGACATCCGCCGCCCCACGGCGACGGCGGCCGCGAAGAAGCGCTCGCTCGCCGCGCCGGGCGGCGTCCCGACAACTGTCGCGTTCTCGCAGGACAAGTACTTCGCCGACACCGACGACGACGCCCAGAAGGGCTGCATCCGCGACGTCGATCACGCGTTCAGCCGCGAGGGCGGCCTCGCCGTGCTCTACGGCAACATCGCGGTGGACGGCTGCATCGTGAAGACCGCGGGCGTCGACGAGTCGATCTGGAAGTTCGAGGGGCCGGCGCGGGTGTTCCACGCGCAGGAGGCCGCGTGCGACGCGATCTGGAACGACCAGATCCGCTCGGGCGACGTTGTCGTCATCGTCCACGAGGGCCCGAAGGGCGGCCCTGGCATGCAGGAGATGCTCTATCCGACGTCGTTCCTGAAGGGGAAGGGCCTCGGCAAGGCCTGCGCCCTGATCACGGACGGCCGGTTCAGCGGCGGGACGTCGGGGCTGAGCATCGGGCACGTCTCGCCCGAGGCGGCCGAGGGCGGCGCCATCGCGCTCATCGAGGAGGGCGACCGCATCCGGATCGACATCCCCGCCCGGACGATCGACGTCCTCGTCAGCGACGCGGAGCTCGATCGCCGGCGCCGCGAGGCCGAGGCGCGGGGCGCCGACGCGTTCCGGCCGAACCGCGACCGGAAGGTCTCCCCTGCCCTGCGCGCCTACGCGCTCATGGCCACGAGCGCCGCGAACGGCGCTGTCCGCGACGTCAATCAGATCGAGCCGGGCCGGCGCGCGTGACGGATCGCGGGTGAGCTCGAATCACCGCTCCGCCTGAACGAGCCCCGGAGAGCCCACGACACAGCGACGAGCGCGGCGGCCGCCCTGGCCGCTGCGAGGCGCGCGCGCGCCCGCGGCCGGTTCGCTGTCGGACACGCCGACATGAGGCGATCCATGGCGTATGATGCCATACATGAGATCATTGGCGCTCTTCGTGTCCATCTCGCTCGTCTCCGGTTGCAGCCAGAAGGTCCGCGTGTTCCCCCGCGACAACGACGCCGGCAGCGGCGGAAGCGGCGCCGGGGGCAGCGGCAGCAGCAGCGTGAGCAGCGGCACCAGCGGCACCGGCGGCAGCGGAGGCCCGGGCGGCGCCTGCGTCGATCCGGCGGCGCAATGCCCGCCGGCGCGGGGCGACTGCCTGGAGGCCGTGTGCATCAATGGCGCGTGCGCGGAGCGGCCGCGGCCCGCGGGAACGCCCTGCGGAGAGGACGGCGGCGAGGTGTGCGATGCATCCGGGGCCTGCGGGGGGTGCGACGGGATGGATTGCGACACGTGCGGGGAGCCGGGCTGCCCGAACACGTGCGGCTCCGCGGACGTGGCGGAGGTGCCGCCCAGCTGCGCGGGCGGCGGGGACGGCGCCGGGGAGACCTGCGGGCCCGGCGCCACCGAGGACTGCTGCGCCGGCGCGCTGGTCCCTTGCGGCACGTACCTGAGGAGCTACGACGGCGTATCGAGCACGGACGACTCGTTCCCTGCGGCCGTGAGCGATTTCCGGCTCGACAGGTACGAGATCACGGTCGGGCGATTCCGGGCCTTCGTGAACGCCGGGCAGGGCGTGCAGGCGAGCCCGCCCCCCATCGGGGCCGGCCGGCACCCGCACGTCAATGGCAGCGGGTGGATCACGGCGTGGAACGGGCAGCTCGCGCGGGACACCGCCGCGCTGAAATCGGCGCTGAAATGCAATGGCGACGACCTCTGGACGTGGACCGACGCGCCGGGCTCGAACGAGGAGCTGCCGATCAACTGCATCACCTGGTTCGAGGCCTTCGCCTTCTGCGTGTGGGACGGCGGCCGCTTGCCCTCCGAGGCGGAGTGGAACTACGCGGCTGCCGGCGGCGACGAGCACCGGCAGTACCCGTGGGGAGCCTCCATCGACGCCGAGCGCGCCGTGTACGAGTGTACCGGGGATGGGAGCGCGGCGGGTCGCTGCGCGTTCACCGACATCCGGCCGGTGGGCTCGAGGCCGAGCGGAGACGGGCGATGGGGTCACGCGGATCTGGCCGGCAATTTGTGGGAGTGGACGATGGACTGGTGGCGCGCGGAGCTCCCTGCGCCGTGCATCGATTGCGTGCACCGCGTCGACGGCGACCACGACGCGCAGCGGGTCACCCGGGGCGGCAGCTACCGCGCGCCCGAGGGCGACCTGCGCGCGGCCAACCGCGACCTCAGCTACGCGACCGACCGCGTGAACAACATCGGGGCCCGGTGCGCGCGGGATCTGTAGCTCCGCGGGGCGCCGCCGCGCTCGCGTCGCGGGCGCGCGGCCCTCACGCGCCGCGGCCGGCGGCCCCGTCGTCGGGCCACGCGTTCTCGGCGACGAGCTCCGAGAGCGGGCGGCGCGCCGCCCAGCCGCACGCCTCGAGCATCGGCCGATCGTAGAACTCCGCCACGTGACCGACGCAGAGGATCGCCAGCGGCCGGCTGCCCGGCGGCATGCCGAGCAGGGCGGCGAGGTCGCGCGGCTCGAAGAGCGACACCCACCCCACGCCGAGCCCCTCCGCGCGCGCGGCGAGCCACAGGTTCTGGATCGCCGCGGCCACCGACGCGACATCCATCTCGGGCAGCGTGCGGCGGCCGAACACGTGCGCCTCGCGCCCCGCCATCAGCCCGACGACGAGCAGCTCGCCGCACTCGCGGACGCCCTCGACCTTGAGGCGCATGAACTCGTCCTCGCGCTCGCCGAGCGCGCGCGCGGTGGCGAGGCGCTCCGCCTCGACGAGCGCGTGGATGTCGCGCCGGAGCTCCGGCGCCGTGATCCGCACGAACCGCCAGGGCTGCATCATGCCCACGCTCGGCGCGGCGTGCGCGGCCGCGAGCAGCCTGGCGAGCGCGTCCTTGTCCACCGGATCGGGCAGGAAGTGGCGCATGTCACGCCGCTCGTGGATGGCGCGGTACACGGCGGCGATCTCCGGATCGTTGAAGCGGTGGCTCGACATGGTCCCTCGCGCGCGCCGCGCCGCCGGACGGCGGCGCTCCTGGCGCAGCGGACGAGACGGGTAGCACCGCCTGCGCCGCGGCGGCAGCGCGCGAGGCGCGGGCACGACGGCGGCCGCGCGGCGCCGTCCAGGGCGCGGGGCGAGGCGCGAGCTACCGCGCCGGCTGCATGGAACCGACGCGCGGCCGCGGCCGCGCACCGGACCGCGGCGCGCGCTCTCGACGCAGGGGTGCAGCATGCTAGAGCGCGCTCGTGAATCCATCGGAAGGGCGATCCCCGGAGCTGCGCGTCACCGTCGTGGGCGCAGGCGTGATCGGCTTGACCACGGCGGTCGTGCTCCAGCGCGACGGCCATCGGGTGCAGGTGATCGCGGCCGAGCGCGGCGAGCGCACGACGTCCGCGGCCGCGGCCGCGCTGTGGTATCCCTTCCGAGCGAGCCCGCCCGAGCGCGTCAACGCGTGGTCGCGCAAGAGCCTCGACGAGCTCACGCGCATCGCGCGCGAGCACCCGGAAGCGGGCGTCGATGTCCTGACCTGCCTCGAGTCCGCGGACGACACGCGCCTGCCCTGGTGGGCCCCGTGCGTGCCCGACCTCTCGATCGACGCCGGGCCGCACCCGCTCGGCGCCCCGCATGGCTTTCGGTTCACCGCGCCGCGCATCGAGCCGTCGTTGCACCTGCCCTGGCTGGAGTCGCAGCTCGACAGTCCGGTGCGCGTCGAGCGCGTGCAATCGCTCGCCGCTGTCGAGGGCGACTGCGTCGTGAATTGCACCGGGCTCGGGGCGCGCGCGCTCACGGGCGACGCGGAGCTCCTCGGCCTCTATGGCCAGGTCGCGATCACGGAGCCAGGCGATATCGACCCAGATGTCGCACTGGGTGATGAAAGGAACGAATCAGCGCTCATTTACGTCATTCCGCGGCGCCGGGAGATCGTGATTGGCGGCTGTGTCGTTCCGTCCGCTGACGACCGCTCGTTGGTGCCTGACCCGGAGCGCACTGACGCGATGCTCCAGCGGGCGCGCGCGGCGGGGCTCAGGCCAGGCCGCTTGCTCGGCGCGCGCGCCGGGCTGCGCCCGTATCGAAACAGCGTGCGCCTGGAGCGCGAAGGCCGTGTGATCCACAACTACGGCCACGGCGGCGCCGGATACACGCTGGCGTGGGGCTGCGCCGACGAGGTGCGCGCGATGATGCGGCACGTCGACGCTTCGACGCGCTGCTGCGTATAGGGCAGCCTCACCTCAGCACTCTTCTGACGCTCCCGGGCTCCCGGCGCCACGCCCCTCGGAACGGCCCTTCGCAGGAGGCGATGCGGCCTCGGGGGCGGAGGCGGAGGGCGGAAATGGGCGCAGAATCCAGCGTGGAAACGGACCCGGAAGCCAGGGAGAAGCGGCAGCGGCGGCAGCGTGACTGACGAGCCCGCTCCTGGAATCCAGCTAACCAGACGCCCAACGCGTTGCTCCGAAAGTCTCGTTGTGCTCCTGTTGCGAGGCTGCTAGATTGGATTCGTGCTCGTCTGCGAGCAACTCCCGCCTTCTCTCGCAGTGGAACCGCCCACGGCGCTCCCCTGATCAATCGAGGCATTCGAGGGAATGGCCGAGGAGGACCTCGCGCTGGAGATCGCTGGCCGCTGACCACCTCTCGGTGCGATCCAGAGCGCGGTCCCGAGGTGGTCGAACGTTCGCTTGCGCTTGCACCGGATCCGGCGTGCATCGCCCGCTGTAGCAAATTTGAGGAACCGAAGCTTCCCCCGGGAGTTTTGAACGCCATGAACAACGACGAGAATCGACTCAGTCGTCCATCGGGGCAACCGGCGGCCTGGAACGTCACCATGAACAACGACGAGAATCGCTGCAGCCGCCCCTCGGGGCGGCCGTCGGGGCGACCGTCGGGACGGCCATCAGGGCGGCCGTCCGGGCGGCCGGCGCTCTGGAGCGTCCTGCCGCTGGCCAGCGGGTTGCTGCAGACCCGACCGATCGAGTGGCCGACGCTGGTGCTCTTCGCGGGGTCGTACGCGCTCTGGGCGGCGGCCGTCGTCGCGGGCGTCGCGGGCTCGGTGTCGCCGGCGCCGGCGGTGCTCGCCGCGGCGGTGGCGGCCTATGCGGCCTTCACGCCGATGCACGAGGCCTCGCACCGGTCGCTGGCGCGCTCGGCGCTGCTGAACGGCGTGGTCGGTCGGCTGTCGGGGCTGCTGCTCATGGCGCCGTTCCCGGCCGTCCGTCACTTCCACATGGAGCATCACAAGCACACGAACGAGGCGGATCGGGACCCCGACCACTGGAGCGGTCGCGGCCCGTGGTACCTCCTCCCGTTCCGGTGGGCGACACAGGACCTCCACTATTACTATTTATTTTTGCGCTCCTACCGCGCGCAGCGGCGCGGCGAGCGGATCGAGACGGTCGCGACGCTCGCGGCCATGCTCGCGCTCGTCGCGCTGGCCTTCGGTCTCGGGGTCGGTGAGCTCGCGGTCCTCTACTGGATCGTGCCGGCGCGGGTGGCGATCTTCTTCCTCGCGTTCGCGTTCGACTACCTGCCTCATTACCCGCACGGGATCACGGCCGCGCAGAACCGGTATCGCGCGACGCGCGCGATCGACAGCGCGCTGCTCAACGTGCTGCTCTTCGGGCAGACCTATCATCTGATCCACCACCTCTACCCGGCCGTGCCGTTCTTCCGGTACCGGACCGTGTGGAAGCACCAGCGCGAGGAGCTCCTCAAGCTCCAGTCGGACAGCCTCCCCCCGCCGCGCGCGCCCTTGCCCCTGCTCGCGGCAGGCAGCCTCGCCGCGCCGCGCGCGCCGACGGTCCACACCATCCCTCCGGTGGCGCCGGCCGCCGAGCTCGACGCCCTCTGATCCGAGCAGCGCTGGCAGGCCCGCCGCCGCCCGGTGCTCGACCGCGTCCGCCGCTGCGATTCCGATAAAAAATACCGCCATTACGCCAGGCACGCCGAGAGAATCGGAGAGCGCTTTCCCTCCCTCTCTGGCGTCCTGGCTCGTTCTCGTGGACGCCCGCGGCGCCCTGGCGACTCAACCATTCTCGTCCGAGCGCCGCTTTACAGCCGCGCGCGGCGGCGGCCGCGGAGCGCTCTCGGCGGCAGCAGGATCTCCCGGAGGAGAAGCGCTTCGGTCACGGCGCGGCGGTCCAGCGCGACGCCGGACGCGCCCCGGGCCGGCGCGTACGCGTCGGGGCGCCGCTCGCCCGTGCCGAGCGCCGGGATCGCCGCGCGCGCCCTGGTCAGGATCGCGAGCGCCTGCTCGGGCGCCCGGTGCGCCGCCAGCACCGCGCCCGCGAGGAGCGCCCGCGCGTCGCGGACCGCGGGCACCCGGCCGGCGAGCAGCGCGTCGCGCGCGCGCAGCGCCTCCTGGTGCTCGTGCGGGCCGTAGTCGAGGCCGCTGATGTCCTGCAGGCCGAAGCCCGACAGGGCCAGCAGCGGTCCGGCATAGAGGCGCTCCACGATCGACGCGGCCATCTCGGCGCACGGCCGCAACGGGACCGGGATCCACGCGCCCCTCACCGGCCAGATCAGGTGATCGAGGCTCACCTCGGCGTGGCGGCGCGCCCACGCCTCGCTCAGCGCGCGCGCGCTCTCGCCGAGCCCGGCGCGCTCGAGGACCATGCACCCGATGAGCACGCGCAGGTGCGGCGGCGGGTGCTCGTCGTAGCGCGCGCCGGTCACGTCGCTGTGGACGGCGAGCGACGCGTACGGCTCGCCCTCCTGGAAGAACAGCTCGCTCATCGTGATCACGTAGGCGGGGCCGAACATGAGCGTGCCGAAGACGTCGCAGAAGATCTCCTCGAACCACGCGCCGAACACCCGCCGGAGCTCGGCGCTCGCGATGCCGTGGTCGTCCAGCGCGGGCGAGCGCGCCCGCGCGCCCGCGTCGGGCAGGCCGAGCTCGCGGCGCAGCGCGGGCTCGAGGCCGTCGATCGAGGCCAGGACATCGTGGCCGATCTCGTGCGCGAGCGCCGGCCAGCGCAGCGGCGTGGCGAAGAAGTCCGCGGGCAGGAAGATGGGCGCGATCGACGTCGGGATGAAGCCCGTCCAGATGGCGAGCTCGAAGGGCGTGAGCTGCGTCGCCGGGAATCCGCTCCGGAGCGGCAGCCCCTCCGCCCGCGCGAACGCGATCACGGGGGCGTAGCAGGCGTCCGCGAGGGCGTCCGCGTCGCCGAGCTCGGCCAGGAGCGACGGATCGCGGCGCTGCCGCGCGAGCACCGCGATCTCGCCCAGCACGAGCTCGATGTCGTCCGCCGCGGCCTCCACCACGCGCGCCGGGGCGCCCGCCGCGGCGGCCAGGCGCGCGCGCGCGATCTCCTCCGGCACGTACCGGGTGAGCGCGTCCGCGAAGCGCCGGTTCGGCCGCTCGTGGCGCACCGACTCG
>NZ_JEMA01000970.1 GCF_001589285.1 Sorangium cellulosum | reverse complement strand
GCCGGCTCCGGCGGCGGCGCGGCGCCGCAGCCAGCGAGGGTCATCCACAGCACGCCCGCTCCCATCGATCTTCCGCGCATCGGTGCTCGTCCTCCTCCGGTCGTTCCCTCGTCGCTCGCCGGACGCCCCCGCGCTTACGGCGCGAGCCTCCCGGACGCCACCGTGATCTCGCCCTCCACGACGGCGTCGCGCTCGTCCACGCCCACGGGGTGCGCGACGCGCTGGTACGCGACCCGCCAGGCGATCTCCCGGCCCTCTCCGGCGGGCCCCACCTCGAGCGCGACCGTCACCGGCGCCGCGTGCACGCGATCGTCGGCGGTGAGGCGCCGCCCGACCTGGCCCGGCCTCGTCGCGACGTGGCGCGCGAGGAACCTGTCCGCCTGCCCCAGCACCATGTCGTCGGGCCCGAGCGCCTCGGCGCTGATCTCCAGGCGCCGGAAGAGGTCTCCGGTCGGGAACGCGTGCCCCGCGTTCGCGGGCGCGAGGGTGATCTCCACCGCCGTGGCCGAGGTGCGCCGGGCCGACACCGAGACCGCGCTGCGCACGAAGGCCGGGTCGCGCGATCCCACGAAGACGTGGCTGCGCCGGCCCGCCGCGCCCGCGGGCATGTGGCAGTCGGCGCAGGGCCGGTCCGCGGCCGGCGAGCGCCGGTGCTCGGTGAGGGTCGACTGCATGAGGTGCTCGGGCCTGCGGCTGCCGCGCGCGGTGGGGAAGGGGAACTCGTGGCAGGAGGCGCAGGCGGCCGCGCCGGCGAAGCGGGCGTCGCGCACGACGGGGTGCGGCGCGGCGGNCGCGCCGGCGAAGCGGGCGTCGCGCACGACGGGGTGCGGCGCGGCGGGCGGCGGCCCGGGGCGGGTCCAGGGCGCGGCGAGCACGCCGGCCGAGGCGTCGGCCGACGAGGCGGCGGTGACGTGGCATGTCACGCAGCCGACGCCGAGGGCGCCCACGGCCTCGGGCTCGGGCTCCGTCGGCACGGCCTCGGGCGCGTGGCAGCCGCGGCAGAACGGCATGGGCTCGACGGCGAACGCCCGGCGGTAGGCCGGCTCGGTGTCGGCGCTGCGGTGCAGCGAGGCGCGCCACTCCCGCGCCACCTCGTCGTGGCAGCCCTCGCAGGCGTGGTTCGCTGCCACGGCCGCGCCCAGGCGGCCCC
>NZ_JEMA01000969.1 GCF_001589285.1 Sorangium cellulosum | reverse complement strand
CGCTGCGGCAGGCGAGCGCGGCGCACGCGCACGCGACGCACGCGGCGANCGGCAGGCGAGCGCGGCGCACGCGCACGCGACGCACGCGGCGAGCGCCGCGGCGCCGCGCGGCAGGCCGGCGCGCTTCATTCGATGATCGTCGCCCACGAGTCGATCTTAACGATCCTGCGCGGCGCCTGCAGCGACCTCGTGCTCGTGCGCGTCTCGGCCCCCTGGGCGTCCTGCTGGCCCGCGGCGCCGGTGTGGAACACGAGCTGGTACTCGGGCGGGCTCGACTGGCTGACGATGGTCTGCGTGCCGAAGTACGGATCGGAGTAGGTCTCCGTCTCGATGCACGTCGGCTTCTGGGTGACGGCCACGCCGAAGACGACCGTGCCCGGCGCCTGATCCTCGAAGTGCTGGGGCGGCGCCAGCGGATCGATCACGAGGCAAGCGTTCGGGTACGCGGCCGGGTTCCCCGCCTGGCCGCGCAGGTAGTCGACGCCCCAGATCGAGCCGAACCCGTCCGCGCACGCGTAGGTCCCGGGCGCGGCGGGCGTGAACGTCGCGAAGTACGCGCAGCCGTTGAAGAGCGAGATCGGCCCGGTCACGCGCTTGCCGTCCGTGAAGGGGACGACCCAGTTCTCGGTGAAGCGGACGCCGTTCGTGACCGGCCGCTCGGTGATCGACCAGGCCCGCGTCTCGACGGTGCCCGCGGTGAACGCCTCCTGATCGCCGGTGGAGAACAGGACGACCGTGTTGCCGAGCGGATCGGTGCTCACGACAGGCGTCGTCTGGATCGGCTGGCTGCTCGCCGCTGTGTCGCTCTCGAACGAGTACGCGTCCCAGGCGAGGCTCACGGTCCAGTTGTCCGGGTTGGGGCTCGCCAGGCGGACGTGCCAGAGCGTGCCATCGGCGTCGCCGACGTAGATGCGCTCCGCGACCTCGCCGACGCCCGACGGGAACGGCACGGGCACGCCGGTGATCGGCGAGTCGAAGTCGACCACCTCGGTCCGCGACGAGAGCCCGGCCGGCCCCTCGTCGGCGTGGCCCCGGAACGTGCGGAGCACCTCGCCGGTGTCGAGCCGGACGATCGTGAGCGAGCGCGCCGCGCCGACCTGGCCGTTGGTGCTCGCGGTGCCCCAGCACCGGACCGAGTCGCGGACCGACAGGTTGCCCGTCGGCTGGAAGTACGGGTGCGTCGCGCTCTTGCGGGGGCACGCGCTCTGGTTCGGGTCGAGCGGGGCCGAGCCGCCGGGCAGGATGGCGACAGCGACCTCGCGGAACCCGCTGCCGGCCTCGAGCGTCACTGTCGCGATCGCCGGCGTCGGCGTCGTCTCGCCGAACAGGTCGTTGCCGCTGTCGTCCGTGGAGAGCTGCCAGAGGAACCGCGGCTCCCGCGGGTCCGTGATGTCGAGCGCGTAGTAGAAGCCGCCGCCCGCGCCGCCGCCGGCGAGCAGCACGGTGTTCCAGGTCGACGAGCCGGCGGCCGCCTGCGCGCCCGTGCGCTCGAAGACGACGTTCTTCACGACGGGCGCGCCGTCGAGCAGGATGGATTGCTGGTTGAACGTCTGGAGGAGCCGCGGGAGCACGTGGGGCGGCAGGAACGACCAGAGCTCGTTGTTCTGGACGCGATCCACCTTGAGCGGGTCGGCCGCTGTCGCCGCCGTCACCTGGAAGGCGTGGAGCTGCCCGTCGGTCGTGGCGGCGTAGAGCATGAGCGGCCGGTTCGCGTGATCCGGGTCCTCCGCGAAGAGCCTGTAGGACTCGTCGGGGATGGTGTCGCGCGGCGGCCCCACGACGACCGGGGTCGAGTGGTAGATGCTGCCGAGCTCGTTGCCGTCTCGGGACGGGACGTCCGAGGGCATCGGCTCGCCGATCTCCCACGCGACGAGGCGCTCGGCGCACTGCTCGGCGGTGTTCACCCGCAGCCCGCCCGAGCACTGCGGGGGGACGGTGCCCGCGCCGGGATCGAGGTTGAGCGCGCGCGCCGCCTGGGAGAGCTCGTTCGCGAACAAGGAAGCCGGCGCCGGCGCGCCGCCGCCGGTCACCGCGCCCGTGTAGCTCCCGAGGCCGTCCGCGGCCACTGTCGCGGGGCGGATGCTCCGCTGCGACCAGATGTTCTGCGCGCCGTCGGCCTCGCCGATCACGGTGAAGAACCTCCGGGGCCGCGAGAGGTCGTTCGAGTTGACGTTGGCCGCGAAGTCGTCGCCCTTGCTGGGGTCGATGTCCTCGAGCTGCGTCGTCATCACGCCGTTCACCGCCTCGCACACGAAGCGCTTTCGCTCGAGGTTGCCGCTCCACATCGAGCCGTCCGGCGGCGGGCTGAACGACGAGCCGAACTGGTAGGCGACGCCCGCGGCGTCGCTGCCTGTGTCCGCGGTCGTGGCCGCGTTGGCGAAGACGGGGATGGTGCGGCTCGTCGAGTTCGAGGCGATGCGCGCGAAGATCTGCGACATCACCGCGGAGAGCTCGTTGGCGTCGTCCGGGAAGTAGCCGCGGTCGGTCCCGCCCTCGATCGCGATGCGCGACAGCGTGCAGCACGCCTTGAGCGCGTTCGAGGCGCTGTCGCAGCGCCCGCCGGGCAGGAAATCGCCGCTGGAGAGCGTCGCGCAGTTGAAGCTCGGATCGCTGAGCTCCTGCCGCGCCCGGGTGGTGAGGCCGAACCCGACGGTATAGGTCTGCACGCGCCGGTTCGGGTTCACGTGGGTGTTGAGCGCGTGGGCGACGACGTGCGGCTCCTCGTAGGGGCAGCCCGTCCCTTCCGGGCCGGGGCCTGGCCCCTGCGCGCAGGTAGGGCGCAGGTCGAGGTTCGGCTCGCCGTCGGAGATGAGCACGATCGAGGTCTTGCGGCAGCCGCCGCTGATGTACGGGTCGTCGCGCGGGCCGAGCGGCCGGCCTTGCCAGATCGAGGCCTCGTTGAGGATGTAGTCGCGCGCGTCGGTCAACATCCCGGCGAGCGGCGTCGCGCCGTAGGGGCGCGTCGCGATCAGCGCGTCCTGGATGCGCTGGTTCGTCGCGCGGACCTCGGTGATGTCCGCCGTGTAGGACGGGAAGGGGACGAGCGGCCCCTCCCAGAGCGGCGCGGCCGGGTTCTTGGCGCCGACCTCCATGTCCTCGACAGCGCAGTCGGGCGGGTTGCCCCGCGCCGGGTACCCTGCGCCGCTCTGGAACTCGAGGAAGTAGCTCCACATCCCCGCCATGCCGCCCACGGGATCGGGCGCGCCTCCGCTGAGCCCGGTCCTCGCGTCGGGGAGCGTGTCGAACGTCATGAGCGAGAACCGGATCCTGTCGCCGTAGACGTCGAGCAGGCCGGACGTGGCTTGATCCCACCCCATCCCCGCCGCGCAGGGCTGGGTCGCGTCGTCGAACGGGTGCTCTCGCAGCGTGTTGTAGTCCGCCCCGGGGCCCTTCGTGCAGCCGCGGGAGAGCAGGCGATGGAACGGAATGTAGTAGTTCCTGTCGTAGGGCGGCTCTGAATTGAGGCTGAACTCGTCGACGAACTCGGAGCTCGTGCGCGGCTGCGCGTAGCACGAGAAGTCCGTGATCGGCCCGGTGAGCGACTCGACGAGCTTCGCCCAGCGGCTCTTCAGGCCCTCGTTGGCAGGCGCGTTGAGCGGGTTGCAGTCCGGCTCGCCGCCCGCCACCGTCTTCTCCATCGATCCCGACGTGTCGACGAGCAGGAGGACGTTGGGGAGCGGCGGCTCGACATCCATGGCCTGCCCGCGCGCGCGGGGGGCGAGGAGGCCGACCGTCGCCGCGGAGCCCATCGTGACAAGCACCTTCGTCAGGTTTCGCATCGTGCGCTCCGGTTCGTCGCCTTCACTTGCAGAGGACATGGGCCACGAGGGACAGGGCTTCCTGGCTGCCTGCCGTGGCGATGACCTCGTCTTCACCGACCGGGTCGCCAGGATCCGGCCAGGCGATGAGCCGCCCGTTCATGGCGACCGTGCAATAGTCCACATCCACCTGGTTCTGATCGGTCCGGGAGGTGCCTTCGTGGTTCCCCAGCGCCGGCTGTATCTTGTCGGTCACCTCCACCTCGAAGCTCCATCGGACGTCCTTGCGACCGAGGCTGCCTGGCGCGTCGGGCGCGTCGAGCTCGAGGAGGCCTTCCGCCGCGTTGCGCTGGAGCTCGCGGGAGTTGATCGTCCAGCAGCTGGCGGGGGTGCCCAGGCAGTTCTCCCCCGTGGCGAGCCCGCCGTTCAGGCCGCCCTTCTGCTCGATCTCGGCGAGCGCGAGCTGCATTGCATACTCCGCGAGGTAGTGAGTCTGCGTCATCCGACGCGCATGGCCGCTGGCGATGGTCGACAGCGTGGCGGCGTGCGCCGCGAACAGGCCGATGGCGGTGAGCATCGTGATGACCAGCACGACGATGAACACGGCGGCGCCCCGCTCGCGGGATCGCCGGAGGGACCGGGCGATGCTTGCGTTCTTCATCTTGGTTCTGCCAGGTTCGGGAGCGCGACATCGGCGTAGAGCGTGCGCATCCGGGCGAACACCGGAGGGGCTCCCGCCGGCACCGTGTCTGCCAGGGTGTTGACCCCGGAGACGATGCCGGGGATCAGGAACCTGAGCCTGCGGCCGTCGGTGCCCACGGGGAAGCCGACGTCGCGGTCGGGCGCCCGGGTGCGGGTCGAGAGCCGGATCTGGACCGAGCGCACGTCCTCCGGCCTGGCGAGAGGCTGGTTGTTCGCGGCGGCGATGGTGTACACGTTCGCGTTGTCGGTCGCGGTGATCGGATACCGCGTGATCTGCGGGGTGATCTTCTGCTGGGCCGTGTCCGCCTGCAATGCGGAGATCCCGAACTTGAGATCGACGGCGTACTCCGCGATGACCTCGAGCGTCTCGGGCCTCTCTTGATCCTCGTCGTCGAGCTCGATCCGCACGAGCTCGGTGCGCCCGTTGTCGCCGGTGAGCGCCGGCGTGATGGGCGTCACGAGCGAGCTATAGGACGTCGCCTTTCCGACAAGGCTCCGGATGTCGTAGCGGACGCGGGAGATGACGCTCACCCACGCGTGCGCGCCGCTGAGGGGGAGGCCGCACTCTGGCTCGACATCCCGCGTCGTCACCCCGGGAGGGGACTTGAGGAAGACGAGGTTCCCGGGCTCCATGCGGTCGATGACGGCATACAGGTGCTTCTGATTCGGCCGGCTGATCCGCAGGAAGCGCCCTCCCTGGAAGATGTCCTCCAGCCCCTGTCCGCCGCCTTGCGCGCGCTGGATCGTGCGCCTCGTGGCGGCGCTGTCGAGGAGCCGGATGTACCAGGAGCCGTTGTCGTTGACGACGCGCGACTCGAACACCTCGGTGCTGTTCAGGCTGCCGCCGATGATGATCGCGTCCGGCCACATGCTGTTGACGATGCTCTGGCCGAGCTCCGAGGGGTGGAGGAACACCGACCCCTGGCGCTGTATCGTGACGCCCGCGAGCAGCCTCAGGCCGGTCGGCGTGATCGGCGGGGCGCCGCAGCGCTGGTTGTCGTTCGGCGACTGGATGTTGCCGGTCGACAGATAGGCGGCGCGCTGCAGATCCGTCGCGAGCCGGTTCAGCCCGATCGTCGCGGCGAGATGCGAGGCGGAGGCCCTCGCCTCGTTCTGAAAGAAGCGGGTCGCGTTCTTCGAGAGCAGGAAGGCCGCCAGCGACACGACGAGGCCGGCGGCCATGGCGACGAGCAGCTCCACGAGCGTGAAGCCTCGCTGTCCTGAGGCGCGCGGGCGCGCGGGGGAAGTGTGTCGGTCTCGCATCGCTGTCACTGCTCGCTCGTGTTCCGACGGACGGCGGTCGTGACGTAGACCGCGCCGAAGCGCTCCGGCTCCGCGTCGACGATGACCGGGGCGACCCCGCAGTCGATCGGGTTGCCGTTGCGCTCCCAGACGACGCGGATCTCCGCCCGGATGAGGGTGGGCCAGCGCCGCGTGCCCGTCGTGGCGTCGGTGAACTGGGTGAAGCGGACATGCGTGCAGAACGCGGGCTGCGACGGGTCGCCCCCGTGGATGTCGGTCCCGAACACGTCCGCGACCGGCGCCCCGAGCGCGGGGATCGGCGTGGGCGCGACCTTGGCGGGGAACGGGGAGGTGGCCATGAGGCTGAGCCAGTCCGTGTCGCTGTCGCGGTCCGGGACCCCGCCGGGATCGTTCCACTGGAGCGCGTCCACCCGCAGCCGCTCCGCCCAGGTCATGGCGATGTTGTTGGCCATCGTGAGGTTGCGCGCGTTCGTGTTGCTGATGAGCGTCGCCTTCTGCAGCGCGAGCACCCCGGTGGCGCCGATCGAGAGCACGCCGAGCGCCGCCATGACCTCGATGAGCGTGTAGCCGCGGCTCGCCGGCCGCCTCGCGCGCGCCGCGCTCACAGGCCGAGCCTCGCGACGCCGTTCGGCGGGACGAAGACCGAGCGCGGGAGGCCGGTCCTCGTGTTGGTCACGTTGACGCGGAGCGCGCCGAGCAGCGGCCCGAACCCGGCGCCGAAGTTGTAGCGGACGAACGTCCTCCCCCGCGCCGTGAAGCACACGTCGGCGCTGTCTTGCACGGCGCCGTCGGGAGGGGTGGGATCGCGGAGCTCCACCGCGGCCAGCTCGGTGCCCGTGACGTTGAACCGCGTGACAAGCTCGGTCTCGGTCGGGTCCATCCAGTTGAGCACGCTGAGGCAGCTCTTCGAGATCAGCGAGCCCGCCACGATGCCCTCGATGCGCGCCTGCCTCACCTCGAACTCGCCCGTCGAGGCCGTCCACCGCACGAGGACCGCCGTCCCGCGCCCGATCGCCTGGTGGCGCGCGAGGCGGTAGATGCCGCTGATCTCCATGGCGGTGCGGTTCACGCGGCGATCGCGCATCGCGTTCACGAAGCTCGGCGACGCCGTGGCCGCGAGGATGCCGATCAGGACGACCACCGCGAGCAGCTCCGGGAGGGTGAAGCCGCGCGCGCCGCGCCGGCGCCACGCGCGCCCTCCCCGAGCGCAGGCCCGCAGGCCGCCGGGATCACGAAGAGGCGAACAGGAAGAGGAACGCACCGAATGCCGGGCAAAGGCAAGCCGCGTGCCCTGTTCGATTCGCGCCAAGTTGTGGAATTTCATGGGGAATCTCTCAAAGAACCGCGCGGCGGGCGCTAACGATTGCGGCGCTATGAAAAAAGGTGCAAGGCGAACGGGCCATGCGATTCCCGCCGGAAAGGTGTTCATCGAGAGTCCTGTTGGCCCACAGCGCGTCTCCCGCGGGGCGCACGCTCGGCGTGCTGCTCGCGGGGGCGCTCACGGCCGCGCTGGCCGCGGGCTGCGGCAAGAAGGAGGAGGAGCGCATGGGCGCGCCGCCCCCGCCTGCGCCGGCCGCCAAGCCGGCGGCGTGCGCGGGCGGAGGGGGGACGATCGGCGACGCGGCGAGCGCGCCGTTCTTCCCGCGCACGATCGGCGGGTTCTGCCTCGACCCGAACGGCGCCGAGAAGACGTTCGGAGAATCGGCGTCCCTGCCGCTCGACAGCATCTGCGACATGTTCGACGGCGAGTGCGAGATCTACAAGGGATTCGGCGTGCGGCGGGTGGTCGAGGCGCGGTACGTGAGCGGCGCCGGTGGCTCCGCGACAGTCGACGTCCACCTCTCGAAGTTCGGGTCCACCGAGGGCGCCTACGGGATGTTCACGAAGCGCACCGTGGGCGACGGCGACCCCGCCGACGAGGCGACGCCGCGCCCCATCGAGGGCGGCGGCGCGGCCGCGATGGGGGTGGGCAACGCGTACCTCTGGCGCGGGCAGTACCTCGCCGAGATCACGTACAACGACGAGGCGCTGGCCGAGGCGGCGCTCAAATCGTTGAGCGAGAAGGTCCTGCCCGGGCTCGTGAAGGAGATGGGCGCGAAGCTGCCCGGCGAGCCGGCGCTGCCCCCGGCCGCGGCGACGCTGCCCAAGGACAACATGATCCCGCTCGGGGTCCGGTACGAGACGAAGGACGTGCTCGGCGTCGACGGCGCGGGGCCGGGCGCGTTCGGCTACTACAAGGAGGTCGACAAGCGCTACCGGGTGCTCGCGGTCGTGCGCGGCGACGTCGACCAGGCCAAGGACGTGCTGTCGACGCTGGCGAAGCTGCCGGGCGCGTCCCGGGAGAAGGGCATCGGCGACGGCGCGGTGCGCCTGATGCACAAGGAGGGCGACACCCCCGCCACCGAGTGGATCTTCGCCCGCGCGGACAAGACCGTCTACGGCGTCGGCGACGAGGCCCGCGTGCTCCGCAGCGGCATGACCGCCGACGAGCACGCCAAGGTGACGCTGACCAAGGAAGAGAAGTCGGCGCGGCTGAAGAAGCTCGTCACCGCGCCGGCGCCCTGAGCGCCGCGGTCGCTGTCCAGGGAGAGAGCGATCGGCGCGGCGGCACGTCGCCGCGCCGGCGCCTGCGCGCCGCGGGGGACGAGCGGGGCGCAGGGGGCGCTGCGAGGCGCCGCGCGGTCGCCTGGCGCCGCGAGGCGCCCGCGATCACTGCGTGCGGAGGATGACGTGGAAGCCGAACGGCGTCTCGACCAGGTCGCTCACCTCGCCGACCTTGATCTTCTCGAGGCCCACCTGGAACTCCGGGACCATCGCGCCCTTCGGGAACTTGCCGAGGTCGCCGCCCCGCTTGTCCGCGCCCGGCTCGTCCGAGTACTCCTTCACGATGTCCGCGAACTTGCTCGGGTCGGCCTTGGCCTTCTTCATGGCCTCGGTCGCGCGGGCCTGGGCCTCTTCCTTCGTGCGCTCGATGGTCGGGGGCGCGCGGCGGCTCCCCTTGTACATGACGAGCAGGTGCTTCGCGCCGAACATCTCCCGGGGCGCCTGCGCTGACTGCGCCGGGCGGGGCGTCGGCTTGGGCGCGGGCGCGGGCGACGCGGCGACGGCGTGCTCGTGCTCGTCCGGCGCCGGAGCGACAGGGGCCGCGAGGCGAGAGAGCGGCGTCTTGTTGAACATGCCGAAGAAGCCGAGGAGCCCGATCAGCACGAGCGCGCTGAGCACCGCGTGCGGCGTCCACCAGTACGGATCCTCCGGCTCGACGCCGTCGTCGTCGTCGTCATCGTCGCGGCCGTGGACCGCGGTGGCCTTCGCCTCCTCCTCCCCGTCGTCGTTGTCCTCGTCGGTCGACCCGTCCTCGTCCTCGAGGTCCTCGTCGTCCCTGGCCCTGTCCTTCTCGGTCTTCTTGCTCATATCGCTTCCCTGATCCGGGCCTCGGGCCTTAGCACGCGGCCGCGCCGGCCGTCAGCCGATCTCCGCCCAGGCGCTCGTGAGCACCGGGTCGGGTCGCCCCTTGACCGACGTGACCACCGCGACCTTGCCGCCCTCCAGCGCGTAGCCGCGCGTGACGAGCGTGTCACCGGGCCACACAGGCTTGCGGAACTGCGCGCCGTAGGCCCGCAGCTTGCTCGCGTCGCCGCCGGCCGCCTTCTGGATGATCGCGCGCGCCGCGAAGCCGTACGTGCAGAGGCCGTGCAGGATGGGCCCCTGGGTGAAGCTCGCCTTCGCCGCGACCTCGGGGTCGGCGTGGAGCGGGTTCTCGTCGCCCGAGAGCCGGTAGAGCAGCGCCTGCTCGGGCGAGGTCGCCTGCTCGACCTCCCAGTCGGGCTCGCGGTTCTTCGGCACGGGGGCCTCCGACTCGGCGTGCGGCGGGCGCGGCCCGCCGAAGCCGCCGACGCCGCGCACGATGATCGACCACACCGTGTCGAAGAGCGGCTCGCCCTCGAGCGTCGTCTTCGTCTCGACGATCACCTGCGCGAACTTCTTGAGGTCGTAGATGCCCGACAGGGTGGCGGTCGTGAACAGCGTCCCGCTCGCCGGTAGCGGGCGGTGCACCCGCAGCGTCTGCCCGCCGTGCACGATGAGCGGCAGCTCGGCGCCTGCCACCTCGAGCGCCTCGAACACAGTGCCCTGGGTCGGGATGACGCCGAACGTCGGGTAGACCTTCATGCCGCCCGGCGTGCCCTCGTAGAGGTACTCGAGCTCGTCGCGCCGGGCGCCGATGCCGAGCGCGTAGGTGGCCAGGGTCTTCCAGGTGAAGGTGAAGGCGCTGGGCTGGGTCGTGTGGCCGACCTTCGAGAGATTCAGCGGCATCGGGGGCTCCTCGCTGGGTGGGAACGGCCGAGGAGGCGTACAGACCTGGCGATGTCGCGTCAACTGCCGCGCTCTGGCGCCGCGCGCTGGCGGCGGCCGTTGCCTGCCCGCGCGATCCGCGCGCTCTGCGGCGGTCGCGTCGCGCGCGTCCGTCGCGGCGCGCGCGGCGTCAGAGCGCGACGCGGTAGGCGATCAGGACGCCGATGTTGAACATGTCGACGCGCTCGGAGAGGGAGGCGCGATCGCCGGTGGGCGAGACCTTGCGCTGCTCCGGGAGGAACCAGCTCGAGTAGCGGATGTGGCTCCCGAAGCTCCAGTTGTCGGCGAAGGTCCACTCGCCGCCGATCGCGAGGCCCACGGCGACGCCCTCGGTGCCGATCGTCGCGGCCCTGGGCCCGACGTAGGCGGTGTCCGAGTACGGGTCGCGGTCGGCCTCGACCGACCAGGAGTCGTTGACGACGACGCCGCCGAGCGTCGCGCCCCCCCACCACTCCCACGTCTCCGTGCGGATGCCGTAGTAGCGAAACACCCCGTCGAGCATGAAGTAGCGGCGCGCGTGATCGCGCTCGAGCTCGGGCGCGCCGCGCGCTGCCTCGGTGCTCAGCGTCGCGGCCCAGAAGATGCCCGCGCCGAAGCCGATGTCGCCCCAGCGGTAGAGGTTGTGGATGCCGAAGGAGACGCTCGTCTCGCCCTGCTCGCAGGTGTCAGGGGACAGCGAGACGGGGCAGACGTCGGCGCCGGGGAGCGTCATCACGCCGCCGCTCATCTCGACCATGGTGTAGGGGCGGTCCTGCTCGCGCGCGGCGGCGGCCCGGCGGGCGGCCCGGCTCTCGTCGGCGCGACCGGGCGCCGCGACAAGGAGCACCGCGACCGCAGCGCCGCACGCGGCGCCGCGCGTCGGTCGGGCTCTCTCGCGGCGCGGCGGTGACGCACGGTCGCCCTCCCCAGCGCGATCGTTGGTGGGCGCTCGCGACGTGGGGTACCAACCGCCTGGATTCACCTTCGATGGATTATAGCCACGGACCCGTCGAGGAGGGGAGCGGTGACAGGGACTCCGTGGGCAGGGGCGGCGGCGAGGGGGG
>NZ_JEMA01000968.1 GCF_001589285.1 Sorangium cellulosum | reverse complement strand
GCTGGCGTCGGCCGGCGCCGGCTCCTGCGGCGCACACGGCGCGGCCGAGACGACCGCCCGCCACCGCGCGCCCTCGCGCACGTGCACCCGGTCCGTACGGAGCGCCGGCAGCGACCGGAGCGCCGCGAGGACCGGCGCGATCCCCTCGCCCGCCTTCTCCCCGGGGACCGGGGGCACCTCGACGCAGCCGTACAGCGACTCCACGTCGTCCACCCACGCGAGCGCGGGCCCCGCCTCCTGGAGCCACGGCCACCCGCCCGCAAGCTCGGCGACGATCGGCTCGGGCGCGATGGCGCGGTCCTGCACCGCGACCTCGGCGCCGAGCTCCCGCGTGAGCGCGCGGCCGAGCAGATCGGCCGCCGCGTCGCCGAGCGCGGGGCCGACGTGCACGACCTCCATGACGAGCGGCTCGTTCTCCGGGAACCGCAGCCTCCATTCGACGAGCGGCCCCGCCGCGTGCGGCCACGCGCCAGCGAGCGACGCGGCGAGCTCCTGGCGGAGGAGCCCGAGCTCGGGCTCCTTGCGCACCACGTCGATGGGCGCCGCCGTCGCCCGCACCGACGCCGCCACCTCATCGAACGCGCTCGCGTCAAGGACCGCGATCACGTCGACCTTCGGGGTCATCCCCGCGACAGCGGCGATCTTGTCGCGCAGGTCCCGCTCGATCCGCTCGGCCTCGTCGGCGCGCCCCAGCGTCACAAGGCGCACCGCGACGCTGCCGTGATCGACGGTGAGGCTCGACCGCACCGTGCTCTGCGGCAACGCGTCCAGCATCCGCTGGATCGCCGCGCGCACGCGCACCTCCCAGGACACCCGCGCGAGCGCCTCCCGCAGCGGGAAATACACGGCGCCGAGGAGCGCGAGCGGCATCATCACGCGAAAAATCCAGCCATGGCGCAAGTCGAAGAAGACCTGGAGCGCGCGCGCCACGCGGCGGATCGCGCCCGGCTTCTGCTTCGCGAGCTCCGCGTGCTCGAGCTCCGCGGTGCTCACGGCGCTGTAGCCGAGGAGCAGGAAGCAGAGGATGGCGAACAGGAGGATCGCGCAGAGGTTCGCCGTGAAGAGCAGCGCGGCGCCGCCCGCGATGCTCTTCACCCGCGTGCCGATCCCGTAGCCGATCACGCACAGCGGCGGCACGAGCGCGATGCCGATCGCCGTCCCCGCGGCCGTCGAGGTCGTGTCCGAGCCGGGCCTCACCGTGGTGTAAGCCGCCGCGATCGCGCAGAAGATCGCGATCAGCAGGTCGAGCGCCGTCGGCGACGTGCGCGCGGCGATCTCCGCCGTCACCTCGTGGAACGGCAGCATCAGCGTCAGGAGCGCGGCGCCCGTCACCACCACGACGATGCTGAAGGCGACGCGCGTGAACGAGCGCAGCGCGAGGAAGGGCGAGCCGATCGCGAGGCCCATCCCGAGCTCGACGATCGGCCCCATGAGCGGCGAGATCAGCATCGCGCCGATGACAACCGCCCCGCTGCCGAGCACGAGCCCGAGCGAGGCGATGCCCATCGCGAGCAGGAGCTGGAGCCAGTAGCCGGCCGCGCCCCGGGTGCTCCGCTCGAGCATGCCCTGGACGATGGCCTCGCGGGCCTCGGGCGTGATGTCGAACACCGCCGCGATGCGCTCCTGCAAGGCCGCGCCGGTGGGCGCCGCCGGCGGCCCGCCAGCCTGCGGCTCTAGGCCGCGATCCTGGTTCATGGCGGGCCTTATAGCGCGGCTCCCGGCCGAGACCTCCCCTGCGAGCGCGCGGCGCTCGCGGGCGGCGCCGGGCCGGGGCGTCAGGCCTGGATCGAGCGCAGGAGGTTGCGCACCGCGCCCGCGTCGGGCAGCCGGTACGCGGCGCGGCTGCTGTTGTTCCCGACGTGGATGGTGCACGCCGACGGCGGGAGCGCCGCGAAGATGTCCTCGTCGGTGCGATCGTCGCCGATCGCGATCACCTCCGCCCGCGCGGGGACGTCGTCCAGGATGAGCGGCACGACCCGGCCCTTGTGGACGCCGCGCGGCCGGATCTCCAGGACCTTCGCGCCGCCGAGGAGCTCGAGGGCGTCCGCGGCGACGCGCTCCGCGAGGCGCGCCCGCAGCGCGCGCACGTGCTCGCCGGCGAGCTCGGGCTCGACCGTGCGGTAGTGCCACGCGAGGGTCACCGTCTTCTCCTCGATGAAGCTGCCCGGGGTGCGCCGGGTGAAGTCCTCCAGCAAGTCCCGGACCTCGCCCTTCCACGCGGCGGCGTCCGACGCCAGCGGGACCCAGTCGTCGCACGCCACGGGGCGCGACCAGAAGCCGTGCTCGGCGTGCAGGTGCAGCGGCAGCGCGCCGAACCAGCGCTCGATGTCGGCGCGCCGGCGGCCGCTCACGACGTGGACGCGGTCGCGCTCGGAGAGCGCCCGGAGCAGCGCGAGGAGCTCCTCGTCGGGCGCCGCCAGGTCGGGCATCGGGGCGAANGGGCGCCGCCAGGTCGGGCATCGGGGCGAACGGGACGAGCGTGCCGTCGTAGTCGAGGATCCAGACGCGCTGCGGCGCCTGCCGGACGCGCTCGACAACGCTCTCGGGCATCTCCCGGCGCGCGCTCACAGCGCCGGCCGCCTCCGACGCCGGCGCGGCGGCGCGGTCGAGGTCGTCCAGGAACGACTGCGCCCAGGCGTGGACGTCGCTCGTGTCGACGCGGCGGCGCAGCGCCGCCATCCGCGTCCGCTGCTCGGCGGCCGGCATGGTGAGCGCGCGCTTCACGGCCGCGGCGACAGAGCCGATGTCGTACGGGTTGACGGCGATCGCCTCCGCGAGCTCGGACGCGGCGCCGGCGAACTCGCTGAGGATCAGCGCGCCGTCGTCGTCGACGCGCGCGGCGACGTACTCCTTCGCGACGAGGTTCATGCCGTCGCGGAGCGGGGTGACCAGCATGACGTCGGCCGCGACGTAGAGGGCGACCACCTGATCGAGCGGCAGGGAGCGGTGGATGTAGTGGATCGGCGTCGCCTGGGTCGTGCCGTGCTGCCCGTTGATGCGGCCGACCATCTCGTGGACGATCCGCCGGAAGTCGGCGTACGCGCCGGCCATCTCCCGCGTGGGGACGGCGAGCTGGATGAAGCGGACGTTGTCGCGCAGCTCCGGCTCGCGCTCGAGGAACCGCTCGATCGCGAGCAGGCGGCGCGGGATCCCCTTCGTGTAGTCGAGGCGGTCGATGCCGAGCACGATCTTGCGGCCGCGCGCCTCCGCGCGGATCCGCGCCGCCTCCTCGCGGACGGCGGGGTGGGCCGCGATCCGCGCGACCTCGGCGGCGTCGACGCTGATCGGGTGGACCCCGAGCGCGACCCTGCGCCCGTCGTGCTCGATCGCCGCCTCGTCCGGGTCCAGGTCGAGCACGTGCGCCGCCGAGGCGGCGAAGTTCTTCCGGTAGCCGGCCGTGTGGAAGCCGAGCAGGTCGGCGCCGAGCAGGCCCCGCACGATCTGCTCCCGCCACGGGAGGATGCGGAACACCTCGGCGGACGGGAACGGGACGTGGAGGAAGAAGCCGATCTGCGCCCCCGGGAGGCGCCGCCGGAGCAGCGCCGGGAGGAGCATGAGCTGGTAGTCGTGCACCCAGATCATGTCGCCCGGCGCGTACTGCTCGGCGACGGCGTCGGCGAAGCGCTCGTTGACGCGCTGGTAGGCCTCCCAGTCGAGCTCCGCGTCCAGGTTCACCTTGTCGAGCAGGTAGTGGAACAGGGGCCACAGCACGCCGTTCGAGAAGCCGTCGTAGAAGCGGTGCTGCTCCGTGGCGCCGAGGTGCACGGGCACGGCGCGGATCCCGGCGAGCGCCGCGTCGGCGTCCTGCCGCTGCTCCGGCGTGAGGCCCGCGACGCTCCCCGGCCAGCCGATCCAGACAGCGCACATGCGCTCGTGAGGGCCGCGCATCGCGGCGGCGAGGCCCCCCGAGGAGCGCGTCAGGCACAGCGCGCCGCGGTCGACGCGGACGCTGATCGGGAGACGGTTGGAGACGATGAGCAGTCGAGCCATGGAACTCCCCTCCTCTGCGGTGGCCCGGGCGTCGCTCGCCGCGCGGGGCGCGACCCCCTCCGCCAGGCGCTCAGCGACCTGCCACAGGAGAGCCGCGCGCCGCGAGGCCGCGAGGCGTCGGACACGAAAGCGCGACGCTGGCCCGCGGCTCACCGCGGACAGGCGCAGCTGCTCGATTACTTTGAACTCAAAACATATCGAGCGGCGTCGCGCAAGCTGATCCGGCGCGTCGGGGGGGCGCGCGACGGCCGATCCGACAAGCGTTACCGCGAGGGCACCTGCGATACGCTCCGCGCTGCGACATCGTGTCGCATCGCGACAACGGATCGCACGTTCGCGGCCCGCACGAGGTCGAGGGGCGCGAACCGCGTCGATTTGCAGGTTCAGCGGCGCGCCACGTCGTTCGCCATCCCGCGAGGCGTTGTCTGCTGCGCGCCGGTGGTGCCGGCCGTGGACGCCGTGCCCGTGCCCATCGTGCCGATCGCCGGGGCGGCGGTCGTCGTCGCGCCAGGACGCTGGACGCGGATCTGGTTGTGGACGTCCTCGACGCCGCGCGCGCTCTCGGCGATCTGCTCGATGATGCGCTTGTGGTGGCGCTCGTTCACCGTGCCCTCGAGCGTGACCTCGCAGTCCTGCACGCGCACGGTCACCTCGCCGGCATCGATGTCGTCGCGATCCGCGAGCATCTCACAGATGTCCTCGAGGATGCGGCTGTCGGAGCGCCTGTAGCCCTTGGGTCCACGGCCGAGCGCGCTGCGCACGCGGTCACCGGCGCTGCTCAGCGCGCCGCTGACGCTCTGCATCGCAGAGCGGCCCGCGTCGCGCACGTCGCGAACGAACCCCTGACCGAAGCCACGGTCCTGGTCGCGGCCCCAGCCGCGCTCCGGCTCTCGGCCG
>NZ_JEMA01000967.1 GCF_001589285.1 Sorangium cellulosum | reverse complement strand
CCTCCAGCAGGGCGAGCGCGAGCCGCTCGCGGTAGCGCGCGGCGGCGANCAGCAGGGCGAGCGCGAGCCGCTCGCGGTAGCGCGCGGCGGCGACGCGGCCCTCGCCGAGCGGCTCGCTCGCGAGGAGCACGTGCAGCACCTCGGGGTGGTCCTCGGCGGACACGGGCGCGTGGCCGCGCCACACGAGGGACAGCGAGCCCGCCTCCAGGTCGACGTGGACCGTGTCGAGGTTCATCTGCACCTCGCGGAAGCGGTCCGCGCCGCCCGCGAGCTCGTCGAGGAAGCAGCGGATCCGGACGCCCGGCAGCCGCGCGCGGTACTCGCGCCGCTCGCGGTGCAGGTTGAGGCAGACGATCTCCTCGTCGCCGCGCAGGTACTCGGCCTGGAGCGCCGGCGCGGCCGCGTTGAAGTGGCTCCAGTCGAAGTCCTCGGGGAAGAACGGCCAGCGCTGCTTCAGCCAGCGCGCGTCGTAGGTGCCGAGCTTGCTCGCGCGCGTCGCCCACGCGGCCGAGAGCGGCCCGAAGCCCGCGGGCGGCGGCCTCGCCGCGGGCGAGTCGACAGGCGCGCGCGGATCCTCGACGTTCGGCAGCGGCCGCCGCCGTGGGTCGCGCTCGGCCGGGTCGAAGACGCCGCGGCCGACGGGGTTGGCCGCGAAGCCAGGGCCCCCGAAGGCGCGATCGAAGCCGAGCGGCATCTCGACGAACGGCTGCGGATCGGAGCGCTTGCCTGCGGCCGGGTCGGTCCAGTGGCGGTCGCCGGTCACCAGCAGCGCGAGCGAGGTCTTGCCGACGGCGAAGCTGACCGGCATCGACGTGACGGGCCGGCGGCCGGGCGCGTGCGCCTTCCCCGACAGCAGGAGGTCCGCCTTCGGCTTGAAGGGGGCGAAATCGGACGCGCGGAGGAGGGCCCGGCGCGGGTCGTCCTCGTCGTACACGTCGCCGAGCGGCAGCTCCGGGGCGTCCGCCGGGATCGCCGGCTCGCCGGGCGAGAGGCGGTAGGTGCCCTTCGCGATGAGGCACAGGGCCCACTGCGGGGGCCGGAGCTGCCAGGAGATGGCGGCGAACGTCGTGGGGGTGGGGTTGACGATCTTCATGACAGCTCTCGACCGGCGCGGGGCTGCGCACGCTCGCGCGCCGCGCGCGCTCCTCAGAAGAACTGCAGCTGCTGCCCCCGGATCAGGGCTCCCGCGGCGTCGACCGTTACCTGGTTGCCGCCGAACTTCAGGGTGGAGATCGCGCTCGGGGCGCTCAGCTCCAGGACGGCGGTCCCCGACTTGGCCACGACGCCGGTCGCGTCGAGCTTGAGGCTGCTGGTGCCGCAGGCGAGCTCGATCGCGGCGGGCTCGATCTTGATCGTTGCGCCGGCCGCCCCGCCGCAGCGCAGCAGGATCTGGGTCGGCTCGATGATCAGCTCGGCGTCGTTCACCGGGTTCGCGTGCGCGAGCTTGTGGACCAGGTACGACCCGACGAGCGCCCCGAGCGTCGCGATGCCCCACGTCATCCCCGTGAGCCCGCCGCCCTTGTCGAGGTCGTCCTTGCCCGCGGCCGCGCCGCCCGCGCCGAACACCGCGCCCGCGGCGCCCGCCGCGACAGCGGCCACCCACGGCTTCGCGGCCTCGATCGCCGGCTTGTCGGTGGTCCGCACGCGCAGGTGCACCTTGGAGCGCGCCTTGATGTCCTGCTCGTCGGCCGTGGTGAGCTTCTTCGTGCTGCCGAACTCGAGCACCGGCCCGTACGCGATGTTGCACGTCATCCCGGCCGTGATCCCTGTGTTGAGCCCGAGGAAGACGTTGCCGTTCACGCCCGCCGCGATGTTGTAGCTCCCGCCGAGGCTCATCCCGAAGTTGATGCCTGTGAAGAAGCTCGAGTTGTCGCCGTACGTGAGGTTGACCGACGAGACGTGGCTGCGCTGGGTCTTGCGCCAGCCCTGCCAGTCGTTGCTGAACGTCATCGAGTAGAAGTCGGCGTCGTACATGCCGAACGTCCGGCTGGGGATCACGAGCCGGTAGTTCCCGAGGACGACGTCGGTGCGGTTGCCCACGGTGACCGACTGGTGATCGCCCTGGGTCACGACCGTGCGGTTGCCGTCCGTGTGATCGTAGATCCCGTCGCTCGCGGCCCAGCCGAAGTGCGCGGCGCTCCCCTTGTCGCGGTCCGCGGAGCTGATGTCGTAGCCGGTATCGAGGCTCGACCACGTCCAGCCGCCGTCGCCGAACCCGTCCGCCGGATCGAGCCGCGCGGACTCGGTGAACGTGCCGGCCGACGCTGTCGCGCGCTCGCCGTACCGCAGGTAGCTGTACTTCCCGTCACTGTGCGGGACCGCGATGCGGATCCAGTCCTCCGCGGCGCTCGCTGTCGTCGTGATGTCGTCCTGGCCGAGCTGCTGCTCCAGCGGCAGCGCGCCGTCGGCGCCGGCCCGCGAGGCCGGCGCGCCGTCGGCGCCTCGGGCGCGCGGGCGCCCGGAGCCGCCGCCCATCTCGACCATGGCCCCGTTCGGCATCCGGATGCGGCCGCGCCCCTCGTCCGCGCTCGTCACCACGCGGCTCTTCGCGTTGGGCACGACCCCGGTGATCACCGGCCGCTCGGGGTCGCCGCCGACGCCGGTCCACAGCACCTCGGCGCCCTTGCGCAGCGTGAAGTGCATGCCCTCGTCGGCGCCGCCGTAGGGCGTCGCCAGGCGCATCGGCACCGAGGCCTGCGCCTCGGCCGCGCCGCTCAGGTCGAACGGCATCACAACGCGGTAGCGGCCCTCGGCGTCGACCGCCGCGGTGCCCTCCGGGCCGCGCGCGTCGACGTGCGCGACCATCGCGCCCTCGAGGCGCGGCCTCGGCGTGGCGCGCGGCGGGCGATAGCGCGTCGAGGCCGGGATGGCCTCGAACTCGCAGGCGTAGCGCGGCCCGTCGCCCGCCTCTGCGCGGTGCACGGCGCGCGTCACCAGGTAATCGCGGTTCCAGTCGGCCCGGAAGTGGCCGGAGAGCCCGAGGCGCGCGCCCGCGGCGAGCGGCGCGCCGATCGCGCCGTCGTACACGGCCGCCCGGCAGCGCAGCTCCTCGGCGCGCGCAGCGGCGAGCGCGGCGCCCTCCTCGGGCGTCGCGAACGGGCCGCCCTCGTCGATGAGCAGCCCGAAGCCGCGGCCGTCGACCTCGGCCTCGGCCTGGAGCGGCACCTCCGGCGTGCGCTCGTTGTAGTCGAGCAGCACGACAGCGCGCGGCGACAGCCGGCGCCGGCAGCGCAGCGCGCGCACCTGGGCGGCCTCCCCCTCGCCCATGGAGGCCTCGACCGCGCCCCGGAAGCCGCCCGGGTGGTCGCAGAGGACGAGCCGCTCCGCCCCGCCCCGCGGCTCGATGAAGTAGCTGATGCCCGCCTGCTCGAGCTGCCGCGAGACGAAGTCGAGCGCGCTCTCCTGGTACTGCACGGCGTGCTCGCGCGGCGGGTACGCCCCCTCGATCCGCCGCTCCACCTCGATCGCGAGGCCGCTCTCGGCGATCACCGCCTCCACCAGGTCGGGCACGCTGAGCCGCTGGTAGATCCGCGTCTGCCGCGCGAGGCCGAGCAGCGCGAGGCGCGGCACGAGCGCGACCCGGTAGGCGTACCGGCCGGCGCCGAGCGCGCCGCCTTGCTCCACCTCGACAACGACCCCCGGGATCGCGCGGCCGGCGAGGTCGAGCTCGCCGGCAGCGCCGGCGATGTCGTCGAGCGGCAGCGCGGGATCGGGCGACGCCAGATCGATCTCGAAGCGGTACGGGCGCGACAGCGCCTCCTCGCCGCGGAGCCCCAGCACGGTGAACCCCCCGGCCGGGGCGGCCTCGGAGCGGAAGTGGATCCCGACCGTCGTGGGCTTCGTCATTGCTTCTCCGAGATCTCGAGCATGGCGCCCGAGGCCATGGCGATGCGGCTCTGGTTGGCGTTGCGCGCCGCCACGGGCGAGGGCGCGAGCGGGTGGAACATGGCCCCGAGGATCACCGGGCGATCCGGGTCGCCGTTGGCGAACCCCACGAGGACCTCGGTGCCCGGGCGCAGGGGGAAGTGCATCCCGTGCCCCATGCCGCTGAAGGGCTGCGCCATCCGGACCGGGCGCGAGGCCTTCTGCTCGCCCGGCTGCGCCGTGTCGAAATGGAGCTGGACCGTGTAGCGCCCCTCGGCGTCGAGCTGCGCGATCCCGTTCGTCTTCCCCCCGGGCCCCGGCTGCACGATCCCGGTCACCACGCCGGAGATGCGCGGCCTCGGCGTCCGGCGCGGCGGCCGGTAGGCGACGTGGGCCGGGATCGCGCGGAAGGCGTTCCTGTAATAGGGGCTCTGCTCGCCGGTGTCCTTGAACACGGGGAAGCGCGCCTCGTGCTCCACCTCGACGAGGAGCAGCTCCTCGGGGCCCGGGAGGCGCGGGTGTTCGATCAGCGTCACGCGCCGCCCGGCGGACAGCGCCGCGCGGCTAGCCTTGCCCTCGTACACGCGTTGCCGCGAGAGCCGCTCCTCGGCCCGGATCTGCGCGAGCCTCCGGGCCTCCTCGGGCGTCTTGACGTGGCTGCCGTACTCGACGACGCCGCCGCCGTCGCCCGACTCCAGGCCGGTGTAGGCCGTCAGGTCGAGCTGCGGAGCGCGGTAGTTGTAGTCCTGCACGACGTAGTTGGTGGGCACCAGATCGGTCGTCACCTCGAGGGCGAAGACGCCCGCGGCCTCGCCGCGGGCGCGGAAAGGCACCGTCGCCGCGCCCGCGGCGGGGCGGAAGCCGGACGGATGGTCGGTGAAGACAAGCCTGTCGCGGCCGTCCTCGTGCTCGAAGAAGAAGCTGATCCCGACGTGCTCGGCCAGGCGGCTGATGAACGCGAGGTCGCTCTCGCCGTACTGCACGACGAACTCGCGCTCCGGGTAGCTCTCGAGCAGCCGCAGCTCGATGTCCTCCGTGCCGAGGCCGTGCCGCTCGAGCTTGCTCCGGAGGATGTCCGGAACGCTGCGGTCCATGAAGATCTCCTGCGTCTCGACGAGGGTGAGCCGGAACGCGCGCGGCACGAGGCGCAGGCGACAGGTGGAGCGCTCGGCCAGCGGATCGAGGCGGTCCCGGATGGGGCCGAGCATGCCCGAGACGCGGCGGATCTCCTCGCCGTCGGACTCGAAGACGAGGCTGACCTCGGCGCCGGGCGCGGCGTCGGCCGGGAGCTCGTGGCCCTCGTCGATCACGATGTCGATATCGAACGAGAAGAGCTGCGAGATCGCCTCTCGCCCGGAGAGCTCGCGGACCTGGACGTTGTCCCACGACCCCCGCTCCGACTCGATGCGAACGCTCAGCGTCCCCGAGGCTTCCGTCATCGCTCGTCCTCCGCTCCACTGCAGGTCGGGCCCGGAGGGCCGATCCGGTACAAGCGCCGCGCAGGCGGCGGTGTGGGTTGGAGCCGAGGGCGCGGGGTCAACCTCCGCATCCGCGAGGGGCTCCTGCTCTGCTGTGGTCCATTCCCGGTCCTCGCGCGCATCGGTGGGTCAGCTCCGCCTCTTGCCGGTGCCGTACAGCAGGGCCTTCACGTCGAGCTTCGCGGGGGGCTTCGGCGGCCCGGCGGACGCCCCGGGGGGCGGTGGCTCGGGAGGCGGCGTGGACCAGGTGAAGGCGCGCCCCGCGGCCGGCGGGGCGGGGGGCGGCGCGGCCGGCGGGGTGGGG
>NZ_JEMA01000966.1 GCF_001589285.1 Sorangium cellulosum | reverse complement strand
CGGGGCCGCCTGCGCGGCGAGCGGCGCGCCGGTGGTGACGTTGCCGCGCACCAGCGCGCCCGCGTGGATGCCGATCTGCGGCGCGCCGAGGTCGCCGACGACGCGCGCGCCGGGCTCGAGGATCACGGCCTCTTCCCCGGAGATGTTGCCGGCGACAGCGCCGCGGACGACGACGCGCCGCCCGCGCACGTCGCTCTGGATGAGCGCGCCTTCGCCGATGGTCACGTCGCCGGTCATGACGACGCTCCCCTCGACGCGCCCGAGGATCTCGAGATCCCCGTCGCCCTGCACGTTGCCGCGGATGGCCGTGGTCGGCCCGATCGAGGACTGGGAGGTCATCGGCTACACGTCCATGTCGACGTTGCCCTTGAACGAGGCTCCGTCCGCGATGGTGAGCCGCGACGCCTTCACGTCGCCGACGAGGCGACCGCCCGCGAGGAGGTCCACGCGGTCGGCCGCCGTGACGTTGCCGGTCACGTTGCCGCCCACCTGGAGCGACGCCGCCCCGATGTCCGCTTCGACCAGCGCCCCAGCGTCGATGGTCAGAGGCCCCTCGACGGTGAGCCGCCCGCGCACCGTCCCGGCGACGATCACCTCCTCGTCGGAGGTGATCTCGCCCTCGATCGTGAGCCCGTTTCCGATGATCGTACCCGCCACGTTCGTGCTCCTCGTCGCGCCCTCGGGGCGCGATGCTTCATCCGTCAACGCGCGCTGCCGCCCGACGCGCGCTACCGCCCCGCCGCTTGCCGGGTGCCCTGACCGCGCCCGCCGGCCCGCTCCGAGAGCTCGGCCGGGAGGTCGAACTCCGCCTCGATGCGACCGGCGAACGCCGCGCCCTCCTCGAGGATCACCTCGCTGCCCCCCACGTTTCCGGCGTACTGCGCGGTCGCCCGGATGGTGACGGGGCCGCGCGACGCCACGTCTCCCGTGAGCTGCCCGGCGACGACGAGCGAGCTCGCCTCGACGTCCCCGGTGACCGACGCGCCGTCCTCGATCTCGAGGTCGCCGGCCAGGCGGATGTCCCCCTCGACGCTCCCCTCGACCCGGAGCGAGCCGTCGCCGTGGACCCGCCCGCGGATGCGGGCGCCCCGGCCGATGAGCGATTCGGCAGCGTCCGATTCGCTGCGCGTGGTTGTCGAGCCTCGGGCCATTCTCGTCTCCCGTGCGCGGTGGGGGCCGCGCGAGCCGGGGCGCGCACCAGAAGCCCGGCTCGTCCGCTGGAGCTGGGCGAGCGACGTCGCCCGGGCCCCGCGGCGGCGCGGACGCTACTCCAAGGCGCCGCGCCTCGCAACCAGGGGGCAGCGAGCGGCGACGGAGAGCGCGGGAGGCGCGGTTCAGACGGGCAGCGGGGGACTCGGGGCGCTGCGGGATGCTTCCTGACGGCCTGGCTCTGGTGATAGGGTGCGATTCGACTGGGCTTTCCATGCGCGCGATGCGTCTGGCGTGCCGGACGACGAACCGACGTGGACGGCTCGGCGCGCGTCGTCGTGAGGCGAACGCGGACGAACGCAACCTGGGGGTGTCCTATGCGGAAGATAGCTATCGTGGGGTCCGGACAGGCTGGCCTGCTCGCGGCGCACGGCCTGGTGAAGGCCGGCCATGACGTGACGCTCTACTCGGATCGCACGCCAGAGCAATGGCTGAACGAGTCGAAGCCGACCGGCACCGCCGCGCGGTTCGACATGGCCCTCGCGTTCGAGCGCGAGCTCGGCCTCGCCTTCTGGGAGGACGCCGCGCCCAGGGGCGAGGGCGCTCAGCTCACCGCGTGCGCCGCCCCGGGCAACCGTCTCCTCACGCTGGCGGGCCGACTGGAGCGCCCGTTCATGGCGATCGATCTCCGGCTCCAGAGCCACCGGTGGATGCTCGAGCTCGAGGCGCGCGGCGGCAAGATCGTCATCGAGCCCGTCTCCGTGGCGCGGCTCGACCAGATCGCGGCGGAGAACGACCTCACCATCGTCGCTGCAGGGCGAGGCGACCTGTGCAACCTGTTCGAGCGCGACCCGGCGCGCAGCGTCCACACCGAGGCGCAGCGCAACCTCGCCATGATCTGCGTGACCGGCCCGAAGCTCGGGTTCGACGGCGTCCCGCTGCTCCCGGTCAAGTTCAACCTGTTCGCGGGCGTCGGGGAGGCGTTCTGGGTGCCCTACCACCACAAGGACGTTGGACCGAGCTGGAACTGTATCATCGAGGCGATCCCCGGAGGGCCGCTGGACCGGTTCCAGGGCGTCAAGACGGGGGAGGAGGCGGTCGCGATCACGAGGCGGCTGGTGAAGGAGCTCATCCCCTGGGACCATGAATGGTTCAGCTCAGCCGAGCTGTCGGACAGGCACGGATGGCAGGTGGGGCGGGTCGTCCCGGCGGTGCGCAAGCCCGTCGGGCGGCTGCCCTCCGGCCGGATCGTGACGCCGCTGGGCGACACGGCGCTCTCGCTCGATCCGATCGGCGGCCAGGGCGCCAACAGCGGCAACAAGATGGCCCGCAACCTGGTCGAGTGCGTCGCGCAGCACGGCGATCGCCCCTTCGACGCCGGATGGATGACGCGCACCTTCGATCGCTTCTATGCCCGCCACGGCGCGCCCACGGACAGGTTCAACAACCTCCTCCTCGCGGCCTCGGCCGGGGTGTTTCACCTCCTCTTCGCGCAATACGGCAGCGATGGGCGGGCAGACAACACGAGCAGGCAACAGGCGCTCGCGAATGCGTTCGCGAACAACTTCGCCGACCCGGCTCAGCTGACGCCGATCCTCGAGGACGTGGGGCGGGTGCGCGCGTTCATCGGGCAGAAGACCGGGCGCCCGTGGCCGCTCGCGCTCGCCGCGGGGGGCGTCGGCGTCGGCATCGCGCAGGTGCGGCAGCGCCTCGGGCTGCCGCCCGGGCACCCGGGGGCGCAGGCGCACGCCGGGGGAGCGCTCGCGTAGCACCGACAACAGGCCTTCCACCCTTCGGATCGCCTCCGGATTTGCAACACCGCGGCGCGCCTCACGCTCACGGAATGCGCGCAGAGCTCTCATCACCCCAGCGTGTGAGACCATCGATCACACGAGCACACAGACTCGTTGCATGCGCATGAAACTCTTGCGCTGTGATCGTCGCGATGCCACGTGTTCTCTTTTTCATACAGTTGTCGCGCACAGTGCAGCGTTCTCGGTTATACTCCACACTGGTCCCGGAGTTTCAGGATGTGGTCCGGCAGGGTGCCGTCTCCGGAGGCCTCCTCGCTTCTAGTTGCTACAGCGCCGTCGACGGCGCTGGCACGTGCTTAAGAGGAGTTGGACCATGCGATTGCTTACGATGACCGTTGCTTTGTCGATGGTGGCTCTGGCCGGCGCGGCGTGCGGAGGCGCCTCGAACAGCAGTGACGGCGGCGGCAGCTCGGGCGGCGGTAGCTCGCAGAGCGGCGGCTCGGCGGGCACCGGCGACTTCGGGGTGGGCGCCGGCGCTGGCCCGGGCGGGAATTCCGGCGCAGGCAGCAGCGGCGCTGTCGGCTCGACGGGCGCAGGACAGGCGTGCGCCGCCCAGTCTGCCCAGACCGGTCTTCAGCAGGTGTATCTCGCCTTTNCTGCCCAGACCGGTCTTCAGCAGGTGTATCTCGCCTTTGCGTTCGACGTGTCGGGCAGCATGGGCGCGAACAACGAGGCGTGGCACGACAAGGCGCTCAAGTGGGATCCCGTCGTCGCCGCCACGAAGCAGTTCTTCTCGGATCCCGAGTCCACCGGGCTCATGGCGTCGCTCACGTTCTTCCCCGGCCCCGATCGGCGGCGGATGTGCAGGGCCGGCACGTACGAGAACCCGGATGTCCCGATGACGTCGCTGCCCTCGCAGGCGTTCGGCGAGGCGATCGATGACGTCACGCCCCAGAGAGAAGACGACTGGCGCATGGGCACGCCGACGGCGTTCGTGGTGGAAGGCACGGTCGATTTCATCCAGGAAGAGCGGCAGCAGAGCCCCGGCAAATACGCGGTCGTGCTCGTGACCGACGGCTACCCGCAGCTCTGCGAGGGGTCGGACTCGATCGAGGCGGTCGTGGAGCATGTCCAGGCGGCGCGCCAGAACGGCATCGCGACCTACGTGGTCGGCGTCGCGAACCCGCCGGTGCGGGGCGCGCCGGAGAACGTCGAGAACCTGCAGGACATCGCCAAGGCGGGCGGCACGGGCGAGGCGTTCATCATCGACACCGGCGACCCGGCGGAGACCACGGCCACGTTCAAGGCGGCCATCGACCAGATCCGCGGGACCGCGATCACGTGCACGATCGCGATCCCGCCGGCGCCCGATGGCAGGACGTTCGACAAGCAGAAGGTCAACGTGACGTACACGACCGGCGCGAGCAACACCCCGACGAACCTCCTGTATGATCAGGACTGCGCGGCCGAGAGCGCATGGCGCTACGACGACCCCGGGAATCCGACGTCGATCGAGCTCTGCGCCAGCGCGTGCTCCACGGTGCAAGCCGACCCCGCGGCGTCGCTGAGCGTCGAGTTCACCTGCGAGGACGTGATCGAAGTCCCGCTGTGATCGGCAGCGCTCCCTGGCCAGCGAGGCCCGTCGACGACGGCCCTCGCTGGCCACGCGCGCCGCTCACGCCGACGGGCGCTCGACCGTGGACATCGGCAGCTTGCCGAGTGCCAGGCTCGTTCCTGGGGGCATGATGAGAAGAATTTGAACCACAGAGGCACAGAGGGCACAGAGGAAGAGAGAAGGAGAGGGGAAGAGATTTTTCTCTCTCTCTCCCTCTGTGCCCTCTGTGCCCTCTGTGCCTCTGTGGTTCCCTCTCTCTCATGAACCGGAGATGAGCTCGCGCGGCGCGGATCGACGGCGCCTCGCGGATACCACCGTTTCCCACGCACCGTCGAGCGCGCTCATGATCCGCGTCGCGGTGGCCGACAGGCCATGTCACAGGCGCCCGCGGCGCCGCGCCAGGATCTTCTCGGCGGCGGAGAGCGGCCGCTCCGCGCGCGCGGGCCCGTGGGCTCCCGGAGCCGCTGTCCCGCGCGCGCTCTGCCCCGCCTCCGGCGCTCCGGCGGCTCCGCGCTGATCCGGCC
>NZ_JEMA01000965.1 GCF_001589285.1 Sorangium cellulosum | reverse complement strand
TATGACCACGACCAATAACAGGACTGTTCTCACGTTCATTTAGCACTCCATCGAAACACAGGCNCGACCAATAACAGGACTGTTCTCACGTTCATTTAGCACTCCATCGAAACACAGGCCCAGCAACAACGACGACGGACACGTAACCCGGAAGCACGAGACTGCCCCGACCGACCCAATCCACGTTGACGCTCACCGACACCCCCAGCGGTCCAGCAACGTACGCGTTGGTCTGCGCGTGGCCGCCCACGGCCAAGCCACCGACGCGGCCGCACAAGGTGATGCCGCACGCCGGTAAGACGTAGAACGCGACCGATGGCCCCGCGCTGACGTTGCCGTCCTCCCACGCGTACCCGATGTCAACCGAGGTCTGGTTGTAGACCCCGAGCCCATCCTCCTGGGTCGGAGGTAGGATCGTGCACAGGTCGTGAACCGTGAACAGGATGTCTCGCTGGACGGGCCACGAAATGCCCGCGTGCGGCCCCACCGCGAGGCGCGGAACGGTACCGGCCTGGAGCCACCCGAGGCCCACACCCGCGCTCAGCTCGTACGCTTCTACCTGCGTCGGAACAAGCACGAGAGCGGCCAGCGCCGCTGATGGGATCCGCCGGGCCAGTGTTCTCACCGTCTCATTGCCCCCTCCGCAACCCCCGGACAACGTAGCGATGCGGCCCATCCTTCTGATAGTAGGATTATGCGTCAACCGGAATCTATGGCAGAACAGCACGACGGCCGTGGGCACCGGCGCGCGGCGCCGAGCTCGGCGTGCTGGTGAAGGGCGGCGCGGCGCTCGAGGCCGCGAGCCGCGTCGATACCGTCCTCGTCGACAAGACGGGCACNGAGCCGCGTCGATACCGTCCTCGTCGACAAGACGGGCACGCTCACGGCGGGCCGCCCGCAGCTCGCGGCGGTGAAGGCGCTCGGGGAGGCCTCGGAGGACGAGCTCCTGCGCC
>NZ_JEMA01000964.1 GCF_001589285.1 Sorangium cellulosum | reverse complement strand
AGATCGGCGGCCCGGCCGCTGCCGAGCAGCGCGGGCACCCGCGGGGGCGCGAGGCGGGCGAGCGCCGCTGCCTCGCGCGCGATCCGGCCGTCGTCCTGCCGCCGCGCCACCTTGAGCGCCACGGCGCGGCCGTCGCCCTCGCGCGTCGCCGCGTAGACGCGCGCGAACCCGCCCTGGCCGAGCATCTGTTCGACGCGGAATCCGGGGATGTGCGGGGCCGGCTCAGGATCGACCATCTCCGCGGCCCCGCGCGCCGGCGGCGCCGCGCGCGGGTGTTCCGGGCACGCGGCGCCGGGCCGCTCGGGGAGGCGGCGATGGCACTCGGAGCACCGCATGGGGCGCGAGTATACTCGGGTAGGTCGCCATGCTGCCGCCTGCCGAGATCGCCCCTGACCCCGAAGCGACCGCCGTCATCTCGGGTCGCGCGCAGGAGCTGCAGACGACAGCCGCCGACGCGCTCCCCGCCGGCGCGGTGGTCGGCGGGTACCGGCTCGACGAGGTGCGCCTCGGGGGGGGCTTCGGCGTCGTGCACCGCGCCTGGCCGATCGGGGGCGGCGCGGCGGTCGCGCTGAAGGTGCTCCGCCGCGAGCTGTCGCTCCTGCCGGCGATGCTCCGGCGCTTCCACCAGGAGGCGGAGGTGCTCGCGCGGCTCAGGCACCCGGCGATCGTCGAGGTCCGCGGCGTCGGCGCGCTCGACGACGGCCGGCCCTACATCGCGATGGAGTGGGTCGAGGGCCGGACCCTCGCGGCCGAGCTGCGCGCGCGGGGCGCCCTCTCGCCCGCCGAGGCGGCCGCGCTGCTCGAGGAGGTCGGCGGCGCGCTCGCTGCCGCGCACGCGATCGGCGTCGTGCACCGCGACGTGAAGGCCCAGAACGTCATGATCCGCCCCGCCGGCGGCGGGGGCGGGGGGCGGCGCGTCACGCTCGTCGATTTCGGCATCGCCAAGCTCCTCCACGCGCCGGCGTACGGCGCGCGCGGCGGCGGGCGCGGCGGCGGGCGCGTGGAAAAGAGCAGCGGCCTGATCGTCGGCACGCCGCTGACGNTGATCGTCGGCACGCCGCTGACGATGGCGCCGGAGCAGATCCTCGGCGGCGCGGTGGACGCGCGCACGGACATCTATGCTGTCGGCCTGCTCGCCTACCAGCTCGTGACGGCCGTGCTGCCGTTCCAGGGCGCGAACGCGGTCGAGACCGAGGAGATGCACCTGCGCGCGCCGCCGCCCAGCCCGAGCGAGCGCGCGCCGGTGTCGGCCGCGTTCGACGCCGTTGTGCGCCGCTGCCTCGCCAAGGACCCGGCCGACCGGTACGCGAGCGTCCCCGAGCTGCTCGCGGCCCTGCGCCGGGCCGTCGCCGCGCCGG
>NZ_JEMA01000963.1 GCF_001589285.1 Sorangium cellulosum | reverse complement strand
AGGCTCGCGGCCGAGCAGCGCGCCGCCGTCCGCCGCGGCTGGTTCGAGCGCCTGCTCGAGCTCCACGACCAGGACGTCGATCGCGGCCTCGAGGTCGCGCTGCGCGCGGTCGCCGAGCTGCCGGGCGAGCTCGCCCTCTGGGAGCGGATCGAGGACCTCGGGCGCCGGGCGAAGCAGCCCGAGCGCGTCGCCGCCGCGTACGCCGCGGCGCTCGACGGCGCGGGCGCTGGCGAGGCGCTCCCGCCCGACGTCATCGAGGAGATCGGCCGGCGCGGCGTCGAGCACCACGAGGAGTGGTTCGACGCGCCCGAGGCCGCCCTCGCGCTGCTCCGCCGGCTCGTGGAGCTCGTGCCTGGCTCGCTCTGGGGCTTCGAGCGCCTGAAGCTCGCCTACAACGCGGCCGAGCGCTGGGAGGACCTCTTCGCGCTCTACGACGCGATGCTCGAGCGCACCCCGGCGGCCGACGAGCGCGTCTTCCTCCTGGAGGACGCCGCGGCCGTCGCCCGCGATCTCGCCGGCGACGGCGAGCGCACGATGCGCTACCTCGAGCTGCTCCTGCCGCTCCAGGACGACGCGCGCACCCGCGCCGCGCTCGAGCGGCTCTACGAGCGGCACGGCAGGCACCGCCCGCTCATCGACCTCCTGACGGCCGAGCTGCCGAGGCTCTCCGGCGAGGCCGCGGAGCGGCTCCGCGAGCGGATCGCGCTGCTCTGGATCGACGGGGTCGGCGACGCCGCGTCGGCGCTCCCGGTGGTCGAGCAGCTCCTCGACGCGCGCCCCGCGTCCGGCGCCGCCTTCCCGTTGCTCGAGCGGATCCTGGGGGCGATCCCGCCCGAGCAGGCGCCCGCCGGCGAGGCCGGCGCGCTGCCCGCGCGCGCGGCGCGGCAGCGATCGGCCGTGCTGCTCGCGCGGCGCTACCGCGAGGAGGGGCGGCCCAAGGATCTCGTGCGCGTGCTCGAGGTCCAGCTCGAGGGCGCCGACGTCGACGACCGCCCGGCGCTGCTGCGCGAGATCGTGCGGCTCCGGCGCGACGCCCTCGCCGACGAGCCGGGCGCGTTCGCGCGGCTCGCCGAGCTCGTCGAGCTCCGGCCGTCGGACGCGGGCGATCGCGCCGAGCTCGGCGACCTCGCCGAGCGCCTCGGCCGGCACGACCGCCTCGCCGAGGTCCTCGCTGCGGCCGAGCCGCGCGCCGGCGATCCGCAGCAGGCGCTCGCGCTCGTCCGCGACGCGGCGCTCCTCCGCCGCGACAGGCTCCGCGACGCGGAGGGGGCGCTCGCGCTCTTCCGCCGGCTCTTCTCGCTCGCCGAGCGCCACGGCGACGCCGCGGCCGCGCGGGACGCCGCGCGCGCGCTCGACCGGCTCTTCGCCGAGGGCGATCGCGTCGCCGAGCGGTGCGACGTGCTCGACACGCTCGCCGCGATCGAGGAGGACCCGGCGGCGCGGCGCGCGGCGCTGGGCGAGCTCGCGCGGCTCGCGTCGGCGCGGCTCGGCGACGAGGCGCGGGCGATCGCCGCGTACTCGGCGCGCCTCGCCGACGACCGGCAGGACCTCGAGGCGCTCGACGGGCTCGCGGCCATCCTGGAGGCGGGCGGCCGCTACCGGGAGCTCACCGCCGTGCTGGAGCGCCGCGCGGCCGTGCGCGGCGGCGAGGGCGCCCGGCGCGATCTCGCGCGCGTCGCGCGGCTGTTCGAGCGCGAGCTCGGCGACGTCGAGCAGGCGGTCGCCACCTGGCGCCGCGTCCGCGAGGAGCTCTCCCCCGACCCGGAGAGCGGCGACGCGCTGGCCGCGCTCTACACGCGCACCGAGCGCTGGGGCGACCTCGTCGCGCTGCTCGAGGCCGAGGCGATCGCGGCCGGCGCGCTCCCCGGCGGGGCCGGCGCGGCGCGCAGCGCGGAGCTCTTCCGGCGGCTCGGCGACGCGCACCGCGATCGCACGCTCGCGTGGGAGCGCGCCGTCGAGGGCTACCGCCGCGCGCACGAGGCCGAGCGGGCCGCGCGCGGCGTGCTCGGCGAAGCAGACGAGCGCGCCCCGGGAGGCGAGGGCGAGCGCGGGGAGGGGGCCGCGCGCGGGTCGTCGACGGCGCGCGCGGGCCTCGAGGAGCTGCTCCGCCGCGTCGATCCGGCGTCGGCCGAGCACCGCGGCGCGCTGGTCGCCGCCGTGGGCGCGCTGCTCGAGATCTGCGCCGCCGCGGACGACTGGCGCGGCCAGGTCGCGCTGCTCGAGCCGCGGCTCGCCGCCGCCGGCACGGACGCCGATCGGGTCGCCATCCTGAAGGCCTCCGCCGCGCTGCTCGAGGAGCGCGGGGGCGACCGCGAGGGCGCCTTCGAGCTCGCCTTCCGCGCGTTCCTGCTGTCGCCCGGCGGCGAGCCGCCCGAGGGGCTCCTGCGGCTCACCGAGGTCGCGGCCCGCTGGCACACGATCGCCGAAGCGCTCCCCGCGCTCGAGCGCCGCGGCGACATCCCCGCCGCCACGCTCCGCGACCTCACCTTCCGCGTCGGCCGCTGGCACCGCGACGCGCGCGCCGACCAGGACGCGGCCGAGCGCGCCTTCGAGCAGGCGCTCCTCCACGACCCCACGAGCAGCGCGATCCTGCTCGATCTCACGGAGCTCCTGCGGCTCCGGCGCGGCCCCGCGCTCGTCCCGACCCTGCTCCGGCTCGCGGCGGCGACGGGGCACGACCTCGCCCTCTACCGCGAGGCCGTCGAGACCGCGCGCGACGTCGCGGGCGACGCGGCGCGGGCCCGCGAGATCGCCGCGGAGCTGCTCGAGATCGCCGTGCGCCGCCTCGGCGAGGAGGACGCGCAGGCCCCGACCCCCGGCGCGTGGCCGCCCGCGCGCGCCGCCCTGTGGGCCATCGACGCGCTCATCGGCATGCTCGCGGACGCGGGCGACGGGCCGCAGGTCGTCGCGCTCTGCCGCCGCGGCGCCGCGCTCCCGCTCGCATCGAGCGAGCGACGCCGGCTGCTGCGCGTCGCGGCCGAGGCGGCGGAGCCCGAGGAGGCGATCGCCCTCTACGGCGGGCTCTTCGACGAGGATCCGACGGACGAGCCGGTCGGCGAGCGCCTCGCGGCGCTGCTCCACGCGGCCTCGCGGCGCGACGAGCTCGTGCGCCTGCGCGAGCGGCAGATCGAGGTCTCGGCCGACGTCGAGCGCCGCGTCGCCCTCCGGTACGACGCCGCGGAGCTCCTCTCGGACGCGCCGCGCGCCGCCGAGGCGATCGCGCTGCTCCGCCAGAACCTCGCCGAGAGCCCCGGCCACGCCGCCTCGATCGATCGGCTCGCCTCGCTGCTCGAGGCGGGCGGCCTGCACCGCGAGCTCATGCTGCTGCGCGAGGAGCAGGCGACCGCGCGCGAGGCGGCCGGCGGCGGCCCGGCGGCGGCCGAGCTCTGGCTGGAGGCGGCGTCGCTCGCCGAGCACGAGCTCAACGAGCCCGAGCGCGCGATCGCGAGCTACCGCCGCGCCGCGGAGGTCGGCTCCGTCGAGGCGCTCG
>NZ_JEMA01000962.1 GCF_001589285.1 Sorangium cellulosum | reverse complement strand
ATGGGCGCCGACCGCGTGCTCGTGATGGACGGGGGTNCTGATGAAGGGGAGGACGACGTTGATCATCGCCCACCGGCTCTCGACGGTGATGGGCGCCGACCGCGTGCTCGTGATGGACGGGGGTACGATCGTGCAGAGCGGCGCGCACGCGGCGCTCATCGTCCAGGACGGTCTCTATCGCCGGCTGGTCGAGCGGCAGTTCGTGAGCGCGGACCTCAGGACGATTGCTGGATGATGAGCTGCTGCGTGGACCTGCGCTCGCCCACGATGGAGACCGCCGTCTCCGAGGCGAGCCCCGCCGCGCCCTGCGACGTGCGGCGGAGCGTGCCGAGCAGCGCAATCCAGCCGCGCTCGCTTGTCGTGAGGGCGCGCGCGCTGATGCCGTCCATGCGGGTCAGCGCCTTGCGGGCGACCCGGAACACGCTGCGATCGATGCCCTCGATCAGGTCGAGCGTGGCGCCGAGCCGCTCCTGCGTCTCGGTGCGCACGTCCTCGAGGAAGCCGAAGCTCGCGCGCACCACCTCCTCGACGACCCCGAGGCTGCCGTCTACCCAGGTGTAGATCAGGCCCTCTCGCGGGTCGCCGACCTGCCCGCGATCGGAACCGTTGCTGCCGGCCATGCCCTGGCCGGAGATGCTCTCGTCCATCTCGAACCCCCTCCTTCCATCGTTGTTGGCAGGCAACTCGCCTGCTGCGAGCTCACTATCAACAACCGACGTCTCGGATCGGTTATCACAGGGCAACAAGAGCGTGAACTCTTTCTTTTATGCGCGTCCTCCTTTTCTCCGGCTCTCCGGAGTCTCCCCATCCCGCGCGAGGGCCCTTGGGTCGATGCCCGCCCGGGGGTGCTGCTGAATCTGCCGGCTTCCAGTGAAAGCGCGCGATAAACGACCTTCGCGTCGGTAAAGTAAGCTAGATGCCGCAGGAAGAACCTTAGTCCTTGGCAGGCTCGTCCCGGCTGGCTACGGTCTCGCCGTGCCCGCGAGGCCCACGAAGCCCACGAGGGCCGCGCGATTCATGATGGGAACCACCTTGTCAACAATCCTGGCCGCGTCCTGCGCCTCCAGCGCGCCGCGCGACCAGCCGCCGCCCGCGTCGCGGGCTCATGAGCTCCTGGCCTTCTCGCTGCATGAAGGCGACATTCGCAATCACTTCTTCCGTCGTGGCCATATCGCCGCTCATCTCCTGGTGACCTCGGGGGCGTCGCCGCGGCTGATCGTCGCGTTTCCGGCGGGGAACATGGGGATCGCTGTGTGGTTCGACGCGCCGCCGGCGCCTGTCGATCTCTCGGTCGAGGGGGGCCTCTCGGGCGTGGAGCGGCCCGACGGGATGCGCGGGGTCTCGGCGCTCCTCGTCAGCGCGGCGCCGGCGCTGCGCGTGCGCCAGCTGGTGCTCGGGAGCGTCCGCACGATCCGCGACGTCGGCCGCGACGCCGAGCTCCCGGCCTGGCTGCGCAGCGACGTCGAGGCCGGCGCCGGTCCGGGCGGCGGGTCGATCGCCGCGCGGCGCACCACGGTGGACGGCGAGCACCACCTCGAGCTGCTCGTCGAGGCCGAGGACGGCACGACGGCCACGCTCGGGGCCGACGGGCAGATCGAGCTCGCGGCGGGGCCGCGGGGCCTGCGCGTCCGGGTGACGGCGCTCTCGGACGAGGCGCCGCTCACGCCGGTGCCCCTCGACGCGATCGTGAACGAGCGCGCCGCCGACGAGCCGCGCCACCGGCAGGCGCTCGCCTTTCTCACCTACCGCGAGAAGCTGCTGGCCGGGTCGTGGCGCTTCCTCACGTACTTCGGCCGGGACACGCTGCTCGCTGTCCGGATGCTCCTGCCCGTGCTGGAGCCGGACGTCGTCGAGGCGGGGATCGGCTCGGTCCTCGATCGCCTGAGCCCGGCGGGGGAGGTCGCGCACGAGGAGGCGATCGGCGAGTACGCGGCGCTCCTGCGCCTCGCCGCGGGCGGCGGCGGGCAGGCGGCCCAGGGCAGCGGCGGGGCGCTGCGCGAGCCCATCCACGATTACAAGATGATCGACGACGACTTCCTCCTCGCGCCTGTCGCCGCCGAGTACCTGCTCGGCGCGCCCGGACGGGAGCGCGCGGCGGCGTTCATGGCGCGCCGCACGCCGGGCGGCGAGACGTACGCGCAGGCGCTCGCGCGGAACGTGTCGCTCGTGCTCCGCCTCGCCGCGCCGTTCGCCGAGACGGGGGATCCGAGGGCGCTGATCGCGCTCAAGCCCGGCGAATCGGTGGGCGAGTGGCGCGACAGCGAGGAGGGGCTCGCGTTCGGCCGGATCCCGTACAACGTGAACGTCGCGCTCGTGCCCGCCGCCCTGCGCGCGTCGGCGCGGCTGCTCGCGAGCCCGCTGCTCGGCGCGGACGACGAGGGCGCCCGCCGGGCGGAGCGGCTCGCGCGCGCGTGGAAGGACGTCGGCGTGTTCTTCCGGGTGGAGCTGCCGGAGGCCGAGGCGCGGCGGCGCGTCGCGGCCTATGCGGCGTCGCTGGGCGTCGACCCGGCGCCGGCGCTCGCGTCGCTCGCGGGGACGCTCTCGTTTCCGGCGCTCGCGCTCGACGGGGAGGGCAAGCCCATCCCGGTCATGCACTCCGACGACAGCTTCGTCCTGCTCTTCACGGATCCGTCGCCGGGCGCCCTCGAGGAGATCGCCGGCCGCCTGATCCGCCCGTTCCCGGCCGGCCTGCGGACGCCGGTGGGCATCCTTGTCGCGAACCCGGCGTTCGCGCCGGACCCGGCGGTCCAGGGGCTGTTCACCGCCAGCCATTACCACGGCACGGTCACCTGGTCGTGGCAGCAGGCGATGCTCGCCGCCGGCATCGACAGGCAGCTCGCGCGCGGCGATCTGTCGTCGACCCGCGCGCGCGGAGCGCTCGAGCAGGCGCGGAGCGCGCTCTGGGAGGTGATCCACGCCTCGCGGGAGGCGAGCACGTGGGAGCTCTGGAGCTGGGCCGTCGAGGGCGGGCGCTACAAGCTGGTGCCGTTCGGCGCCGCGAGGTCGCACCACGACGAGTCGAACGCGGTGCAGCTCTGGAGCACGGTGTACCTCGCGGTGCGGCCGTGAGCGGCGCGCGGGCGCGATGAGCGGGCGCGCCGCGGGGCGCCCGCGCGGCGCCGGCGGGCGCCCGCTCAGATCAGCGTCGTCAGCGCGCCGCGCAGGAAGTCGCGCGCGACGACGACGTCGTGGACCTCGTCCGGGCCGTCGGCGATTCGCGCGGCCCGGGCGAAGCGGTACCAGAGCGAGAACGGCAGATCCTCGCTGTACCCGAGCGCGCCGTGCATCTGGATCGCGTCGTCGAGCACCTGGCAGAGGAGCCGCGCGACGTGGTTCTTCGCCATCGAGGAGTAGGGGCGCGCCTCCTTCTCCTTGCCTTGCTCGAGCATCGCCGCGCAGTGCAGCGTCATCAGGTTGCCGGCGTGGAGGCCGGACGCCGCGTCGGCGATCTTCTTCTGGATCATCTGGTGGTGCGCGAGCGCCTTGCCGAAGCTCTCCCGCGTGAGGACGTAGTCGCGGCACATCGCGAGCGCGCGGTCGGCCCAGCCGAGCCAGCGCATGCAGTGCGTGAGGCGCGCCGGCACGAGGCGCCGCTGCGCGAGGAGGAACCCCTCGCCGACGCCGCCGAGCACCGCGTCGTCGCCGACGCGCACGGCGTGGAAGCGGAGCTCGGCCTCGCGGTGCGCGAGCATCGGCGGGCTCATCACGGGGACGTCGCGCACGTGCTCGACGCCCTCGGCGTGGCGATCGACGACGAACATCGTCGCGCCGGTGCGCGGATCGTCGGACGTCCGCGCCATCACGATGAGGAACGCCGCGTCGCCGCCGCCGGTCGTGTACCACTTGTGGCCGTCGATCACCCACCCGCCGTCGACCCGGGCCGCCTTCGTGCGCAGGTTCGACGGATCGGCGCCGGCGCCGGGGGCGGGCTCGGTCATCGAGAAGCCGCTCGTGATCTCGGCCCGGGCGAGCGGCGCGAGGTACCTCGCGCGGATCGCGGGCGAGCCCGCCTTGAGCAGCAGATCCATGTTGCCCTGGTCCGGCGCGTCGCAGTTGAAGCAGGCCGCGCCGAGCGGGGAGCGGCCCATCTCGCGGAAGAGCGCGCACATGCCCATGATCCCGAGCCCCAGCCCGCCGTGCTCCACGGGCAGGTGCGGCACGAAGAGCCCCTCGGCCCGCGCGCGCTCGCGGAGCGCCGTCAACGTGTCCTTCCGTCGCCCGCGGTCCTCGTCGAGGATCGACGCCTCGCTCGGGATCACGTGCGCGTCGACGAACGCGCGCACGCGGCCGCGGAGATCGGCCAGATCGGGGGGCAGATCGAAGGAGATCGTCACCGCGGCAGTATAGGAGGCCCGAGGGGGCGCGTGATAGCGTCGGACGCGCGATGGCCCTCACCCCGCCGACCAACGCACGCGCGCCCCGCGAGGCGCACCGGATCGACGAGGCCGCCCTCGGGCGCTGGCTCGCCGAGCACGTCGAGGGCTGCGCGGGCGCCGCGCTGACCGTCGCCCAGTTCAGGGGTGGTCAGTCGAACCCGACGTACTGGCTGGGCGTCGAGGGCGGGGCGGGCGGAGATCTCGAGCTCGTCCTCCGAAAGAAGCCGCCCGGCCAGCTCCTTCCGTCCGCGCACGCCGTCGAGCGCGAGTACCGGATCCTGCGCGCCCTCCGCGCCACGGAGGTGCCCGTTCCGGAGGCGCTCGCCCTCTGCGAGGATGGCTCGGTGGTCGGCACGCCGTTCTTCATCATGCGGTATGCCGCCGGACGGATCTTCTGGGATCCGACCTTGCCCGAGCTCGGGGCTCCCGAGGAGCGCCGCGCGATCTACGCGGAGTACATCCGTGTCCTCGCGGCGCTCCATCGCGTCGATCACGCCGCGGTGGGGCTCGCGGACTACGGCAAGGCCGGCGCCTTCGTCGCGCGGCAGGTCGAGCGCTGGTCGAAGCAGTACGAGGCCTCGCGCACGGGCGAGGTGCCGGCGATGGAGGCGCTCATGCGCTGGCTTTCCGCGAACGTCCCGGCGCGCGACGAGACGACGCTCGTCCACGGCGACTACCGGATCGACAACCTCGTCTTCTCGTCCGGTCCTCGGCCCGAGGCGATCGCGACGCTCGACTGGGAGCTCTCGACGCTCGGGCATCCGTCGAGCGATCTCGCGTACGCCTGCATGGGCTACCACCTCGACCTCCCCGGCCGCGGCGGCCTCGCCGGGGTCGACGTCGCGTCGCTCGGGATCCCGACCGAGGACGAGATGGTCGCCGCCTACTGCGAGCTCACCGGCCGCGACGGCATCGAGGCGTGGCCGTACTTCATGGCCTTCGGCATCTTCCGCCTCGCCGCGATCGCCCAGGGCGTCTACAGGCGCAGCCTGCAGGGCAACGCGAGCTCGGACGACGCGGGCGGGTACGGCGCGGCCGTGACGGTGCTCTCCGAGCTCGCCTGCGGGATCGCGGGGATCTCTCCGCGCTAGCGCCTCGTCAGGCCGCGAGGGCCTCGGGGTGGCGCCTTCGCCACCAGGCGAGGCGAAGGCGCGTCACGGCCGCGAAGAGGCGCATGGCCAGGCTGCCGGACGGGGGCAGCGGCTGCACCCGGGTGTTCTGGAACGACGCCACCCGCCAGCGCCCGTCCTCGCCCCGCACCACCACCAGCGTCTGCCGCGACAGCCGACCCGCGGGCGCCTGCTGCTGCCAGGGCCACAGCACAGCGCCGGTGCTGACGACCACGGCCGTGTCGGGGCCGAGGAAGCGCACGCGCTCGATCTCGCCGGCCAGGCGGGTGCCGGCGAGCACGCCGGCGAAGAGCTCCTCGTGCACCCTGCGGTTCTCCTCGCGGCCGCGCAGCCACGAGCCGTCGAACGTCACGTAGTCCGAGTCGGGCGTGTAGAGCGCGTCGACGGCGCTCGCGCCCTCGCGCGCCCACGCCTCGCACAGGGCCTCGAACATGCGACGAATGGCCGCCTCGTCGGTCGAACGATCCATGGTAACCCTCCTGTCAAGTAACTCTGTTAGTAAGTAAGATAATTACTGCGGCTTGTCAACCCGGCGGCGGCCCGGCTAGAGTGCGGGCGGGTCGAGGCGAGCGGCGATGGCCGGGAAACGGGCGAGCGCGAAGGAGGTGAGCGAGCTGGTCGACAGCCTGGGCGACCGGCTGGGCCGCGAGCTGAGCACCCAGTCGGTGCTCTTTCACCAGGCGATCGCCGAGCGCCTTGGGCTGAAGGGCACCGACCACAAGTACCTCGACGTCCTGCGGCGGGCGGCCGAGGCGGGGCCGGTCACGCCGGGCGACCTGGTGCAGCTCACGGGGCTGACCTCGGGGGGGGTGACGGGGGTGCTCGACAGGCTGGAGGCGGCGGGGTTCGTGCGCCGCGTGAAGCACCCGAGCGATCGGCGGCAGCTCGTGATCGAGCCCGTCACCGAGCGCTACGCCGAGATCGGCGCGGTCTTCGCGCCGTTCCGCGAGCGCTGGGCGGTGCTCTGCGCGCGCTACTCGCTCGCCGAGCTGCGGCTCATCTGCGACTTCTTCGAGCAGGCGACCGCGCTGATGGCCGAGGAGATCGCCCGCATGCAGGCCCCGCCCGGGCCCGGAGCCGCCCCGGC
>NZ_JEMA01000961.1 GCF_001589285.1 Sorangium cellulosum | reverse complement strand
GTCTATCGACCCCGTCATGAGAAGCTCGCCGCGCGCGCTCCGGTGCGGACTCGCCCTGACCACCTCGCTCGCCCTCGCCTGCGTGTCGGGCTGTGGAAAGGACGTCCAGCAGCCCTCGCCGGAGGGCGCGCCCGGCGCTGCTCAGGAAGGAAGGGCCATGTCGCTCCACGAATTCACCGTGAAGACCATCGACGGACAGGACCGCTCCCTCGGCGAGTTCCGGGGCAAGGTGCTGCTCGTGGTGAACACAGCATCGGAGTGCGGCTACACGCCGCAGTACGCGGGGCTCGAGGCGCTCCACGATCGGCTGAAGGATCGTGGCTTCTCCGTCCTCGGCTTCCCCTCGAACGACTTCGGCGCGCAGGAGCCGGGGACCGACGCCGAGATCGCCGCCTTCTGCTCCACCAAGTTCGGCGTCAGCTTTCCCATGTTCTCGAAGATCCCGGTCAAGGGGGGCAGCAAGCACCCGCTCTATGCCTTCCTCACGCAGGCCGCGCCCGCCGGAGAGGTGAAGTGGAACTTCACCAAGTTCCTGATCGGCAAGGACGGGTCGGTGATCGGGCGGTTCGAGTCGGCCGTGGCGCCGGACGACCCGCAGCTCACGCAGGCCATCGACAGGGCGCTCGGCGGCTGAGCCCCGGCGTCCGCGCGCGTCGTTGCAGGGCGAGCGCCCGCTGGCGCGCGCACAGGCACCGGGCGAAGATGCGCGTCCATGGAGATCTACCAGGTCCGCTATTTCCTGGCGGTCACCGAGACGCGCAGCTTCACCCGCGCGGCTGAGCGCTGCGCGGTCTCGCAGCCCGCGCTCACCGCGGCGATCAAGAAGCTGGAGGAGGAGCTGGGCGGCGCGCTCCTCCTGCGCGAGCGCGGCGGCGCGAAGCTGACGGCGCTCGGGCAGCACGTGCTGCCTCGGTTCCAGCGGCTCCAGGACGAGACGCAGGCCGTGCAGGTGATCGCGGACAACCACCGTCGGCTCAAGCAGGTCCCGCTCCGCGTCGGCGTCCTTTGCACCATCGGGCCGGCGCGCCTCGCGCGGGCGCTCGCGGCGTTCCGCGGCGAGGCGCCGGGCGTGGAGCTGGAGATCTCGGTGGCCGTGCAGGCGGAGATCCTGAGGCGCCTGGAGGAGGCCGAGGTCGACGTCATCGTCACGAACCTCGGAGACGCCGTCCCGGAGTGGTGCGTCGTCGCCCCGCTCTACGACGAGCGGTATGTCGTCGTCCTGCCGCCCGGACATCGCCTGGAGGCCAGCGAGGCGCTCCGGCTCGAGGATCTGAGGGGAGAGCCGTACATCGACCGGCTCGCGTGCGAGATGCGCGAGTCGGTGACGGCCGCGTGCGCGGCCCGCGACGTCGAGCTGTATGCGGCGTACCGGACCGAGCGCGAGGACTGGGTCCAGAGCCTCGTCCACGCGGGCCTCGGCTTCGCCTTCATGCCGGAGCACTCGGTGCTGCTCTCCGAGGCCTGCCGGCGGCCGCTCGTCGACCCGGCGCTCCAGCGCACGATCGCGCTGGTCCGCTCGGGCGATCGCACGCCGACGTCGGCGCTCCAGCGCTTCTGGGACACGCTGCTCGCGCGCGCCGCCCGCGTCGAGCCGCGGGAGGGCGGCGGCGCCCAGCAGCCCAGGCGCCCGCTCGGGAGCGGCGTCAGGGCTTCGCGGCGATGACGTCGACGCGCTCGATGACGGGCGCGGCCGCGAGCAGCTCGGGCGCCTTCGCCATCAGCGCGGCCGCGATCGGGCCCTGGAGGTGCGCCTCTCGGCCGTCCTCGTCGGCGAAGGTGTCGAAGACACCGAACGTCGACGGGCCGATCCGCAGGGCGAACCAGTGAAGGGTCCGCTGCTCCTCGACGGCGAGGCCGATGGCGCCGCGGAGGAAGGCCTCGACCTCGGCCGCCTTGCCGGGCTTGGCCTCGATCCGGACCAGGAGAGAGCGGGTCACAGCAGGAAGATGGGGGTGCGTCATGAGCGTCTCCAGGGTTTGGCGGCGCGCTGTGCGCCGCGCTTGATGAGGGGGGTTATGACGACGAGACGGCCGCTTCACCCATCGATGTTCCTGATGGATCCATCCGCGGCGCCGATGGACGAACTCGCGGCCTCCGTCTCGCCGCGCCGGTGGACCCCCCCGGACGCGGCCATGCGGCAGGCATGGCCGGAGGCCACGGCAGCGCCCGCGGACGGCCGACGACAGCGGGCGGGCACCCGCGCGGCGGCACGCCTCGTGCTGCTCCGCGCGCGGGGCGTGATCGCTCCGGCGCGCTCCGGGAATTTACCGGGCCGCGCAGCCGCGGCCTTCGTGTATACAAGGGTAGCAGCTCGCCCGTCACGGTCTTCGAGCTGGTCTTTTCACTCTTGCTCTCCTGGGTACCCTCCACTGGAAAGGCTGATGCAGATGGCGCCTCCTTCGGACAATGAGAATTCAAGTTGCTCAGCCCGACCGCGCATCCGACGGTCCCGTTCGACGACGTTCCTGAGGGGGCCGCTCCTGCTCGTCGGGCTCCTGAGCGTCGCGCTCGCGAGCGCCTGTTCCTCGAGCGGCGCCGGTGAGCCGAGCGAGACGACCGGCAGCGGGGGCAGCCCGAGCGGCACCGGCGGCGGCACCTCGGTGGGCGGAGGCGACGGCGCTGGAGGCACGGGCGCAGGCACCCCTGGGAGCGGCGGCGGCGCGGGCACGGGCGGGTCGACAGGGAGCGCGGGCGGGATGTCGGGCTCCGACGAGGAGTACCCCCTGCCGGACTCCCTGCCGGACGAGACAGGCGCAGACCTCTGGCTCAGGTACCCGCAAGTCCCGATTCCGGGGCGCCTCGCGGAGTACCAGGCTGCCTTCAAGCGCGTGATCAAGTCGGGGAGCGGCGCGAGCCTCGACATCGCCGAGGACGAGCTCGTCGAGGGCCTGAGCGGCCTGACCGGTGGAACTGTCGATACCGGCGCGGCGGTCGAGGGGCCCGGCGCCGTGGTGATCGGGACGGCCACCGCGGACATCATCAAGGGCCTGCCGCTCGCAGCGCGCCTCGGCGCCCTGGGCTCCGACGGCTACCTCGTCGAGACGGCCGACGTGGGCGGCCAACCGGTGATCGCCGTGGCGGGCAACACGGAAGTGGGCGTGCTCTATGGCACCTTCGCGCTCCTCCGGCACCTCCAGAGCCACAGCACCCTCGAGGGGCTGTCGCTCTCGGGCTCGCCCAAGATCAAGAACCGCATCCTGAACCACTGGGACAACCTCGATCGCACCGTGGAGCGCGGCTACGCAGGGCGCTCGATCTGGGACTGGAGCGCGCTGCCGGGCACCCTCTCGCCTCGCTACAAGGACTACGCGCGGGCCAACGCCTCCATCGGCATCAACGGGACCGTGCTCACGAACGTGAACGCCAACGCGCAGGTTCTGACGCCGTCGTACCTCGTGAAGGTCAAGGCGCTGGCCGATGTCTTCCGTCCTTATGGCATCAAGGTCTACCTCACGGCCCGCTTCAGCGCGCCGATCGAGATCGGCAACCTCAGCACGGCGGATCCGAACAACGCCAGCGTCAAGCAATGGTGGACGAGCAAGGTCGACGAGATCTACCGGCAGATCCCCGACTTCGGTGGCTTCCTGGTGAAGGCGAACTCCGAGGGGCAGCCGGGGCCGCACGACTACAACCGGACCCACGCCGACGGCGCCAACATGCTGGCCGACGCGCTCGCGCCTCACAAGGGCATCGTGATGTGGCGCGCCTTCGTCTACTCGGACGACAACCCCCCGGACCGCATCAAGCAGGCCTACGAGCAGTTCAAGCCGCTGGACGGCAAGTTCAAGGCCAACGTGCTCGTGCAGGCCAAGAACGGCCCCCTCGATTTCCAGCCCCGGGAGCCGTTCCATCCGCTGTTCGGCGCCATGCCCGAGACGCCGCTGGCGCTGGAGCTCCAGATCACGAAGGAGTACCTCGGCGAGGACACGCACCTCGCCTACGTCGGCCCGCTCTACGAGGAGGTCCTCAAGGCGGACACCCACGCGGACGGCGAGGGCTCGACCGTGGCGCGGGTCATCGACGGCTCGCTCCATGGCCATGAGACCACCGCGATCGCGGGCGTCTCCAACGTCGGCGACGATGCGAACTGGACAGGGTCCCACATGAACCAGGCGAACTGGTACGTGTTCGGGCGCCTGGCGTGGAACCCGGACCTCTCCTCGGAGGCGATCGCCGAGGAGTGGGTCCGCCAGACCTTCTCGAACGACCCTGTCGTCGTCACGCCGGTGGTCCAGATGATGATGAGCTCCCACCAGGCGCTCGTCGATTACATGACGCCGCTCGGCCTGGTCCACATCATGGGCACCGACCATCACTACGGGCCAGCGCCGTGGGTGAGCAACCTGAGCCGCGCCGAGTGGAACCCGGTCTACTACCACAAGGCGGACGCGCGCGGCATCGGCTTCAACCGCACGTCCTCGGGCAGCAACGCTGTCGCCCAGTACTTCGCGCCGCTCGCGCAGCAGTTCGGGAGCCTGGACACGGTGCCCGAGGATTTCCTGCTCTTCTTCCACCACGTCGGCTGGCAAGAAGAGCTGAGCACGGGGAGGACTGTCTGGGAGGAGCTCGTCCACCGTTACAGCCGCGGCGTCGATGAGGTGGGCGTCCTGCGAGGAGCATGGGAGTCCGTCGAGGGCCGCGTCGACGGCAAGCGCTTCGCTGAGGTGAGCGAGTTCCTGAAGATCCAGCACCACGAGGCGCGCTGGTGGCGCGACGCGTGCCTCACCTACTTCGCCCAGGTCGGGAGCCTGCAGGTGCCGAGCGGCTACGCCCCCCCGGCGAACACGCTGAGCTTCTACCAGGGGCTCCGCTGCCCCTCCGACGCGACGAAGCCCCGCTGCTCGCAGGTCTACACAGGGGATCCGTCGCCGGCCATCCTCCCGTGATCCCGTGATCCCGTGAGCGCGGCCGGCCGGCTCGGCGCGGGAGCTCTCGCCGGAGGCTACTGCAACGGCAACCACCGCAAGATGTCTTTGTGGATGAAGACCTTCAGGCTCGACGTCGTGTAGATCTGGGTCGGGGAGCCTGCCGCGATCTCTCGCACCCGCGCTTTTTCGAGGGAGACCTCGACGAAATCTCCACGACCTCCCGAGACGACGACCTTGCCGCTCAGGATCTCGTAGTGGACGACGGTGCTCTCCAGGAGCTCGCCTCTGTAGGCCTTGACCGCGGCGGAGACCTGGTGTTTTTGGCCAGGCGCGGGCAGATCGTCCTCGATCGTCGGCGGGACCTCGTCGCCTCCGAGGGGCAGTGAGACGAGGTTCACGTTCCTCACGAACCACGCCTCCCTCACGGCGGGATTCTCACCGCCCGGCGGCTCCTCGGCGCGCATCAATTCCTCGAAGAGCTGCGCGAAATGTCGGCGCGCCTCGTAAGCGTCTCCCGCCTTGGCCATCCAGCTCAGGATGCTTCGATTCGCTTCGGTGTGTAGATCACCGGGGTTATAGGCCTCGGGGTGCCATTGGATGCCCATCATCGGGGCGCCGTGCGTCGTCTCGAAGCCTTCCACGGAGCCCCAATTCCGCTCCTCCGTACCGTCGCCCATGTACGGCGGAGTCGAGGAGGGGGCCCGAGCGCTGACCGCCAAGGGGGGGACCGGCTCCGTGTCCACGCCCGCGAGGACGCCCCTTCTTGGTTCCTCGGCGACGGCCCAATGCGCCGTATTGACGATCCCGGGGACGTCGCCTTGCTTCGATCGAAAGACCTTCGACAGCATCGTATCCGGCAGGATCGTGATCGGGTGCTCGCTCGCCACTCGGGCGATCTGCCCCGTGGTCGTCAGGTAGGGCATGATCCTCGTTTGATGCGTGTGCGTCTGCACGCGGCGGGTGGTGCCACCGAACGCCTCGAGCAGCCGCCACGAGCCGCCGCAGACGGCCAGGACGGGGCGTCCCGTCAGGCGCGCACGGCGGAGGAGCTCGCGCTCGTGCTCTGCGCGATGACCCTGGCGCGTCATTGCGTCGCCTCTGGGCCGATGCGCCGGATCGCGCGTCGGCTTCTCCGTCTCCAGACCGTAGTTGCCGCCGGGGATGAACAAGAGCCCCTGGCCCTCGTCCGTATGCACCGGGGGATTGCCTCCGGGCATGGGTCCGGAATATCGCCCACCTTTGCCCTCTGGATTCGGGACGATGCCGGTGTTCTGGTGCGCGTGGTAGCTCGCGGTCGTCGCTCGATCCAGCGCGCGGCGCACGGTGAAATGATCCCAGAACGCGCCCGCGCCCCTGGCGTCCTCCCGGTGCGCGATCGTCACGCCGGCCGGCGCCGGGTTCCCCAGGACAACCGACGCCGTCGGTTCCTCCGCCGAGTCGCCCGAAGCGGTCTCCCGCGTTTTCTTGGGAGGAGGCTGGGAGGTCTCCGACTCGGCTTTTTCCTTGCCCTTGTTGTCGTGCTCACTCTCGGAGCGCTTCCTTTTTGCTCCCGTCCTCGTCAGCGTCGTCGTCGTCGCCAATCCGCCTCCGGCCGTCCTGGCGTCGAGCGGGCTCGACGAACCGCCGGGGCTGTGGGTCTTCTTCTTCTTTGTCTTCTTCTTGCTGCCGCTCTGGCCGCCCTTCTGGACTCTCTTCGGCATGGCCGCCCCCTCCCGCTGCCCTCTCGACGTCCGGCCTCACGCCCGACCCTCTGCACCACAGAGCTCTCTGGTTCTCTCCTCTGTGGTTCCTCCTCTCACGAACCCGCGGACGGGCCTGACGCTAGGGGGAGGTCGTCTTGACGGCGGCGTCGACGATCGCATCCAGGTTCACGGCGTCCGCCATCGCCTTGTATCCGGCGTCGTTCGGGTGCAGCTTGTCGGCGTCGTAGGCCGGGAGCAGGCGGCTCGGGTTGGCCGGGTCGCGCAGCGCCTTGTCGAAGTCGATCACGCCGTCGAAGGCGCCGCTGGTGCGGATCCATGTGTTCAGTTTCAGCCGCTCCTGCTCGCCCTTGGCCGTTCCGTAGTCGCCCTTGTAGGTCCCTGTCGATCCGGCGAAGGGCACCAGGGTGCCGCCGTAGATCTTGAGCCCGGCAGCGCGGGCAGCCTGGATGATCTGCTGGTAGACAGGGATCAGGTCCGTGGCCTTGGCGGAGCGGTCGCCGATGTCGTTGATGCCCGCCAGCAGGATGACCGCGCGCGCGCCGGGCTGGGTCAGCACATCGCGCGCGAGGCGGGCCGGAACGGGGTACCCGAACTGGAGCTGGGGACGGACGGTGAGCAGCTCGTTCCCGATGATCCCGGCGTTGACGACGGAGAGGGTCGGACCCTTGCGGCTGGCCAGGCGCTCCGCGAGGAAGTCGGGGTAGCGCTGGTTGTTGTTCTTGGTCGAGAGGTATCCGTCGGTGATCGAGTCGCCGAGCGCGATCAGGGTGCCGACGACGTTCGGCGCGGCCTTGACGTCGACGCCCGAGAGGAACATCCAGCACGAGATCTTCTGCGTGAACTGCTTGTCGGCGCCGGCCCCGGTCTGGTTGCCCGCGGCGAGGAAGCTGTCCTGCGCCGCGAAGTAGTGCTGTGTGGCCGGCCCTGTCTTGGCCGGAAGGTGGATGTTGACCGCCAGCGTCTGCAGGGGCTGCACCTTCAGCGCCACGGGGTCGCTGATCGCCTCGCCGCCCGCGGCGATGACGATCGAGGGCTGACCCGCGAAGCGCAGCGCGTGCGTGGTCCCGGCGGTCGCGGCGGCTCCGTCCTTCGAGAGCGCGACAGACGCCGCGCCGACCTTGAGCGGCTCGGCGCCGCCGGCGTTGGAGATCCGCACGCGCACCGAGCTGCCGCCGGCGCTCAGGCGGATGATGTTCCGGACCGTCTGGCCGGTCAGGCCGACGTCCGACGGGCACTCCTGCGCGTTGAACGTGCCGCCCGGCGTCGGGCTGGCGTGCCACGCGGCGACCCATCGCCCGTCGGGCGCCGGATCGGCGGCCAGCGCGGGGCCACCCAGCGCGACGGTCATCAGCGCGAGCACCGCGGCGGTGAGGGTAAATCGTGGCAGGCGACCGGTCTTCGGCCCTGGCAACGCGAGCAAGGAGCGCGAGGGGTCACGGCGCTCCGAGGTGACTTGGTGAGGTCTGTGTCGATTGGACATCGGTTCTCTCCCGATTGTTCGCGTGGGACGCGGAAAGCTTCTCTGACGTCGCGGGGGATGCTCGCTCGCTTTGCCCGAAGTCATCCTCGAATCCGCACGAGCTGAGTCGAAGCTGGCGCCATGGGCGCTTCCAGGGGGCAGGATGCCAGCGCGGGAAGAAGGGAATGCAAGCGCGAGGAGACGTCAAGCCCGAGCTTCCCTGGGCTGACAGGCTGTTTCGCTGACGATCCGCTCCGCCCTGTAAAAATGATGCCGTATCAAAACCGCCCACGCATCGAGGGAGCCGACGTCGGCGCGGGCACAGCGCTTCACGATGCGCGCGGGCCGGTCGTGTGAGGACGAGGTCGGTGAGGGGAGGGGCGATCGCGCAGGGGAGCTTCGAGGGGGATGGGGAGCGCGAGCGGGAGAAAGGGGGTCGAGCTCCTCCTCCCTGTCATCCAACCGACCACGCTACGCGAGCCGCGGCACGCTTCCGAGCCGCGCGCCGGGCGGCGCATTTGCGTTGAATTTGCCGGGGCGCGGTGCGGTAATCGTCCGAGGAGCCCGCCGGGCGCTCGGAGCGGCGGGGCGCGCGGGATCACCATGGACAGGCACGCGTGACGGGCGCACGGGACAGCGGCGGGGATCTCCCGGCAGGCGAGAGCATCCCGCCCGGGGAGAGCATCCCGCCCGGGGAGAGCATCCCGCCCGCGGAGCGCAGCGGCTCCGAGGGCGCGCCAGGGGCCGAGCTGCGCTCGGTGACGGCGGGCGGCGCGACGCTCTGGCTCGCGCAGTCGCCGGGGTTCTCGCTGTGGCGCGGCGAGGTGGCCGCGCCGGATCGGCTGCGCATCGAGGGGCGCGACGGGTACCTCCACGAGCTCCGGCTCGAGCCGGTGGGCGTGCTGCGGCTCGGCCGGGCGGAGCGCGTCGGCGACGAGCGCAACGACCTCGTGTACGCCGACGTGGCGTCGCGGCTCGCGGCCACGCTGCGCCACGACGGCGTGCGCTGGTGGCTGCGCCGCCGCGACGAGTGCAGCGTGCCCGTGCAGGTCGGCGCGCGGCACCTCGCGCGCGGGCAGGAATCGCCGCTCGTGCACGGCACGTTCGTCTGCGTCGGCGGCATGCGCGCGACGCTCTTCGACCGCCGGTACGCCGCGCTGTCGGTCCCCGCCGGGGCGGTGGACCCGGCGACCGGGCTGCTCGCGCGCGCCGGCCTGGAGCAGGAGTGCGCATCGCTCCTGTCGCGGAAGGGCCAGGGGGCGCTCGTCCTGCTGCGGCCGATCGAGGC
>NZ_JEMA01000960.1 GCF_001589285.1 Sorangium cellulosum | reverse complement strand
AATTGTGGTGCCGCCGCTCGCCCGTCGCCTTTTCCAGGTTCTGTGCATCTGGGAGCATGTTCCACCCGCAGTTGGCCAACCTTGGGCGTTATCATGCAGGACTCTTTCCCCGACGGGCAGGCCATGGGCTCTTACTATCGCGCTTTGACGAGCTCCTCCTGCGACAGCTATCGCAAGAGTGGCTCTCGCCGGTTAAAGTTTTTATCAACGCGATCAACGCTGAGCCTGAGCTCGATGCATGGTTTTCACACACGGGGGATCTGTACGTAGCCAAACGGCTCAATGAGTGGCATCGCCATACGCGAGGCCGCATCATCGAACGTCGGAACGCGCATCACCCGAGACCTTCCGAGATGACGAGATGGTCCTTTCGATGGCGTGCGGGGAGCGAGGAGATCCTCGAGGCACTGCCGAGTGTACAAGCGGCCCCTCCTGTATCTATTGGAGGTGCTACCGCGTATGATCCTGACCACGTATGGGTATGCCAATTTGATGCACAAGGCACACCTTACCTAAGCCGATTTGGCACCGCATCGTCGGGCGACAGGTTGGAATAGGGCGTATCGGATAGCGCCTGTGACGATGCGAAGTCCTTCGCCAGTGCGTCCGTTGCTGCTGGAACGCTTCTCCCCCTGGCTGTTCGTCAACGAATTGGTCGGCGAACGCCACAAGGACCAGTAGAGCCTCGCCGCAGCGGAGCGGCTGCCAGCGCTGCCGGCGTCCCAGCGCGCCGACGTCGAGGCCCTGGAGCGCCAGCGCGCCGCGGCCCGACGTCGTGGCCGTCGGCGTCGAGCTCCTGGAGCGCGAACGGATCATCTCCTCCAGGTAGAAGCGCCACCAACGCGGCGCTGGCGCTGATCTTGGCACCGTGCAGGGCGACCAATAAGCAGGTTCTCCGCAACGCGAAGGAGCGCCGGCAGCAACCTCTTGTTAGCCAGCTCCGCAGGCCTATTGCTGGCTGAGCGCCGCAACAAGGCGCGTTTTATATTTCGTTACCAGATCATGCTTCCAGGCATCTTTGAGTGAGAACTGTGCGTACCTCCTACCAAACTTCTTCGGTTGAGGCATCCAGTACACGCGGAAACTGATCTCGCCCTCGGCACGAGGATCTGCATACACGACGAAGCCCTTATCGGACTGGGTATATGACTTGATTCTCCCCTCAGCGACCACCTGAAAACCGAGAGCCGAGAGACGCTGCTCCGCCCACATGAGCTGCGTCGGATCGCGAGCCGCCCGACCGTAGCCGACGCTCTCATCGATCAGCAAAGGATCTTCGTTCGGTCCGAGACGATATAGGTTTTCGGTACGCTTGCGCTGTTCCTTCTGCTCGCGCTCTTTAGCGGCTTCGGCGGCATCCGCCGCTTCGAAGCGGCGCCGCCAGCTCTCACGCGCCAGGGCGATCGCTGCATCCATCACGTCACATCGCTGGACATCGCCCCACCCAAGGAGGTGCCGGCGTAGACCCTCGGTAAGGGCGAAACCTTCTGCGTACGGCGAGGAGCTTCCACGTTGGCAGAGTGGGCAATAGGCCCGGTTCGGAATGGATCCGGGAGCAGCGTTGGGCAGCGGTTTGGCTAAGTCAATCAACGCCGCAGCGACCTCGTCGTCCCAGGTGTATGTAGCTTTGGACGTCTCGCAGTGATAGTAGCTTGTTAGGATTTCACGAATATCGCCTGGCATCAAATCGAGGATGGTCCGGCGTGCTTGGTAGAGTTCATCGCGGAGCCTGGCGATCGTTGCGTCGGCAGGGGTTAGCTCTTGTGGGCGCTTTTTGTGCATTGTCGGCTTCAGTAGCCCGTCGCGTACCCGACTGATGGCCCGAAGGTTACACCAGAGTCCTGTGAAGGGAGCAGGGAGGAGCTGGGGGCGACGGCACTATGACGGTGTCCGGGTGCATTCCGACGTGGCTTCCAATTTTGCCACGCCGGGCAGGTGATTTGCGACTGAGGTCGCTAGGCGGGCGGCAGGATTCGCAGCGATGATCAGTGGACGTGATGCCTCCGGCATCGCGGCGTCAGACCAGCGACGCAGCGGAGCTACCGCGCTCCGGGCTCGGCGTCGCCGTAGGCGTGCCCCGGGGCGACGCTCCGAGCCGCGCTCCTGCAGTACCGCTCCCTCCAGAACCGCACGGGCTCGGCCCTCTCGCCCCATGCACCGCGTCCTCGACCATGCACCCCGTGCTCGACCTCCCAGCGCTTGCCGCCGCGGTGCCGAGCTGAGCGGGCAACCCATCGGAATTGCTCGATATTATTTCTGCGTCTCCGAATCGTTTCCCCCTTGCATAACGTCTCGCCGAAGACGCTCGCCGCGCGCAGAACGCGCCGCTCCTCGATCCCCAGCGCCTCGAGGCGCGCCTGCACCATCGCGAGCGCCGTCTCGGGCATGCCCTCGCTCCTGCCCTCGGCGATTGCGCGGATCTGCTCCTCCAGCACGAAGGCGTTGCCATCGGCGCGCGCGAGGATCCGCTCGAGTTGGTCGGCGTCCATGCGGCCGCCGAGCACCTTGCGCACGAGCTGCTCGCCCGCGCGGCGCGGGAGCGGTCCGAGGCAGATCCAGAGGCCGTTGCGCTCGCCCCAGAGCGCAGGGAAGAGCTCGTTGACCTCGGGACGAGCGAGCGCCAGCACGAAGAAGACCACGGCGGTCGCGGCGGGCTCGTCCATGCAGTGGCGCCACTCGGTCGAGAGCTGCGAGAGCTCGCGCTCACGCCCCACGCAGGGCGTCGGCCTTCCGAGCAGCCTGGGGACGGCGACCGGCTCCTCCCTGGGGCCGCGGAGCCAGCATCCTTCGAGCTCCTGCGTCGTGTCGAAGCGGCCCTACGCGGGCTGGCTTCGCGGCAACGCTCTTGTTGTCATCGCTCGCTCCGCAGCTGGATCAGGGGCTTCGTTGCTGCCTCGATTCCTGGCATCCCATCGCCGCGCCGACCCACTCTCGCATGCGCACGTTCGGCGTACAGGCGCATCGTGGGTAGTCCCTGAGCGCGGGGCCATCCATGCCCTGCGGTCGCGACGCCGAGCTGGCCGACGAGGCCGTGCATTCGCTTCAAGCGCTCGAAGAGCTGCGGCCTCCCGCAGCCCATCCTCTGGAGCTCATGTCCCCCTCAACGCGCTGGAATCCGGGTGTCCCGAGACGCTGCGACAGCACCTCTTTCATCCCCCGGCACAGCCGTAGGCCCGACGGGTAGGCCCGCGGGGAGGGGCCGGGCGGCCCTGCACCACGCCGCCCGCCGCTCCCCTGCCCCGCTCCCGCTACTCCGTGGCCGCCGCAGCCCCCGCCCCCGCAGCCGCCGCAGCCCCCGCCCCTGCCGGCTCGACCTCGCAGCGCACGACCACGACCTCGCCGTCCGCGAGCTCCGGCCGCTCCACGAGCTCGTGCGCGCTCGCCCGCACCGACGTGAGCACGTCCCCCAGCGCCGGCCGCAGCCGCGCCAGCGTCGCGGCGTTCGCCCCCAGCGCGAGGTCCGCCACGACGCGCCCCACGCTCGCGCCGAGCTCGCTCTTCCGCTTGTTGACCGCCGCCATCGCCGCCGCCGCGAGATCCAGCAGCGCCGGATCCGCCGGCGCCGCCACCTCCGCGAAGTCCGCCGCCGACGGCCACGGCGCCCGGTGGATCGACGGCTGCCCGGTCTCGTCCGCGTACACCCAGCGCCAGACCTCGTCGGTGATGTACGGGAGCATCGGCGCGAACAGCCGCAGCACCACCGAGAGCCCGAGCCGCAGCGCCGCCACCGCCGAGCCGCGCGCCGCCTCGCCGGAGCCGGCTTCACCCCGCGAGCGCGCCTTGGTGAGCTCCAGGTAGGCGTCGGTGAACCAGCGCCAGAAGAAATCCTCCGTGCGCTCGAGCGCCGCCGCGAACTCGTGCTCATCGAACGAGCGCGTCGCGTCCGCGACGACAGCCGCGAGCTTGTGCGCGAACGCCCGGTCGAGCTCCTCCGAGATCGGATGGACCTCCGCCGACTGGCTGAGCACGTACTTGCTCGCATTCCAGATCTTCGTGACGAGGCGCTTGCCGATCTTGAGCACCTTCTCGTCGAACGCCGTGTCCGTGCCGAGCCGCGCGCTCGCCGACCAGTAGCGGACAGCGTCGGAAGAATACGTGTCCAGCAGGTGCATGGGCGTCACGACATTGCCCTTGCTCTTCGACATCTTCTTGCGATCGGGATCGAGGATCCACCCCGAGATCGCGACGTGGTGCCACGGCACCGACGACTCGTGCAGCATCGCCTTGGCGATCGTGTAGAACGCCCACGTCCTGATGATGTCGTGCGCCTGCGGCCGCAGATCGGCCGGGAACAGCCGCGCGTGGCGCTCGGCGTCGAGCCCCCAGTGCGAGCTGATCTGCGGCGTCAGCGAGCTCGTGAACCACGTGTCGAACACGTCGCTCTCCGCCGTGAAGCCGCCCGGCTGGTCGCGCTGCGACGCCTCGTACCCGGGCGGCACGTCGACCGTCGGGTCGACAGGGAGCATCTCGCGGGTCGCGAGCAGCGGCCGGCTGTGGTCGGGGTTGCCCTCGGCGTCGAGCGGATACCAGACAGGGAACTGCACGCCGAAATAACGCTGGCGGCTGATGCACCAGTCGCCCTGGAGGCCCTCGGTCCAGTTGCGGAACCGGAGGCGCATGTAGTCCGGGTGCCACGCGATCTTGTCGCCGTACTCGAGGAGCTCGGCCTTCTTGTCGGCGAGCCGCACGAACCACTGCCGCGTGGGCACGAACTCGAGCGGCTGGTCGCCCTTCTCGAAGAACTTCACCGCGCGCTCGATCGGCTTCGGCTCGCCGCGGAGCGCCGGGCCACGGCCGGGCGCCGCCGCGTGCTCCTCGCGGCGGAGCAGCTCGACCACCGCCGCGCGCGCCTGCTTCACGCCCTTGCCCTGGAGCGGCGCGTAGGCGGCGTTCGCGGCGGCCGGGTCGCGGCTCTCGAAGGCGCCCTCGCCGAACGTCACCGGGACGACCCGGCCGTTCTTGCCGAGCATCTGCCGGAGCGGGAGCTTCTGCTCCCGCCACCAGATCACGTCCGTCGCGTCGCCGAACGTGCAGACCATCAGGATGCCCGTCCCCTTCTCGCGATCGACAAGCGGGCTCGGGAAGATCGGCACCGGCGCGCGGAAGATCGGCGTGAGCGCCGTCTTGCCGAAGAGGTGCTGGTACCGCGGATCCTCCGGGTGCGCCGTGACGCCGACGCAGGCAGCGAGCAGCTCCGGGCGCGTCGTGGCGATGATGAGCTCCTCGCTCGCCCCCTCGACCGCGAACGCGATGTCGTGGAACGCGCCGGACTGCTGGCGATCCTCGACCTCGGCCTGGGCGACAGCGGTCTGGAAATCGACGTCCCACATCGTGGGCGCGAAGACCGAGTAGAGGTGGCCCTTCTCGTGGAGATCCAGGAACGAGAGCTGCGCCGTCCGGCGGCAGTGATCGTCGATCGTGGCGTACTCGTGCTGCCAGTCGACCGAGAGGCCCACCCGGCGGAAGAGCGCCTTGAACACCTGCTCGTCCTCGCGCGTGACCTTGTGGCAGAGCTCGATGAAGTTCGGCCGCGAGACGATGCGCGGCGGGTCCTTCTTCATCGCCTCCGGCGTCGCCTGCGACAGCGCGAGGCCGCGCTCGTACGGCGTGCGCACGTCCGTGCGGACGTGGAAGTAGTTCTGCACGCGCCGCTCGGTGGGCAGGCCGTTGTCGTCCCAGCCCATCGGGTAGAAGATGTTGAGCCCGCGCATGCGGCGCTGCCGGACGACGACGTCCGTGTGCGTGTAGCTGAAGACGTGGCCGATGTGCAGCGAGCCCGAGGCCGTCGGCGGGGGCGTGTCGACGACGAAGGTCTCCTCGCGGGGGCGCGACGGGTCGTAACTGTACGTCCCCTCGGCCTCCCACGCCTCGGCCAGGCGCTGCTCGGCGACAGGCGAGTCGAAGTGCTTCGGGAGCGTCGCGGGATCGATGGTGCGGAACGTCTTCTTGGTCGTCACGTGGTCACCTGCAGAACGGACCCCGCAGGAACCGCCCGCGGGGTCGCACATCCTACGTCGTACCCAGGGTGCCGCTCAAGGCGCGGCGCGCCGTTGCTCGGCGATCCACGCCGCGCGCCACGCCACGC
>NZ_JEMA01000959.1 GCF_001589285.1 Sorangium cellulosum | reverse complement strand
CGCCACGCGGCCGCCGCCTGTCGCCCCCGGCACGCTCGGCGGCGGCGCCACCCGGGCGGCCTGCGCGGCCTGCGCCGGGGACGCCGGGCTGTGGTGCTCTGCGCTCTCGCTCTCGGACTTCCTCTCGCCGGGCGCGTGCTTCTCGTTGCCGGCCCGCTCCTCGCTGTGGCCGCTGTGGTCGTGATCGCTGTCGCCGACCTTGTCCTTCGGCCCCATCGGGCCCGACGGCGTCCCGGGCGTCGGGGCGGCATCGTCCTGATCCTTCGAGCGGATCTGCGCCATGGTCTCCTCGGCGACCTTGTTGGCGTCGTCCGCGATCCGGCTCGCCTCGGGGTTGTCCTCCTGGTCCTTCTCGACGTGCTGGCGGATGGCGATCCGGCGATCCGCCGGCGGCAGCGGCGGCGGGGGCACCGGCTTGACCGGCACCACCTTGACCACCTCTTCCTTCGGCGGCTCGGGCGGCGGGGGCGGCGGCGCCTTCTCGCGCGGCGGCTCCGGCCTGGGCGGCGGGGTCTGCGCCACCTTGGGCGGCTCGGGCTTCTGCTGCGGATCGGGGGGCGTTTCCTTGTCCGGCTCGCCCTCCGCCGGGGCGTCCGAAGGTCGCTCCGGCGGCGCGAGCGGGGCGGGAGGCGGCGTGGCGGCCAGGCCGTCGGTCAGCACCTCGAACGTCATGTCGCCCGGCCGGAGGCCCTGCCGCACCGCCTGGACCATCTGGCGGAGCTGGGCCCGGTCCTCGATGACCTGCGCCACCTCGACCGCGCCGCCGCCGCCCGCCATGTGCGCCACGATCGCCGCGCAGATCCACAGGGCGAGCGGGATGTGGGCGTCGCGCGACATGGATCTCAGCGCCTCCGCGCTGCAGAGACGGCGCCGCGCGACGAGGCGCAGCCGTAACAGCAGCGAACGACGGTCACCGGTGGCACCTCCAGACTCCGCGTGAACGACCTGCTCGAACAGTACGCCGATGCGCCAATCGCACCCAGGAAGCGGTTCGAACCTAGCATCCGGGGATCAGCACAGCAACGGTCGGCGCGCCCGATGCCCCTCGCGTCTGCCGCGCCCGCTGCGCGCTGCCCGCCGGTCGACGACGCGCGCCCCCGGGTCCGCGGCGACGGCAGCCCTGGGCGGGCGCGCTCGCCCCGCGCGCCGGCCGACACATCGGCGGGCCTCCAGCGCCGGCGCGCCGGCGTCGCCATCAGAGCTTGTTGATGGCGTCCCAGTGATCGGCGATCTCCTGCGCCGTCCAGATACCGCCCTCGTCCTTGAACTTCCCGGGGCTCTGGACGACCTTGTAAATGTACATCTGCGCGCCGGCGACCGCGAGGACGTTGCCCGTGCGGTCGGCGCACAGGTCGGACGCGAGGAACAGCGCCGCGGGCGCGACGTGCGCCGGCGTGAGCGTGTCGCCGGCCGACTGGAACATGGGCAGATCCTCCGTCATGCGCGTCTTGGCGATGGGCGCGACCGCGTTGACCGTGATCCGCTGCTTCTGCAGCTCGATCGCGGCGGTGCGGGTGAGCCCGTAGATGCCCGCCTTGGCAGCGGCGTAGTTGGCCTGCCCGAAGTTGCCGAGCATCCCCGAGACGCTCGTCGTGTTGACGATGCGCCCTCCCCCGCCCTGCGCGATCATCTGCTTCGCGGCGGCCTGCGTGCACAGGAACGTCCCCTTCAGGTGAACGGCGATGACGGCGTCCCACATCCCCTCATCCATCTTGAGGAGCGTCTTGTCGCGGAGGATTCCCGCGTTGTTGACCAGGATGTCGACCCTGCCGAACGCGTCGACGGCCGTCTTCACGATCCTCGCGGCCCCCTCGGGCGTCGTCACGCTGTCGAAGCTCGGGGCGGCCTCCCCGCCCGCGGCCCGGATCTCCTCCGCGACCTGGGACGCCATCGCGTCGCTCGAGCCCGACCCGTCGCGCGTGCCGCCGAGATCGTTGACGACGACCTTCGCGCCCTCCCTGGCGAAGAGCAGCGCCTCCTCGCGGCCGATGCCGCCGCCGGCGCCCGTGATGATCGCGACCTTTCCGTCGAGCAAGCCCATCGCAGATTCCTCCTGATCCGCGCGCCGGCGCTGTGCGCCGGGCCGTTTTCGCGCGGAGCTTCGCACACCGGGCCTCGACCCGGGCGCACATTCGTGCGCGCGCACGCGCCCGCCCGCCGCTTCTTTGACCGATCGCGGGCGGGGATGGTAACGCCGCGTTCGATGCAACTGCCCAGCCGCCTCTCCACGTCGACCCTGGGAGACCTGCTCGGCGCGCTGTACCGTGAGAAGACGACCGGGCTCCTCGAGCTCTGCGAGCTCCGGACGCCGAGCGGCTCCACGGTGCCCGGCCGGCAGCACCGGATCCAGCTCTTCTCCGGCCTCGTCACGGCCGTCGAGACGCCGCTCCGGGTCCCCCGCCTCGGCGAGATCCTCGCGCAGGACGGCTCCGCGCCCGGGCCGTCGATCCAGCGGCTCGCCTCGCTCGTCGCGGCGCACCGGGGGCGCCGGACCGGCGAGGTGCTCGTGGCCGCGGGGCTCATCCCGGAGAGCGCGGTCGAGCGCGCGCTCCGGATCCAGCTCCGCGCGCGCCTCGAGGCGCTCTTCGCGATCGAGGAGGCGACCATCTGCTTCCACACAGCGCGGCCGCTCGCCGCGGCGCTCCGGCAGACCGGCCCGCTCGCGCCGAGCGATTTCCTCCACGGCCGCCCGCGCGCGCGGGACCGCCACCGCCGCGTCGCG
>NZ_JEMA01000958.1 GCF_001589285.1 Sorangium cellulosum | reverse complement strand
GCCGCCGCGCACGCGGGCATCAGGGCGAGCAGCGCGAGCAGCGCTGCGGCCGTCCACACCGGGGGCGTGGCCGGTCGCCGCGCAGGGCCCGGCGCCACGGCGAGGTGGGCGCGCGTCGATGTCCTCATCATCGCGCGAGCAGCACGAGCAGGGCGCCGGCGCCGCCCTCGGCGTCCGGGGCCGTCGCGAACGCGGCGACGTGACGGGCGACGCGGCCGTGGCTGAGCCACGCGGCGATCTCGCCGCGGAGCACGGCGTGGCCGCGGGGCGAGTGGGTGCCCTTGCCGTGGACGATGGCGACGACGCGGTCCCCGTCGCGCTGGCGCTTGCAGACGAACACCTCGACGGCGTCGCGCGCCGCCTCGAGCCGCAGGCCGTGCAGGTCGAGGGTGCCGTCGATCGCGTAGCGGGCGCGGCGGAGCCGCCTGAGCTCGCGCGGGTCGACGTCGAGCCGCCTGCCCTCGATGCGCTCGCTGTCGTCCGTGATCTCGAACTTGATCCCGTCGATGACGAGCGAGCGCATGCGCGAGCGCGCGTCCTCGTCCGGATCGGACGCGAGCGTCGGGGGCGCGGCCCGCTCGACGCGGCTCGCGGTGACAGGGATCCGGTTCACGCGGTCCTCGAGCACGCGGACGCCCGCCATGTAGATGGCGAAGGTCTCGGGGTCGACGGGCCGCGGCGCCGGCTCGACGCCCGTCTGCGCCGCGCCGGCGCCGTGAGGCGCGGGCGCCTTCGCCCTGGGCTTCGCCTCGGGCGC
>NZ_JEMA01000957.1 GCF_001589285.1 Sorangium cellulosum | reverse complement strand
CGCCGCGACGCTGCTCGCCGGTGCGCTGGCCGGAGAGCGCGTGCTGCGCGCAGGCGGAGCGGCGTCGCGTGCGATCCCGATGCGGGTCGCGCCGGTCGCGACGGCGGCGAGCGGAGGCACGGCCGCCGAGGTTCCGTCCGCGCCCGCGGCTGGGACCGCTCCGGTCGCCACGGCGGCGAGCGGGGGCAGCGTTGCCGGGGTCCCGTCTGCGCCCGCGACCGGGGATGTCGCGGCGAAAGCGTCCTTTCCGAGCGCGTCATGGCCCCTCGGCGGCGTCCCACCGGCCCGAGGGGCAGCCGCCTCCGCGCCTCCCGGCGGCGCCTCCGCGCCGTCTGCCGCCGACGGTGGCTCGCCCGCCCGCGCTGAAGCCGGCGAAGCCCTCGCTGCGCCACCGGCCAGGCTGGAGGGCGCGCCGGTCGACGAGCGCGCGGCCGCGCTNAGGCTGGAGGGCGCGCCGGTCGACGAGCGCGCGGCCGCGCTGCGCGCTCGGCTCGACGCCGCCCGCGCCTCGCTCGCGAAGCGCGGGATCGAGGCCGGGGACCTCCCGCCCGGCCTGCGCGCCTCCGCGGCGCGCGCCGAGGCTGCCCTCGCCGAGGGGGACGTCGCCGCGGCGGCCTCCGAGGTCGACACGTTCGTCGCGACCACCGCCGGGCTGCGGCTCGACCAGGAGATCCTGCGCCGAAAGCTCGATCGGGTGGGGGCCCTGCTTCGCGCCGCGCGCGCGCGCGGCGCCGACACGCGCGCCGCCGAGGGCCGCGCCGCGGCGGCGCTGCAGTCGTTCCTCGACAGGCGCTACGAGGCGACGAACGCCGAGCTCGACGCCCTCCTCGCGGAGCTCGCGCGATGAGGGTGCGCCGTCAGCGGCAGATCCCGCTCGTGGCGTCGCAGCGGTGCTCCGGAGCGCACGGCGAGAAGAGCGCGTCGGCGCGACAGTCGTCGACGCACAGGGCGCGCAGCCGATCGCACACGCGCCCTCCCGGGCACGGCACGGGGCAGTCTCTGGGGAGGCAGACCCCGCCGACGCACGCGGCGCCCAGGGGACACGCGTAGTCCGGCGCGCACGGGGGCTCGGTCGGCTCCGTCGGGGGCGGCTCGCAGGACAGGGAGAAGTCGCCGAGATACCCCTGCGCGCCCGCTTCTGCCGCGACCTGATCGAGCGGCTGCCCTGTCGGATCGCGTACCGCGCTGGCGATGGTGACGCGGTACGCGAGCCTGTCGACCCCCACGAGCCTCGGCGTGGCGATGTTTGCGACGAGCCCTGACGGATCCATGGCCACCGAGATCGGCCCTGGATCTGGCGTGATCGTGACGGCGCCCGGCGCGCGCAGGCTCGCCTCGTCGATGGGGCGCGAGAAGGAGATGACGAGCGAAGGCACGGCACATCCGAGCGCGACGCCTCCATCGTCGGGCAAGACGCGCTCGACGCGAGGCGGCCTCACCTCCGGCCGCAGGTTGAAGGGCACCGTCATCATCGGCGGCGGCGCCGCGAGGCGCGCCCCCATCAGCTCGCCGCGCGCGACGAAGCTGCCAGGCGCCGGGCTCGCCTGCAGGCCGAGCACCCGGATATTGAGCGAGACGTCGGGTAGACCGCCCTGCTCGATGCGGATGATCGGGAGCCGCTCCCGCTCGATCGAGAGGGTGAATACGAGCTCGAGCGCCGCATCCACGTCGGCGTTCTTCACCTGCACGCCGCCCCGCGACCGCTCCTCGCCCGGGGCGTAAAGGCCCTCCTCGGCGTCGACGACGAGCACGGCCTGCTGGACGTGCGCGAGGAGCTGCTCGGTCGTGTTCACGTTCGGATCGGGCACGAGCATCAGGTCGAGCGCGGGCGGCTCCGCGCACCCTGCCGCGCCGAGCGCGAGCCCGGCGGCGCCGAGCGCGAGCGTGCGCCGGAGGGCGGGAGAGGCTCCCCTCGCGGCGTCCTGTCCAGGCTCGCGCGCCGGAGGATCGCGCCGGCGCCGGCTCATGGCGGGGTGAGCACCACGTCGGGGTCGCCCTCGCCGCTGCTCAGCGCGACGCCGATCCCGGCCGCGGCGCCGGCCGTCGCCGCGGCGGCTACGCCGACCCAGAGCCACGGCTCCTCGTACCAGGCGCGGCGCGGCCCCGGCGGGAGGGGCGCCCAGGGCTTCGCGAGCCGCTCGCCCAGCCGCTCGAGCGCGGCGCGGAGCCGCGCCGGATCCGCGTCGTGCACGACCTCCTGCATGAGCTGCTCCCTCATCTGTGTCTCCACGTCGACGATCGCGCCGCGCACGAGCACTGTCGCGCCGAGCCCCGCGAGCTCGGTCCGGACGATCTTCGAGGCGCCGAGCGCGCGGGCCGCCTCCCGCACGCACGCGGCGTCGTCGGCGCAGCCGGGGCTGCGCGACAGCCGCGCCGAGAGCAGCGAGACCCGCGCGCCCCCGCGCCGCGCGAGCGCAGACGCCATCGCGCTGTCGCCGTCGACGCCCTCGACGCTCGCCTCGGTGGCCCATGCGGTGGGCATGAGCGCGACGTGGACGCCGGGCCGCGGCGTGCGGGGCGCCTCACCGGTCGCCCCGGCGCACCCCGCGACGAGCGCTGGAGCGCCGGCGAGCAGCGCGATCAGCGCGAGCCCACGTCCGGAGGGCACGCCGGGAAAACCCAGCTGCAGGAGTCCCCGTCCGTCGGCGTGCATGCAGGGTAGATGCGGGTTCCGTCCGGGCATGTCCAGTATTCCGCGGGCGGCGGCTCACCACACGCGTCGACGTCGCAGACGCCGCTCACGTCCGGAGGGCACGCCGGGAAAACCCAGACCCAGCCGCAGGAGTCCCCGTCCGTCGGCGTGCATGCAGGGTAGATGCGGGTTCCGTCCGGGCATGTCCAGTATTCCACGGGCGGCGGCTCACCACACGTGTCGACGTCGCAGACGCCGCTCACGTCCGGAGTGCACGCCGGGAAAACCCAGCCGCAGGAGTCCCCGTCCGTCGGCGTGCATGCAGGGTAGATGCGGGTTCCGTCCGGGCATGTCCAGTATTCCACGGGCGGCGGCTCACCACACGTGTCGACGTCGCAGACGCCGCTCACGTCCGGAGTGCACGCCGGGAAAACCCAGCCGCAGGAGTCCCCGTCCTTCGGCGTGCATGCAGGGTAGATGCGGGTTCCGTTCGGGCATGTCCAGTATTCCGCGGGCGGCGGCTCGCCACACGCGTCGGCGTCGCACGTGAGGGCGCCGTCCGCGCACCTGACGAACGTGGTGTCCGAGCCCGCGCCGTAGAGCGGAGCGCAGTCTTCGCGCAGGAGACAGGCGGCTTCGTCGAGCCCATCGCACGCGATCGGCGATGGGCCTGTGCCTGTCGCGGAGCCGCCGCTGACAGAGGTGCAGTTCACCATCGCAGCGAGCGCGGTGAGCGCGAGGAAGGCAGTGGCGAGTCGATTTCTCATGATCGTGTTCTCCTCGTCCTTTCAGGGTTGCCGGTCCCTGTACTCTGTAGCCTGTAGCAATGGCCATTCCACCCCTTCCCGCGCGCATTCCTCGGGCGATCGCGCCGCTGGATCCGGCGCCGATCGTCACGCGTGGTTGACACCTGTCCACCGCCCGTGACAGGGGCCCGTTGCGGCGTGCGCGAACAGGGGCTCCCGGACGGGCCATGTCGACTTCTCCACCATGGATGGCAACTTCACTGGTGTCGGGAAAGAGCGTGGTCCGGGCGGCGCCGCGCGCGCCAAGGGGCGCATCGGCGTGCAGCTCTGGACAGGCGGAGTCGCGGCGCGGGCGCTACAGCTTCCGATCCTCGTACGCCACCAGCTCCGCCACCTGGCGCGCCTGCTCGGCGGTGAGCGGCCCCTTCTCCAGGGCCCGCGCGTTCTCCACGGCCTGGGCCGCGCTCTTGAAGCCGGGGATGGGGATTGTGTTCGGGCTTTTGGCCCAGATCCACGCCAGTGCGCCCTGCACCAGGGTCCGGCCATTGCTGGTCAGGATCTCGCGGGCGGCCTCCAGGCGACGGGCGTAGTTGGGGTTCACCTTGCCGTCCTTGAACCAGGTGATCCACGCGAAGTTGCTGGTCCGCACGTCGCCGCGGGGCAAGGTCTCGCCCTTCGTGTACCTGCCCGAGAGCATGCCCATCGCCAGCGGGCTCCGGCACAGCAGCGCCAGCCCCTTGCCCTCGCCGTAGGCGATCAGCCGGTCGTTCCCCTCGAACACGTTGAGGAGGATCTGGGCCGCGCCGCAGCGCGGGCCGCGGGCGAAGGCCTCGACCGACGCCTTCACGTCGGTGCTCCAGCCGTAGGCGCGGATCTTCCCCTCCTCCACGAGCTGCTCGAGCACCTCCACCACCTCGCCCGCCTTCTCCGGCGGGTGCTCCCAGATGTGGAGCTGGTAGAGGTCGATCCGATCGGTCCCCAGCCGCCGCAGACTCCCCTCCACGGCGCGCCGGATGTACGCCGGGCTGGCGTCGGTCCTGCCCAGGTTCGCGTGCTTCTCCTCGTCGAAGACGTGACCGAACTTGGTGGCCAGCGTGACGCGATCGCGGATCCCCTGGATGGCCTTCCCGACAAGGACCTCGCTGCGCCCCGACCCGTACACGTCGGCGGTGTCGAGCAGCGTGACGCCCGCGTCGATGCCGGCGCGGACGGCCCGGATGGACTCCGCATCGCTGGTGCCGTGCCATTCCCAGCTCGCGCCCGGGTCGTTCCACTTCCCCGCGATGGCCCAGCACCCCAGGCCCAGCGCGCTCGTCTCGAACCCCGCTCTCTCCCATCGTCGCTTCATGGCGTCCTCCTCGTGGACCGGATGTCCGAGGCCATCTATGAGGCCGCAGGCGCGCGGGAACGAGGACCGCCGCTGCGGCTCCGGCGTGGACCACCGGGACAGCGACGGTCGGAGGCGGCCGCCGCGGGCCGCGCTCCCTGGAGGGGCCCATGAGCCGGCTCGTCGGAGGCGCGTGCGCAGGCAACCGCGCTCGTCCCCGGCGCCGCGCTCACGGGACGAAGGCGATGTCGTCGACGAGCATGTCGAACACTGTCGACTTGGCTGTATGAAACTCCACCGAATAGACGTGCGCGGCGTCGAACGCTGCGGGCGCCGGCACGCCCCAGCCGTCCGTGCTGAGGATGGAGAACATCACCGTGTACTGCGCCCACTCGGTCGTGAGGTCGAGCCCCTCGCCGAAGTGGTCGCCGCAGCCCGAGCCCTCGCACACGCCGCCCTCGCGATCGGTGTTGCGGTCGGGGAAGTTCACGTAGATGTGCGTCGGCGCCGCCGCCTTGGCCCAGAAGGTCAGGCCCGCGTAGGCGGAAGCGTCGTAGCTCAACTTCGCTCCTCCCGGGGCGAGGTTCAGGTCGAACCCCATCCCGGCCCCCCGGGTGATGAAGCCGCTGCCCGCGACGTGGGCGGCGTGCTCGCTCGATCCGTGCCCGGGCGAGACAGGTACGAACGGCCGGCCGGGAAGAGGCGTTTGCGTGCCGCTCCGGGTGCCGTCGTTGTACGTGTACCAGCTCCCGACGCGGCCCTCACACAGGAGGATCGCGCCGTCGCCGTCCTCCAGGTCGTCCAGGAGCGCCGTGCAGGGAGGCGGCTCGTCCCCCGCGTCCGGCGCGCCGGCGCCCCCGGCACCGCCGCCGGCGCCCCCGGCACCGCCACCGAGGCCGAACGGATCGGGGTCGTACTCGCCGGGCGAGATGCCGAAGACGAGGCCGCATCCGCTCGCGAGCGCCGACGCGCAGAGTCCGACGACGAGCACCTGGAGACGCATCAGAAGCTGCCTCGCACGAGCGCGCCGCCCACCGCGGGGGCCAGCCCGATCGACGCGCCCTTCGCCGGGCTCTTCGCGGTGAGCCACAGCACGCCGCCGCCGGCGATGGCCGCGAGGCCGACGCCGAAGACCACCGTCGCGACGTTCGCGCGCGCGACGGCGCTGTCGCGGATGTCCATGCCGCGCCTGTCGCAGCGGTCGCCGTTGCAGAACGCGCTCGACTCGTCGAACGTCGACCTCGCCGCGAAGGCGAGCGCCGTCCCGACGCCCACGGCCACGACCCCCGCGCCGCCCGTGACGAGCGCGAGCGTGCGGCGCGGCGCGCCCGCGCCGCCCGCGTCCCCCGACGCGGGGTCGTCTTCCAGAGGGCCCACGACGAGGGTCGACGTCGCGCCGCCCGGAGCGACCTCGACCCGCGCCGTCCACGTTCGCTTGCCCGGCGCGCTCGCCTCGACGACGTGAATCCCCGCGTCGACAGGCATGGGTACGCCCCACTGGCCGGCGCCGACAGGCGTGCCGTCGCGCTTCACCTCGAGGCCCGGCGCGCTCGCGGCCCCGACGACCACCGTGAGGCGGGAGACCTTCGGCAGGACGGCCGCCGCGCGCTCGCGCGCCTTCGCCTCCTTTGCCCGGTCGCCGCTCGCGCGCACCCGGGCGGCGACCTCGAGGAAGTGCGCCCACGCGGAGGCCATCTTGCCGATGCGCTCGTAGCAATCGGCGAGGAAGTAGCGCGTGTTGCTGCTGTCATAGAGGCGAAGGCTCTCTTCGTACCTGGGGCAAGCGCGCGCCGGCTGGCCAGCATCGATGAGCGCCCCCGCCTCCCGGAACAGCGCCACGGCGCCCGCCTTGTCCTCGGCCCTCGCCGCGCTCCCTCCCGCGATCGCCGCCGTCAGGCCGGCGCCGATCGCGCAGAGACGCGCCATCCCCCCGCGTCCGCGCCGGACTCGGCTCCTCTCGTGCAGCGGCGTCATCGTCTCTGCGAGGGTATCAGAAGACATCGCGATCGAAGGGGTCGGCGCTGGCCGGTCGCTTCACCGGCGGCGCGCTGCGTCTGGGGGGAGCCG
>NZ_JEMA01000956.1 GCF_001589285.1 Sorangium cellulosum | reverse complement strand
AGCGCCGCGCAGGCAGCGCCCGGTCCCGCGGTGGAGCAGCCTGCCCGCCCGGCGACAGTCCGCGTCCGCATCGCGGCGTCGCCCCGGCACGCGGCGCTGTTCCTCGACGGCGAGCCGCTCGCGACGAACCCCTTCAAGGCGCGGATGGAGAAGAGCGGCGCGGCGCACGAGGTGCGCGCGGAGGCCCCGGGCTACACGAGCGCGCGCGCGGAGATCGTCCTCGACAGGAACGTGGACCTCGATCTCGTCCTCGAGCAGGAGAAGCGGGACGCGCCCGCGGCACCGGCACCGGCACCGGCGCCGCCGCGCGTCGTGAAGCGCGCCCCCACGGCGGAGCCCGCGGCGCCGCCGCCGGAGGCGGACTGCAACCCGCCCTATGACTTCAACGAGCATGGGATCAAGAAGTTCAAGCCGGCGTGCCTCTGAGCGCCGCGCGCCCGGGGTGAGCAGGCCGCTCGTCGGGGCGGGAGCGTTCTTGACCGCCGCCGCGCTCCTCGCCGGCTCGCCCGCGCTGGGCCAGCGAGCCGACGAGAAGGCCGCGTGCCTCGAGAAGCACGAGCAGGCGCAGGTAGCGCGGCAGCAGGGCAGGTTCCGGGAGGCGCGCGGCGCGCTGCTCGCGTGCGCGCGATCGACCTGCCCATCGCTCCTTCGCTCGGACTGCGCGGGCTGGCTGTCCGCGCTCCTCCAGGAGATCCCGTCGGTCGTGCTCTCCGCGGAGTCGCAGCGCGGCGACGAGCCGGACGCCCGCGTGCTCATCGACGGCCAGCTCGTGGCGGAGGCGCTCGACGGCAAGGAGATCGAGGTCGACCCCGGCAAGCGCGTGTTCCGGTTCGAGCTGCCGCCGCACGCGCCCATCGAGAGGACGCTCCTCATCCGCGAGCGCGAGAGGGGCAGGCCGGTGTCCGTCTTCTTCGGCGAGCGCGCGGCGAGCCCCCCGCCGCCCGCGCTCCCCGCGCCCCCGCCGCCGGAGGGGCCGCGCCCCGTGCCGCTCGCTGTCTACGTGCTCGGCGGATCGGCGCTCGTGGCCGCCGGGCTGTCCGCCGGGTTCGGCGCGGCCGGCCTGGCCGGGCGCGCGTCGCTCCAGGCGAGCTGCGCGCCGTTCTGCGACGACGCGCAGGTGCAGCCCGTGCGGACCCGGCTCCTCGTCGCCGACGTCGCGCTCGCCGCGGGCGTCGGGGCCGCGATCTCCGCGGGGATCCTCTTCTGGCTCCGCCCCGCGGCGCCGGTCGACGTCCCGCCGGGCCGGCCCGCCGCGGCGTCGGTCGACGTCGCGCCGGTTGCCCGTGGCGCGCTGCTCCAGCTCCGAGGCGCGCTGTAGCGCGGTGGCCAGCGCGGTGGCCTCGGCGCGCCCAGCCTCGGCGCGTTCACCCGCGCGTTCGACGCGTTCACGGGCGAGCGGTCGAAGGGCTACCGGGCGCGGGCGGGCGGGAGCGTCCCCGGGACGTCACGCCCGCCGTGATCGCTCGGTCAGGGGGATCGCCTGGGCCGCGCGTGCTCGACGCGCTGCGGGCGGTGCTCCACGCGCGGCTCCGCCGACGGCCTGCGCGTCGTGGCGCGGTAGCTGTGGTGGTGGTGAGGCTGATGGTGGTGGTGGACGCGGGTCCTGTCGAACTCGACGCGGTAGCTGACAAGGGCGCGCGGCTCCTCGCGGTAGTAGACCCAGCCGTGGCGCGTCGGATAGTACCAGCGGCCGTCCACGTAATAGACGTAGCTCCCCCGGTAGTAGACGCGGGGGTAGGTCTCGATGTAGGCCGGCGCCGCCGCGATGTGAACGACCGGCTCCTCGCCCACCGCGAACTCCCGGTGCGTGACGACAACGGGCGCGGGGGCGACGGTCCTTGTGTGGACCTCGGCGGCGCACCCGGTCGCGCCGAGGACGGCGAGCGGCGAGCGCGGCGGGCCTGCTGCGCTGCGGCGAAACCGCCGTGGTTCTGGGGGAAGAGCTCTGGAGGTCAGGCGCGTTGATGTTCATGGAGACCTCCGGAGAGCAACAGCGATGCCATCCGACGGCGCCGGGCGCCGCCGCCGGCCCGACGCAGCGCGCCTGCTGGTGGTATGGCGCTTGCTGAACTGTGGCCCATCGGCGCGACGGCGCCAGACTCCAATCAAGGAAGACGACCCATGAAACTCTCGAAGGTGCTCTCCGGTCTCACTGCCTGCATTCTCGCCTCGTCCTCGCTCGCGGGGTGCATCATCGTCGACAACGACGACCATTACCACTCCGGGTACGGCTCGCTCACGGTGGCGCTGACGATCGATGGCCGCGCTGATTCATTCCAGTGCTTCGACTACGACGTGGATGGGCTCGTTGTCCGCGTCGAGGACGAGGCGGGCTTCGTGACCGAGGCGTCCGCGGATTGTGATGAGCTCGGCCTCACCCTCTTCGATCTCCCCGGGGGCTATTACGACGTCGAGACCTGGCTCGTGGATTTCGATGGCTTCCAGAAGAGCGACGTCGTGCGCGTCGAGTCGGTCGACGTGTACGGCGACACGGACACGCTCGTCGAGGTCGACTTTCCCTGGAACTGGATCGATCCGTGAAGCGCGGCCCGCCTGAGCGCCTGAGCGCCGGGCCCCTACCTGCTCGCGAGCTCCGCGAGCTTCTCGTTGTGGCTCGCGGCCTCGGGCGCCGCGCGCCGGCTCAGAACCTCTCCATCGACGGGCGCACGTCGATCTCGTGGGTCCAGGCGCTCGGCGGCTGGGCGTGGAGCTGGAAGTAGGTCTCCGCGAGCGCCTCCGGCGCGAGCATCGTGGCGGCGTCCCTCCCGGGATCCATGGCGCGCACGCGCGGGGTGTCGATCAGCCCGTCGATGATCACGTGGGCCACGTGGATGCCGCGCGGGCCGAGCTCGCGCGCGAGCGACTGGGCGAGGGCGCGGAGGCCGAACTTGCCCACGGCCAGGGCCGCGAAGCGCGCGCCGCCGCGGAGCGAGGCCGTGGCGCCCGTGAAGAGGAGCGTGCCCCGGCCGCGCTCGAGCATGTCGGGCAGCGCGGCCTGCGCGGCGACGAAGCCGCCGAGGCAGTTGATCTTCCAGGCGTCCTCGAGCTCCCGCGGCGTGAGCTCCAGGGCGCCGGCCACGCGAAAGGCGCCGGCGTTGTAGATCAGCGCCTCCACCGGGCCGAGCGACCCCTTGATCCGCGCGAAGGCGGCCGCGACCGAGCCCGGGTCGGTCGCGTCCGCGGGGGCGCTCAGGGCGCGTCCCCCGTCCCCCTCGATCTCCCGCTGCACGGCCTCGCACGTGGCGGCCGTGCGGGCCACGAGGCCGACGGAGAACCCCTCGCGCGCGAAGCGCCTGGACACAGCGGCGCCGAGGCCGGGGCCGACGCCGACGACGACCGCTACCCTGTTCGAGCTCATGAGTCGATCACCTCCTGCCAGGCCTCGCGCCCGGCGAGCGCCGACAGGTTACCCTGCTCCGGGGCCCGCGGCCTTCACCAGGACGTCAGGGCGAGCGCTCCTCTCCCGCTGGAGCCCTCCACTGACGCACATAGAAGGGCCACGCGTCATGGAGATACAGGCCGAAGGGGACCCACCAGACGAGATCGTTCGTCAAGCAGAGCACGGCGGCGCGCGGCGGCCACTCCCCTGTCACGAGCAGCGCCGCGAGGCCGATCGGCCCGAGGACCTTGCCGAGCAGGCCGACAGCCGCGAGGAGAAAGCCGCGCTCGGGGGCGCGCGCGACCTCCGCATAAAGAAGGGCGTAGACGCCGACCACCATCCCGAGACAGGCGAAGATCGCAGGGTGGTTGATGGGCGGCATGCCCGCGAAGCGGAAGAGCCATTGCGGGTCGAGCGCCGCGTGGAGGCCCCAGAGGGCGTTGTAGAGGGCGGCGAGGGAGAAGACGGCGCGGTGCAGGCGGCGGCGGGGGATCATGCGGGCACCTCGCGCTCGACCCCGGAGGGTTGTTGCGCGGACGCTTCCTCCGCCTGCGCGGTGATCGCCTCCGCTGCCTGCGCGGCGCCCGCGCCGGGCTCGGACGAGGAGCGGCACGCGTCGACGATCCGCGAGAAGGTGCCGCGAGGGGCGGGGAGAACGGCGCCGCGACCGGGGAAGGTGGGGGAGGGGGCGTACGGAGGCGTCGGCGGCATGCGGGCGAGGATACAGCTCGAGCGCGCGCGAGCGCCACGCCGGGGCGCACGCGCGGCGGGCGAGAGGGCGGCCGCGGATCGATGATCCGGTCCGCGGGTTGAGGAATCCCCTCGAATTCTTCGGAAAATTCACAGGGAGGCGGGGAGGAAAATCTTCAAATTACTCCCCGCCTCCCCGCCCCCTGTTCAATTTCTCCGCTGAGAAGGGCTGCTAAATAAGGGGATTCCTCATGTCGGCGGGAGGTGAGGGCGTGGCGCCGCTTGCTGCGACGTCTGCGGTGCCTCTTGCCGCTGTGCTCAGCGCAGCGGGCCCTGCGGCGCGGACTGCTGGCCTTGCGACTGGCCGCCTCGCTGCTGGCCGTGCTGCTGCTGGGCAGACTGTTGGCCTTGCTGCTGGCCGCGCTGCTGCTGGCCCTGGAACTGGGCGCCTTGCTGCTGACCGCGCTGCTGGGCGGACTGCTGGTCTTGCTGCTGACCGCGCTGCTGCTGGGCGGACTGCTGGCCTTGCTGCTGACCGCGCTGCTGCTGGCCCTGGAACTGGGCGCCTTGCTGGCCTTGCTGCTGGGCGGACTGCGGGCCTTGCTGCTGGGCGCCCTTCTGCTGGCCGGATTGCTGCTGTCGCGCTTGCAGCAGCGTGCAGAAGATCTGCTCGGCCCTCCTCAGGTGCTGCTCGACGTCCGAGCGCATCTGCATGAGGTGGGACCGGAGGTTCACGCTCTTCGTCTGCTCGACGAGCGGCTCGTCGAGGATCTCGATGGCGCGACGGTGCAGGGAGATCTGGGCCCAGATGAACGCCACGTCGAACTCTGCGCCTTCCTGCTCTTGCAGCGACTCGCTCGTCTCGACCGCGTCGTCCTGGAGCTGCTGGCACTGCGGGCAGGCCTCGATGCTGGCGGTGGCGCCCCTCGACAGCCGGACCCCGTGCTGCTCAGCCCGAGAGTGCTCGTCGATCATCGCCTCGGCGAAGCGCTGCACCTCCGGGGACTCGGCCTTCTCCAGCGCGATCTTCGACAGCTTCACCTCCTGCCGGTTGATGATCGAGACAAGCGTCGCGAGCTCCTGCTCCGACACCTGCCGCATCGCGCTGTGACCTCCGGACTGCGCGCTGCCGCCCTGGCGGCCGCCCTGGTAGCCGGCCTGCTCGCCGCACGCTTGCTCCGCGCCCCGCTGTCCGCCGCCGCCCTGGCGGCCGCCCTGGTAGCCGGCCTGCTCGCCGCCCTGGCGGCCGCCCTGGCGGCCGCCCTGCTCGCCACCCTGGCGGCCGCCCTGCCTGCCGGCCTGTTCGCCGCCGCTCTGCCTGCCGCCGGCGCGGCTCTGACGATCCCCGTGCGTCTGGCCGCCGCGCCGGCCGTCAGCGTCCGTGTTGTCACGGCGGCCGCTCTCGCCGCCGGCCGTCGCCTCGCGGTCCGTCTCGGCCTCATCCGCACCGGCGATGCACCCGCCAACCCCCGCGAGCACAAAGCTCCCCGCGAACATGATCGCCACGAGGCGACCTGAACGATTGCGCAACATCTTGCTTGCTCCTTGCTCGATATCGGCGCGCTGTCGCGCTCACCTGCCGGTTATCGAGCCCCCAACATCTGGGTTCCCGCTCCGGGGATGGTGAGCGAGGTAGAGCCCTAAGCCTGCATCGTCATTTCCCCGAGCGCCCCGCGGCCGGGCCGGGATCGGCGCGAGAATCGATGTCTCGCGCAGCGTCGACCCTGGTCGTCGCGCGGCGGCCGGCGCGGCGACGCCGATCGCAATTGACCTGCTCGCGCACCCGCCTGACCGGGGAGCGGCGCCATCGGTCGTCCTTCGCGCGCCCTTCGCGCCAGCGCCCGCTCGCGCCCGCGTGAGCTTCGTCCTCGCCGCGGTCGCGGCCGCCACCGTCGCGGCGCGGCGCATGC
>NZ_JEMA01000955.1:12616-16556 GCF_001589285.1 Sorangium cellulosum | reverse complement strand
CGCGTCGAGGCGCGGCAGGTCGCAGCCCGGCGCGCCCGCGTGCGAGCAGCTCGGCCTCGGCTTCGTGGCCGAGGAGCGCGCCCCGACCTTCGGTCGCGCGGGCGCCCCCGGGCAGGTCTCGGCGGGGCAAGGCGGAGCAGAGGCCGGCCCGGAAGAAAGGCATCATGTCGAACCCTGAGCGGCGAATGTTCGGTCTGGTCGGGCACCCGGTGGGCCACTCGGTCTCGCCGGCGATGCACTCGGCCGCGTTTCGGGCGCACCAGCTGCCCCACATCTACAGCGCGTTCGACGTGCCCACCGGCGCGGAGCTCGCGCGCTTCGTCAGCGACATCCGGAGCGGCCTCATCGCGGGCGCGAACGTCACGATCCCGCACAAGCGCGCGATCATGTCGATGGTCGACGACATCGACTCGAGCGCGGCCGAGGTCGGCGTCGCCAACGTCCTCTGCGCGACGGAGTCGCGGCGCGTGACAGCGCACAACACCGACGTGCTCGCGCTCCGCGACGAGCTCGCGCAGCTCCTCGGATCCGCCCCGCCCGGCGGGGACGACCCGGCCGGGCGGCACGGCGCGCTCACGAGCCCGCGGCAGCGCGCGGTCATCATCGGGGCCGGCGGCGCTGCGTTCGCGGCGATCGAGGCCTGCAAGATGCTCGGCTACCACCTCATCAGCGTGACCACCCGGTCGTGGACCAGCACCGAGGCGATGCTGGAGTCGCCGGCGGGGCAGCGCGCGTCCGAGCTCGGCGCGCTCACCGCGCCGTGGCCGATCCCGACCGAGAGGTCGATCAGCAGCAAGTCCTCGGTGGCGCTGCGGCTCAACTGGAGCGAGTTCGCCGTCGCGGCCGACCTGATCATCCAGGCCACGAGCGCCGGCATGCTCGGCGGGCCGCCAGGCGAGGAGGTCACGAGCATCATCCCGTGGGACTCGCTCTCGCGGGACGTGTGCCTCTACGACGTCGTCTACAACCCGCCGGTCACCCCCTTCCTCCGGATCGCGCGCGAGCGGGGGCTCCGCGCGTCCGACGGGCTCGGGATGCTGGTCGGCCAGGCGGCGCAGTCGTTCACGCTCTGGACCGGCCTGCCGGCCCCTGTCGACGCGATGCGCGCCGCCGCCGAGGACTCGCTCAGGAAGGCCACCGGCGGTCGATGAGCTCTGACGGATCCCGGAGGAGCGCTCCGGCTCACGACCCGATCTCGTCCCCGCCAGCGGCCTCGCGCGCCCAGGGCGCCGCGCTGGAGCACGCCTCGCCGTGGCCGCACGTGGAGGTGCGCGGCCAGCTCGCCATCGCGCGCAAGGAGTGGCTGCACACGAACGGGGCGGGCGCCTACGCGAGCTCGACGATCGCGTGCATGCACACGCGCCGCTACCACGGCCTGCTCGTCGCGGCCCTGGACCCGCCGCGGCGCCGGCACGTCATGCTCTCGCACGTCGACGCCAGCGTCCGCCCCCTCCGGCCCCAGAGCTCGCCGACCGACCGCCGGGCGTCGTGGCCGCGGTGGGATCTCGCCAAGCACCAGTTCCCGGGCATCGACCCGGAGGCGAGCTCGTTCTACCTGGAGCGCTTCGATCAGGATCCGCTCCCGCGCTGGGCGTACGCCCTGCCGGGCGGCGAGATGGAAGTGACGCTCGGCCTCGTGCGCGGCGAGAACGCGGCCGTCCTGCGCTACGCCTGGAGCGGGGCGGACCAGGTGATGCTGACGCTGCGCCCGCTCCTCGCGGCGCGCCACATGCACCAGCTCCTCCGCGAGAACGGCGGCATCTCCCAGAAGGTCGAGCTGCGCGCCGGCGCGGCGCGCGGAGAGCCCGGCGCGGGGCGGGACCGGCCCGCGATCGGCGAGGTCCGGGTGCAGCCGAACCGCGCGCTGCCGCGGATCTGCTTCCGCTACCAGGGGACGTTCGTCGGCTCGCAGGACTGGTGGCGCCGGTTCGAGTACCTCGGCGAGCAGGATCGGGGGCTCGACTTCCTCGAGGACCTCTGGACGCCCGGCCACTTCGAGACGATGATCGGCGCCGAGCCCGTCCACCTGCTCGTGGCGGTGGGCGCGCTGCCCGAGGACGAGCCGGAGAACCTGCTCGCGGCCGCGAGCGCGGCGATCCGCGCCGAGGATCCGGGGCCCCGGCGGCCGCTCCTGGAGCGGCGGCTCACCATCGCGGCCGAGACGTTCCGCGCGGACGCGGCCGCGCGGCCCGGCGTGATCGCGGGCTACCCGTGGTTCGAGGTGTGGGGCCGCGACGCGCTCATCGCGCTGCCCGGCCTCTACCTCGTGCCGCGCAAGACCGAGGGGGCCATCCGCGTCCTCCGCGCGATGATCGACGCGATGCAGGACGGCCTCGTGCCGAACCGGCTCCCCGACGCGGGCGAGCCCGCCGAGTTCCACACGGCGGACGCGACCCTGTGGCTGTTCGAGGCGGCCCGGCTGCTCGCCGACGCCGTCGGCGACACGCACCCGTTCGTCGCGGGCGAGCTCCTCGGCGCGCTGCGCGACGCCTTCGAGGCCGCCCTGCGCGGGACCAGGAACGGGATCCACATCACGGCCGACGGCCTCTTCGCCGCGGGCCGCAGCGGCGAGGGCGCGATCGACGGGCTCACGTGGATGGACGCGCGCGTCGGGGGCCGCGCGGTCACCCCGCGCGCCGGCTGCCCGGTCGAGCTCACGGCGCTGTGGGCGAAGGGCTCGGAGACGCTCGCGCGCCTCGCGCGCGCCGCCGGCGACGAGCCCCTCGCCGGGCGCGCGGAGGCGGCCGCCGCCGCGGCGCGCCAGGCCTTCGCCGCCCGCTTCTGGTGCGAGGAGACCCATTATCCCTACGACGTGATCTCGGAGCACGCGGCGGGGGAAGGCGCGTTCCGCGACGCGACAGTCCGCGCGAACGCCGTGATCGCCGTCGCCGTGGATCCCGCGTGCTTCACGTCGGAGCGGGCCTCGGCGCTGCTCGAGCGGGCGCGCCTGGAGCTCGTCACCCCCGCCGGCGTGCGATCGCTCTCGCCGACCGATCCGGCCTACGTGCCCCGGTACCATGGGGGCCCGGACGCGCGCGACAGCGCCTACCACCAGGGCACGGTGTGGCCGTTCTTGCTCGGGTTCTACGCGCGCGCCGCGAAGCGCTACTCCGCGCTCGGCGAGCACGTGATCCCGCTGCTCCACCGGCTCGTGGCCTCCGCGGCCTCGAACGAGATCGCGCTCAACCAGGTGCCCGAGGTCGCGTCCGGGGAGCCGCCGCACCACCCCGGCGGCTGCTTCGCCCAGGCGTTCAGCGTGGCGGAGCTCCTGCGCGTGATCGCCTGGGACCTGCCGCCGGCGGACCCGGGCGGGGCCGGCGCGCTGCCGCGCTGAGCTGCCGGGCCCCGCGCCCCTGGCGCGGCGCCTCGGCCGCCGGGCCTGACCTCAGCCCGCGCGCTCGAGCGCCGACTCCTCGCGGAGCGCCTTGCTGCCCTGCGCGGTGAAGCGCAGGAGCTTGCCCGGATCCTCGGCCTCCATCGCGAAGGCATCGATCTCCTCGAACAGCGCCTCGATCTTCCGCGGGCCGCACGTGGGCAGGAAGCCGCGGAGCACGCGCGGGTCGTAGAAGCGGAAATACTGCTGCTTGCCCGTCCCGCTCTCGACCAGGAGGAACCGGCGGAGGTGCTTCCGCACGTCGCCGAACGCGCGGTTGCTCGTCAGGAACACGCCCCAGGCGTCGCCCCAGCCGCTGTCGATCAGCGCGTCGAGCAGGGGGGACTCGCGCGGGAGATGCACCAGCGTGGGCCCGACGTCCGCGAGGAGCTCGCCCTGGAAGCCGGCGTAGAGCGAGGCGGTCTGCTCGCCCGCCTCGACGAGGAGCAGCCGGATGCGCGGGTCGCGCGCGGCGTCGAGCACCGCGAAGAGCGGCGAGCGCTCCTGCCGGAGCCGCGCCCGCGCCGACGCGGCGTACGGCGCGCCCGTGGCGGCGGGCGCGGCCCG
>NZ_JEMA01000955.1:0-12591 GCF_001589285.1 Sorangium cellulosum | reverse complement strand
CGCGGCCCGCCGCGTCCTCCGCGACGGCGGCGCAGGCCGCGTCGGCGTGCATCTACCGTTCGCGCCGCTCGGATCGCGGCGCACCACCGCGAACAGGGTCGCCCCCGCGCGGATCTCGTCGCCGTCCCGCAGCGACACCTCGCGCGCGCGCTCGCGGTTGACCTGCGTCCCGTTGCGGCTGCCCAGATCGCGCAGCAGGTAGCTGCCGTCGATCTGCTCCACCGAGAAATGCAGGGCGGAGAGCTCGCCGTCGCCCGCGATCGAGAGATCCGATTCCGGCGCGCGGCCGACGAGCAGCGGACGGTCGCCTGGAATGCGCGCGGTCTGTCCGGCCAGGGGGCCCGAGATGACCTGGAGGAGGAATCCTACTTCCTGGTCTTCGCTCATGGTCGTCTCCATCGCACAAGGCGCCGATGAGGCCGGCGAGTAAGCCTAGAGCATCGATCGGCGCGAAATCCACACGAAGGCGGGAACCATGAGAGAGGCGTCCGGGAGACTGCCAATCTTTCCAGATTGCCCGCCCTTTCAAGCAGCTTGCGCGGAATTCGCGTCGGCGTCCGCTGTCTTGCCGCCCGAGACAGCGACGGTGGGCGGCTGTGGTTCGAGCGGGCGGGCGCGGGTCGATCGGGCGACTCAACCATGGCGGCTTCGCAGCGGCTCCAGGCGGAGCCAGCGCGCGACGAACGCCCGGTCCTCGGGGGCGAGCACGCCGGTGAGCCACGCCGCGGCCAGGTAGAGCCCCGTGTACAGCGGGGCGCCGAGCGCGAGGCAGACCCCGGGGCGCTCGTCGATCGCGCCCGAGGCCAGCAGCCCGGTGAGCGGCGCCGCGGCGACGACGGCGCTGGCCGCGACGCGCCCGTAATGACCCCACGGGAAGACGCCGCGCAGGCCGACGCCCGAGAAGCGCGCGATGCGGGCCACCATCAGGACGATCATGATCGCCTGCGTCAGGACGGCCGAGAGCGGCGCGCCGATCATGCCGATCGTGGGCAGGAGGGCCAGGCTCGCCGCGGTGTTGAACACCATGGCCAGCACCTGGATCCGCAGGATGATCGCGGTCTGGCCGAACGCCATCAGCATGATGCCATACGCGGTCACGCGCAGCGGCATGAGCGCGGAGTAGATGCGGAACGGGACGGCCGCGCCTGCGTACTCGTCGCCGTAGATCGTGCGCATGAGCGGCTCGGCGAAGAGCAGGAGGAACGCCGCGACGGGGAGCATGATCAGCGTCGTCTTGCGGATGCCCGAGTGCCAGAGGTCGATCGCCGCCCTCGCTCCCTCCGCGCGGGTCCGCCCGCCCTCGACGCGCGCGACGAGGTCGGGGAGCATCGTCGACGTGACGGAGTAGGCGAGGACGCTGACGAGCGGCAGCTCCTGCGACCCGACAGCGAACTCGGCGAACAGGCCCGCGCTGAAGAAGAGGCCGACGACGAACTTGTCGAGCTTCTGGTTGAAGAGGCCGGCGAAGCGGGTCACCGAGAGCGGGAGCGCGTACGCGAGCTGCGCCCTCGCGCCCCCCGGGAAGGGCGCGGTGGGGACGTCGTGGAACAGCCGCGCGTAGAGCCGGTACGACAGCCAGAGCCTCAGGGCCTGCGCCGCGCACTGGGCGGCCAGGATCCACGCGATGGAGCACCCGAGCGCGGCGGGGACGAGCGCGCCCGCGGCGCCCGCCACGGTGACCACCAGCGCGACGCCCGCCGACTTGCGGTGGTTGTTCGTGGCGATGAAGAGCGGGCCGAAGACGCTCGCAGGAAAGCCGATGACGCTCGTCAGGCCGATGAGCAGCAGGGGAGCCGTGATCCCCTCCCGGCCGCCGAGGAAGACGCCGGGGAGGAAGGCGAACGCGGCGAAGACGAGCGCCGTGAGCGTCCCGAGGCCGAGCAGGAGGAGCATGCTCTGCCGCACGAGCCCCTTGAGCTCGGGGCGGGTCACCTTGGGCGTGAAGTAGAGGAGCGACTCCGGGACATAGAGCTGCGCGAGATCGCGCCCCGTCGTGAACAGCACCGTCACGAACGCGAGCACGCCGTACTCCGACTTGCCGAGCAGCCGCACCACGACGACGCCCTGCACGAGGTTGATCAGGGTGCTGACGAGCTGCCCTCCGACGATCATCCCGATCCGGTCGGCCAGCGACGCGCCGTCCTCCGCGCCGCCGGTGGGCGCCGCCGGCGCGGTCTCCGGCGCCCGCGGCGGGGCGCTCGCGTCGGGGGGGGTCGGCTGCTCGCCTCGCATCGCGGCTCGGTACCACAGGAACCCGGCAGAAGCCCTTCCTGCGAGCCGGTCGTCGTGGCATGCGACCGGCGATGAGCGGCGCGGAGCAGGCGAAAGACAGCGAGATCTTCTACGATCGGCTCTGGCAGCACACCGAGACGGCGGCCGATCCTGCGATCGTCGCGAAGGGCGACCTGCTCCTGCGCATGATGCCGCCGGGGGTGCGCACGGTGGCCGACGTGGGCTGCGGCGACGGCTACCTCACGCATCGCCTCGCCGAGCGCTACGAGGTTCTGGCCATCGACCGCAGCCCCGTGGCCCTCGCGAGGCTCCGCGTTCGCACCCTGCAGGCGAGCGCGGACGCCTTGCCGCTGCCGGACGGGGCCGTGGACCTCGCCTTCTCGAGCGAGATGCTCGAGCACCTGCCCGATCCGGTGCTCGCCGGCGCGGCGCGCGAGCTCGACCGGATCGCCGCGCGGCACCTGCTCATCTCGGTGCCCTTCCGGGAGAACCTCCGCCGCAGGTTCGCGCGGTGCCCGCGCTGCGGGCTGGAGTTCAACATCTACGGCCACCTGCAGTCGTTCGACGCCGCGTCGCTCGACCGGCTCTTCCCGCGCTTCGAGCGGATCGCGACCGAGCTCGGCGGCCCTCCGGAGCAGGCCACGAGCCAGCGGATCGAGCGGCTGCGCCAGCGCGCGCTCGGGTGCTGGTTCCTCCCGCGGGGCGTGCGCGTCTCCTGCCCCGGCTGCGGCGAGGCCGACCTCGCTGCGCCGCGGGTCCGGCTCGCGCAGCACGCCGGTCGCCTCGCGCTCGACGGGGCGACCGTGGCGTGGCGGCTGGCCTCGGGCGCGCGAGCGCAGCCCTACTGGATCATCGCGCTCTACCGGCGCCGAGGGGAGGCAGGTTGATGGCCGAGGGAGAGGGCGGCTTCGAGCAGGATCTCGAGGCGATCAACCGGTACTACACCGAGCGCTTCCTGCCGGCGAACCCCTGGGCGAGCCTGCTCAACGCGTATCCGTACCTCGTCGCGCGCCAGCGGCAGCGCCGCATGCGCGAGGCGCTCGTCGCGTGCGGCGTGCGCACCGCCGAGGCGCTGCGCGAGATGTCGGTGCTCGACGTGGGCTGCGGAGCGGGCTCCAACCTGGCGTGGCTTGTCGAGCTCGGCGCGGACCCCTCGCGCCTCACCGGCATCGATCTCATCGCCCAGCGCACCGCCGTCGCGCGATCGCGCTTCGCCGGCATCCGCTTCATGGCGGGCGACTTCCTGAAGGCCGACGTCGGCGGGCCGTTCGACATGGTGATGATGCTCGCCGTGCTGTCGTCGGTCACCAACGCGGAGCTCAAGCGGCGCCTCGTGGAGAAGGCGCTCGCCCAGCTCAAGCCGGGCGGCGTCTTCTTCTTCTATGACGTGATCTCGCGCCGCCACGTCCCCGGCACCCCCGAGTACCAGCGCCTCACGTTCGCGGAGCTCGAGGGGTACGTCGCCCCGCGCAAGCTCCGCTACTTCCGCAAGGACCTCCTGAGCCGCGGCGTCGCGGAGCGGCTCCTGCCGCGCGTCGGCGTGACGGTGACCGAGCTCGTGCAGGCGACCCGCTTGTTCAACATCGACGGGACGTTCGCCTACCTGCGCGGTTGAGCCCCGACTCAAGAGGGTGGGGCAAAACACCCCACCGAGGTGAAAAGGTCCAATGCGACCCCGGCGCCGGCATCACCTCGAAGGGTGAACATCCTGGTTCACCACGGGCATGACTGCTGGCATGACACGTGCCAAGCACGTGCCGAGTTCGTGGTGAGAAGCTGCCACCGTTGGTGAGCGCAACACGCACAGCGCCGCTCTCTGCAGGAGAACACTGCATGTCGCAACCCGTCCTCCCTTCAACGTCCGGGACCGCCTGGCACAGCCTGCCAGCCAAGGAGGCGCTCTCCAAGATCGAGAGCGCCGAGACAGGCCTCACGGCCGAAGAGGCCGCCCGGAGGCTCAAGGATGTCGGGCCCAACGTGATCCAGCGCGCCAAGGGTGACAGCGCGTTCAAGCTGCTCTTCCGCCAGATCAACGACCCGCTCATCTACGTGCTGCTCGCGTCGGCGGCCCTCGCGATGATCATGGGCGAGGCCATCGACGGGTCGGTCGTGCTGGCGGTCGTCGTGCTCAACACGGCGATCGGGTTCGTGCAGGAGCTCCGCGCGGGCAAGGCGATCGAGGCGCTCGCCGGCATGGTGCCCCAGTCGGCCACGGTCGTGCGCGGCGGGCAGCGGAGCGTGATCCCGGCGGCCGACGTGGTCCCCGGCGACGTGGTGGTGCTCGAGGCGGGCGACAAGGTCCCCGCGGACGCGCGGCTGATCTCGGTGAAGAACCTCCGCGTGGATGAGTCGGCGCTCACGGGCGAGTCGGTGCCCTCCGACAAGCACGTCGACGCCGTCCCGGAGGACGCCGGCGTCGGCGACCGCAAGGACCTCGCGTTCGGCGGGACGCTCGTGACCAGCGGCACGGCCACGGCCGTTGTCTTCGCCACCGGCGGCGCGACCGAGCTCGGGCGCATCTCGTCGATGCTCCACGAGGCGACCGAGATCGAGACGCCGCTCACCCGCTCGATGGCCAAGGTGGGCCGCGTCCTGACCATCGCGATCGTCGCTGTCGCGCTTGTCATCGTCGGGGTCGCGCTGCTCCGGGGCTACCCGCCGGTCGACGCGATGCTCGCGGGGATCTCGCTCGCGGTCGCCGCGATCCCGGAGGGGCTGCCGGCGATCATCACCATCTCGCTCGCCATCGGCGTGCAGCGAATGGCGCGGCGCCGCGCGGTGATCCGGAAGCTGCCCGCGGTCGAGACGCTGGGCAGCACCGGCGTGATCTGCTCCGACAAGACAGGCACGCTGACGCGCAACGAGATGACCGTCCGCGCCCTGTGGACGCCCGCGGGGACGCCCCGGGCCGGGGCCTCCGCGCAGGGCGGCGCCGGGGAGACGATCGAGGTGACCGGCGTCGGCTACGCGCCCGCCGGCGAGCTCCGCCGCGACGGCGCGCCGGTGGGCGAGGCGTCCGAGCCGGTGCGCGCGCTGCTCCGCGCGGGGCTGCTCTGCAACGACGCGCGCATGAAGCGCGACGGCGACGCGTGCGGCATCGAGGGCGACCCCACCGAGGGCGCGCTCGTCGTCGCGGCGCAGAAGCTCGGCGTGGACGTCGAGGCGACGCGGCGGGAGTACCCGCGCATCGACGCCGTCCCGTTCTCGTCGGAGCTGCAGCTCATGGCGACGCTCCACGAGGCGCCCGGCGGCGAGCGGGTGATCTTCATGAAGGGCGCGCCCGAGGTGGTGCTCGGCCGCGCCGCGATCGGCGAAGCGGAGCGCGCCCAGGTGATCGCGGAGGTCGAGCGGATGGCGGCGCAGGGCATGCGCCTGCTCGCCGTGGCGTCGCGGGCGCAGGGCCGCGACGCGGCGTCGCTCGACGAGGCGCACCTCGCGGAGGGGTTCGAGCTCCTCGGCCTCGAGGGGATGATCGACCCGCCGCGGCCGGAGGCGATCGACGCGATCAAGGCGTGCCATGACGCCGGGATCACCGTGAAGATGATCACGGGCGATCACCTGGCGACCGCGCGGGCGATCGGCGAGCAGCTCGGGCTCGTGCGCGAGGGCGGTCGGGCGATGAACGGCACGGAGATCGCGCGGCTCTCGGACGAGGAGCTGCGCGCGGCGGCGGCGTCCACGAACGTGTTCGCGCGCGTGGCGCCGGAGCACAAGCTCCGCCTGGTCAGGGCGCTGCAGGCCGACGGGAAGGTCGTCGCGATGACGGGCGACGGCGTGAACGACGCGCCGGCGCTGAAGCAGGCGAACATCGGCGTGGCCATGGGGATCACGGGGACGGCGGTGTCGAAGGAGTCCGCCGACGTGGTGCTGACCGACGACAACTTCGCGAGCATCCGCGCGGCGGTCGAGGAGGGGCGCCGCGTCTACGACAACCTGGTCAAGGCGCTCGCGTTCGTGCTGCCGACGAACCTGGGCGAGGCGCTGATCCTGCTCGTGGCGGTGATGACCTTCCCGATCGTCGGGGGCGCGCCGCTCATGCCGATCACGGCCGTCCAGATCCTCTGGGTCAACCTGGTGGCCACGGTGGCGCTCTCCCTGCCGCTCGCGTTCGAGGCGATGGAGAAGGACGTGATGGGCCGCCCGCCGCGGGACCCGAGCGAGCCGATCCTGAGCCGGTTCGTGCTCGTGCGCACGGCGATCGTCGCGGTGCTCATGACGGCGGGGGCGATCGGGCTCTTCCTGTACGAGTACTTCACGGAGGTGCGCGGCGGCGTCGTCTCGGAGGTCGCCTACCGCGAGGCCCAGACAGCGGCGGTCACGACGGTCGTGCTGTTCCAGATCTTCTACGTGCTCAACTGCCGGTCGCTGCGCGACTCGATGCTGAAGATCGGGCTCTTCTCGAACCCCTGGATCTATGTCGGGATCGGCGCGCTCCTCGCCCTGCAGCTCTGCTTCGTCTATGCGCCGTTCATGCACACGCTGTTCGGCTCGGCGCCGCTCTCGCTCGGGGCGTGGATCAACTCGACGCTGGTGGCGCTGACGATCCTGCCGGTGATGAGCGTCGAGCGGTGGTGGCGCCTCCGGAAGGCGCGGCGCGCGGCGGCGGAGGCCCAGCCGGCGGACGCCGGCGTGCGGCGCGTGGCGGGCGCGACGGCGGGGCACTGAGCCGGGGCGGGGCTTCTCGACAGGAGCGCCGCCGGGCGGGGCCGTGTGGTATCACGCGCGCGGCCCCCGCATGCCCGAGCGTCGCTTCCTCCTGATCAGCTACTTCTATCCGCCGCACGGCGGCGCCGGCGTGCAGCGCGCCCTGCACCTCAGCCGGATCGCGCCCTCCCTCGGCTGGGAGCCGGTCGTGCTCGCGTCCGGCCAGCGCGGCAGGACCGCTGTCGATCGGTCGCTCCTCTCCAAGGTCCCCGAGGGGGTTCGCGTCGAGCGCACGCGCGCCGCGGTCGGCTTCGGGACGCTCTTCGGCGCCCTGCCGGTCGACGCCTACCTCGGCTGGCTCCCGTTCGCCCTGCGGCGGCTCTCCGCGATCCTCCGTGAGGAGCGGTTCGATCTCGTGTTCAGCACGTCGGCGCCCTTCACGGCCCACCTCCTCGGGGACCACGCGCGGCGCGCGCTCGGCGTCCCCTGGGTGGCCGATTTCAGGGACCCGTGGACCGACAACAATTTCCTGCCGCTCTACAGGGGCGAGGGCCCGATCGCCCGGATGCGCCAGCGCGTGGATCGGCGGATCGAGGAGCGCGTCTTCGCGGGCGCCGACGCGGTGCTGGTCACGGCGGATCCGTTCCGCTCGCTGCTCGTCGAGCGGCGCGGCCTGCCGGAGGGCAAGGTGCACCTCGTGCGGAACGGCTTCGACGCGGAGGACTTCGCCGCGCCGTACGCGCCCCGGCCGGATCCGGGCGGCCGCTTCCGCCTCCTGTTCGCGGGCAACATGTACGGCGACTACAACCTCGCGTCGGTGTTCCGCGCTGCCGATCGGCTCCTCTCGCGGCGCGCCTTGCCGGGCTTCGAGCTCTCGATCGTGAGCGCCGCGGGCGCGTGGGCCGAGAGGGAGGCCAGGAAGTACCCGCACCTCCGGCCGCACCTGCGGGTCGAGAAGCCGGTGCCGCACGACCAGATCGTGGCCCGCTACCGCGACGCGGACGCGCTCGTGCTGTGCGCGCTCGATCCGCTCTCGACGCCCGGCAAGCTCTACGAGTACATCGCCGCCGGCCCGCCGGTGATCGCCTTCGTGGTGCCCGGGACCGACGCGGCGCTCGTGCTGTCGCGGACGGGGGCAGGGGAGGCGGTGCCCGCGGACGACGTCGAGCTCGGGGCGCTGTCGCTCGAGCGCGCCTACGATCGCTTCCGCCGCGGGGAGCTGCCCGCCCGGTGCGAGGACGAGATCGCGAAGCTCACGCGGCAGGCGCAGGTCGCCGAGATCGTCGCGCTGTTCGAGCGCCTCGCCGGCGAGCGCGGCGCAGCGTCGCCGCGGCGCTGACCGCCGCGCGCGCCGGCCGCTACGCGCGCTGGCCCGAGGCGGCGGCGGCGGCGACGATGGCGGCGCGGTAGAGCGCCTCGAACCGGTCGACGCACCGCTGCCAGTCGGCGCGCTCCACGGCCCACGCGCGCCCGCGCTCCGCGAGGCGCGGCGCGAGCTCGGGCTCGTCGATCAGCCGGTCGAGCGCGGCGACGAGCGCCGCGTGATCGGCGGGCGGCACCAGGAGCGCGCGATCGCGATCGAGCACGCCCTCGTAGGCCGGCAGGTCGCTCGCGACGATCGGCACCCCGAGCGCCGCGAGCTCGCAGAACGTGGACGGCACGCCGTCGACCTCGAGCAGCGAGACAGCGGCGTCGGCCATCGCGTAGAGGCCGGGGAGCTCGCTGTACGGGCACGGCTCCGCGAACCTCACGCTGGCGTCGACGCCGAGCTCGCGCACGATCGACCTGAGCTTCCGCACGTACGCGGGCTCGTCGTGCCGGCCGTACAGCTTGATCACGAAGACGCCCTCCCTCGCCCACCGGCTCGCGGCGAAGGCGCGGAGGATGCGATCGACGTGGTAGTGCGGCTTCGTCTGCCGCGGGCTCAGGAGGACGCGCTTGCCGGGCTCGATCCCGAGCTCGCGCCGGAAGCGCGCCGCCCCGTCGAGCGCCCTCTGCCGCTCGAACGTCGCGAGATCCACGCCCCAGAGCACGATCTCGCAGGGGACGGAGGGCGCGCGCTCGCCCATGCGCGCCCGCGCCCTCGCCAGCAGGGGCACGCTGTCCGCCGTGACGGCCGAGGCGCGCGACAGCACGTGGTCGACCCGGCGGACCGTCCACCGCGATCTCCGGAACACCTCGGGGTTGATGTCGGAGCCCCACGCGGTGGCGACGATCGGCGGGCCGCCCTGCATCCTCGACCAGAGGTCGTGCCACGGGCGCAGGAAGTTCAGGTGCACGACGTCGACGCCGAGCGCGCGCGCGCTCCGCCGCGCCCAGAGGCGCCGGAGGGCGTGTGGGACCAGGGAGGAGAGGAGCCTCAGCTCCTCGCAGCGCTGCCCGTACTCGTCGCGGATCGAGGCCGCGATCCCGGGCGCGTCGCAGAGGATGACCCGGTGGCCGCGGGCGGCGAGCGCGGCGCCGAGGCGGGCCTGCTGCGTGGCCTTCGGATCGCCGTGGAGGAGCACGGTCAGACGCACGGGGCGCGTGTACAGGACGGCACTGCCCGCGTAAAGCGTCGCGCCGGCGGTCTCGCCACAACGCGCTGGTAGCGCGGCGCATACCACGGCATGCTCGCCGGTCGAGATGATCTACCTCGTCGCCGCGACGCGCCCGAACTTCATGAAGCTCGCTCCCATCTGCCGCGCCCTCAAGGCGCGCGGCCTGCCGATGCGGCTCCTGCACACGGGCCAGCACTTCGACACGACGATGAGCGACGTCTTCTTCCGCGACCTCGGCCTGCCCACGCCCGATCACACGCTCAAGGCGGGCGGCGGCTCGCACGCCCAGCAGACGGCGGCCGTGCTCGTCGGCGCCGAGGCGGACCTGATGGAGCACCGGCCCAAGGTGGTCGTGGTCGTCGGGGACGTCACGAGCACGCTCGCCGGCGCGCTCGCGGCGTCCAAGCTCGGCATCCCCGTCGTCCACGTGGAGGCCGGGCTGCGCTCGCGCGACTGGACGATGCCCGAGGAGATCAACCGCGTCCTCACCGACCAGCTCTCCGATCTCCTGCTCACGCCCTCGCACGACGCCCACCCGAACCTGCTCGCCGAGGGCATCCCGCCCGAGCGCGTCCGGTTCGTCGGCAACGTGATGATCGACTCGGTCCATTACGCCCTGAAGCGGCAGACCGACGCGCTGTCGCGCTTCGGGCTCGAGCCGAAGAAGTACGCGATCGCGACGCTCCACCGCCCGGCCAACGTCGACAGCGCCGAGCGGCTCGCCGAGACGCTCGACGCGCTCACCGCGATCGCGCAGCGCCTGCCGACTGTGTTCCCCGTCCACCCGCGCACGGTCGCGCGCGCCGAGTCGTTCGGCCTGTCGGGGCGCCTGCGCGAGACGAAGGGTCTCCGGATCATGGAGCCGCTCGGATACGACGACTTCGTCACCGTGATGGGCAATGCGCTGCTCGTGGCCACCGACTCGGGCGGCATCCAGGAAGAGACGACCGCGCTCGGGATCCCGTGCCTCACGATGCGTCAGGGCACCGAGCGGCCCATCACCGTGACCCAGGGCACCAACACCGTTGTCGGGCTCGACGCAGCGCTCATCGCGCGCGAGGTCGACGCGATCCTCGACGGCCGCGGCAAGCGGGGCTCCGTGCCCGAAGGGTGGGACGGCAAGACCGGCGAGCGCATCGCCGACGCGCTGGAGGCCTTCCTCGCGGGAGACCCGCCGCCCAAGACGTCCGGCCCGCGCGCCTGAGCCCCGAGCGCGCCACGCGCGCTCACCATCATGCGGAGCGCGCCACGCGCGCTCACCATCATGCGGAGCGCGCCACGCGCGCTCACCATCATGCGGAGCGCGCCACGCGCGCTCACCATCATGCGGAGCGCGCCACGCGCGCTCACCATCATGCGGAGCGCGCCACGCGCGCTCACCATCATGCGGAGCGCGCCACGCGCGCTCACCATCATGCGGAGCGCGCCACGCGCGCTCACCATCATGCGGAGCGCGCCACGCGCGCTCACCATCATGCGGAGCGCGCCACGCGCGCTCACCATCATGCGGAGCGCGCCACGCGCGCTCACCATCATGCGGAGCGCGCCACGCGCGCTCACCATCATGCGGAGCGCGCCACGCGCGCTCACCATCATGCGGAGCGCGCCACGCGCGCTCACCATCATGCGGAGCGCGCCACGCGCGCTCACCATCATGCGGAGCGCGCCACGCGCGCTCACCATCATTCGCAGCGCGTCACGCGCGCTCACCATCACGCCGAGCGCGCCACGCGCGCTCACCACCGCGCCATTCCGCCTCTCGCGCCGCCCACGTGGGAGGCGCGCCGCCCGGACAACCGCGCTCCCCACAACACCCGACCAAACAGCGTCTCTGCCGCCGCGAGATGGGGTTTCCATCTGTTCATCGATGGACAGTCCGGTTATACATGTGCCGTGATAAGGGATTCCCGGTCTGAAATCGACTCGGCATCTCGGCGGCGGGGGAGGCGGGGGTTCACGCTCGTCGAGGTGATGCTCGCGGGCGGGCTCGTGACGATCCTGGCCGCCCTGGCCACCCACGGTGTGTCGAAGTACCGGGTGCTCGCCACGTCGGCCGAGGCCAAGCACACGGTCGGCGCCATCTCGAGGGCCGTCGTCGTGTCCGCCGACCGGCTCCAGGCGAACACGGGTAGCGCGGCGGCCCACCCGCTGTGCAGCGACGCGGTCACCGTGCCCAACGCTTTCTACCGGGTGCAGGGGATAAAGTACCAGCCCGACCCCAGGCCGGGCGTGGACTACAACACGGGGAGTCCGACCGTGGGGTGGAGGTGCCTTGGATTCGAGATCACCCACCCTCAGTCGTATCAGTATCGATACCGGCTCGGCGGCTCTCCGATGCCTGTCTCGGCCTCCCACTGGCCGGCGGACGTGCCGCCGGACCGCAGGTGGGCGGCCTACGCGCGCGGCGACCTCGACGGGGACGGGACGCACGCGTGGTTCGCGCTGGACGGCTACATGAGGGACGGGCAGGTGGTGTTCGCGAGCGCGATCGGCACCATCGACCCGGACGAGTAGGCGGGCCGCCATGGATCACGCCGCGCTCCACAAGCTGTTCGGCGCCCTCTCGTCGCGGCGCGGCGGTGACGGCGCCGCGATCGAGCTCCCGGGCGCGGACCTCGCGGCCGCGCACCTGCCCGGCGCCGATCTGCAGGGCGCGAACCTCGCGGGGGCGCGGCTCGACGGGGCCAAGCTCGGCGGCGCGAACCTCGCGGGGGCGCGGCTCGACGCCGCGTCGCTCGTCAACGCCGACCTCGCCGGCGCCGACCTCGCCGGCGCCGACCTGCGCTGCGCCGACATGTCGGGGGCGCTGCTCGGCGGGGCGCTGCTCACGGCCGCCGACCTGCGCGGCGCGAAGCTGCCGCGCTCGTTCTCGTCGGCGAGCTCGCTCGCGAACGCGCGCGTCGACGCGTCGGCGTGCGCGCGCTCGGGCCTGGACGAGGAGGCGATCCTGGCGCTCGCGGGCGCGGGCGCGTCGTTCGACGACGTCGGGGCGTTCCCGTCGCCGCTGCGCGAGGCGCTCGCGAGCGCCGAGGTGGTCCCGGAGAGCGCGGCGAGGAGCCGCCGGCTCGCGCCGCCCGACGCGCAGGGGCCGGGGACAGCGCCGGATTCGCAGCGGCTGGGGACGGCGCCGGACTCGCGGCGGCTCGGGGCGGCGCCGGACTCGCGGCGGCTGGGG
>NZ_JEMA01000954.1 GCF_001589285.1 Sorangium cellulosum | reverse complement strand
CGTCGCGCTGATCGACGACGGGCTCGCGCCCGCCGGGTCGCTCGCCGGGGCGCCGCGGCGCGCGGCGGAGCTCCNCCGGGTCGCTCGCCGGGGCGCCGCGGCGCGCGGCGGAGCTCCTCGCGCGGCACCCGCTCGACGGCGTCCGCGTGCTCTCCAGGCACGTGGCCGCCGGCGTCTACCTCGGCGAGCTGCTGGTCGCCGGCGACGCGGGCGCCACCGTGATCAGGGCGCCCGCCAAGGTCTTCGCCACCGGGGCGCACGACGGCGTCGCGGCGTTCCCGAACAACGATCTGCCCGGCGTCTTCTCGGCGCGCGCGCTCTGCCGGCTGCTCGCCCACGGCGTCGAGCCGACCGGCCCGGTCGCGCTCGCCGGCGAGGGGTTCTGGGCCGACGAGCTCGCGAGCGCGCTCGGCGACCGCATCGCGGCGCGGATCCCGCTCGCCGCGCTCGCCGCGGTGAACGGGATCTCGCAGGTGAAGGGCGTGACAGTGCGCGAGGCGCCCTTCGGCTCCGACAGCCCGACGACGGACCTGAAGGTCGTTGCCGTCGCCGTGGACGCGCCGGCCGCGCCCTCGTTCGAGGTCGCCGCGCAGGCGGGCGCGCGCGTCGAGGCGGACCCGCGCGCGGGGTACGCCGTGCGGGTCGACGCGCGCGGCCGGGCGGGCGACGGGGTGTGGGCGCTCGGCGAGTGCACCGGCGCCGCGCTCGACCTC
>NZ_JEMA01000953.1 GCF_001589285.1 Sorangium cellulosum | reverse complement strand
CGGATGAACGCGGCCTTGAGCGCCGACTCGACGCCCTCGCCGCCCGCGTCCACGCAGAAGACGCGCGCCATGCCGCGCGGGGCGTACCGCTGCTCGAGCGCCTCCACGAACTCGAACCAGGCCGGCGTCGTCACGAACGGCGTCGACGTCGGGTTCGCGACGGCGCGGATGAACGCCTCGCCGTGCGCCGCCTCGACGAGCGCGGGGTGGTTGTAGCCGAGCGCCCCGAGCGCGAAGTTCGCGAACAGGTCCAGGAACACGTTGCCGTCCACGTCGACAAGCGAGCACCCCCGGCTGGCCGTGTCGTCCATCACGACAGCGCGGTAGCGCGACTGCATGTCGAAGCCCCCGCGCGCCATCCACGCGCGCGCCTTCGGCCCGGGCAGCTCGGTGACGACTCTTCGCGGAGGGACGGACGGGAGCGTGGGACGATCGGAGAAGTCCATGGGTGGATGAGTATCCCGCACGCGAGGGCCCGTGTCATCGCCGCTTGCCGAGCCCGGGCGCGCGGGTTTACGACGGAGGCATGTCCGAGACGCGTGAGACCGTGAAGGAGCTCTGGAAGCTGTGGATCGACAACGCCGAGAGGGAGGCGCTCTCCGGCGAGACGTTCGAGACAGCGAACCCCGCGACGGGCGGGGCGCTCGCGCGGCTCGCCCGCGGCCGCCGCGAGGACGTGGACGCCGCGGTGGCGTCCGCGCGCGCGGCGTTCCCGGGCTGGGCCGCGATGGATCCGAACGAGCGCGCGCGCATCCTGTGGAAGGCGGGGGAGCTGATCCTCGCGCGGTGCGAGGAGCTCGCGCGCCTGGAGGCGGTCGACACAGGCAAGCCGATCACCGCGGCGCGGACGATCGACGTGCCGCGCACGGCGGACACGTTCTTCTACTTCTCCGGGTGGGCGACGAAGCTCGGCGGCGAGACGATCCCGGTGCGGGGCCCGTTCCTGAACTACACGGTGCGCGAGCCGCTCGGCGTCATCGGCGCGATCATCCCCTGGAACTTCCCGCTGCTGCTCGCGGCGCGGAAGGTCGCGCCGGCGCTCGCGGTGGGCAACACGGTCGTGGTGAAGCCGCCGGAGGAGGCGAGCCTCACGACGCTGGAGCTCGCGCGCATCCTGGCGGAGGCGGGGGTGCCGCCGGGGGTCGTCAACGTGGTGACCGGGCACGGCGAGGAGGCGGGCGCGGCGCTCGTGGAGCACCCGGGGGTCGCGAAGATCTCGTTCACGGGCGGCACGGACACCGGCCGGGCGATCATGCGCGCGGCGGCGGGGACGCTGAAGAAGCTGTCGCTGGAGCTCGGCGGCAAGAGCCCCAACATCGTCTTCGCGGACGCGGACGTGGAGAGCGCGGCGAAGGCGGCGGTGACGGCGATCTTCTACAACCAGGGCGAGCTGTGCACGGCGGGGAGCCGGCTCCTCGTGGAGCGGGCGGTGCACGACCGCGTGCTGGAGACGGTGACGCGCGGCGCGCGGAAGCTCGTGCCGGGCGATCCGCTCGACCCGTCGACGCAGATGGGCCCGCTTGTGTCGGAGGCGCACTTCACGAAGGTGCTCGGCTACATCGACCGCGGCGCGGCCGAGGGGGCGCGCCGCGAGGCGGGCGGGCGGCGCGAGGGCCCGGGGTTCTTCGTCGAGCCGACGGTGTTCTCGGCTGTCTCGGAGTCGATGAGCATCGCCCGCGAGGAGATCTTCGGCCCCGTGCTGGCGGTCATCCCCTTCGACGGCGTCGAGGAGGCCGCGCGCCTCGCGAACGCGACCGAGTACGGCCTCGCGGCCGGCATCTGGACGCGCGACATCGGCAAGGCGCACGCGCTCGCCTCGCGCCTCGCGGCGGGCACGGTCTGGATCAACACGTACAACCGGTTCGACGCGGCGAGCCCTTATGGCGGGTACAAGCAGTCCGGCTACGGGCGGGAGAACGGCCGCGCGGTGCTGGACGAGCTCACGCAGCTCAAGTCGGTCTGGGTCGCGCTCGGCTGACCCGAGCGCCGCGCAGCGGCGGGATCGCCGAGATGCGGAGAGACACACGCTCTCCGCATCTCGGGCTCGACGCCCGCTGTCGACTACTTCGTCGTCCCGGCGCCCTTCGTGCCGGCGCCGGCCCCGGCGGCCGGGGTCGCCGCCGGCGGCTGAACGCCGCCCTGGCCGCCCGGGCTCCCCGCCGTCACGCCGGTCTGCCCGGCCTGGTTCCCCGACTGCGCGCCGGCCGCGCGCTGCCCGCCTGTCGTGCCCTGGTTCCCCGCGCCCGTCGCGCCGCCCTGCGCCCCGGCGCCTGTCGCGCCGGTCGCGCCCTGCGTCCCCGTCGCGCTCGTCGTGCCCGTACCGCCGGTCGTGCCGGCCGCCGGTCCGAGCTTCTGCGCGAGCGCCTCGGCGTCCTTGAGGTGCTTCTCGATCGTCGGGCGGAGGTCCTTCTCGATCATCGTCTTCAGATCGGCGTTCTTCGCGTCCTGAAGGATCCGCCTGTCGAGCAGATCGAGCGTCTTCTGGTGGTCCTGGATCATGGTGGCCACGAACTGCTGATCGAAATCGGCGCCCTGCAGTGCCTTGAGCTGGTCGACAGCCTGCTGCGTCTCGGTGGTGAGCAGCTTGCTCTTGTCCGACTCCGCCGCCGTGATGCCGAGCTTCTTCACGAGCTGGGCCTGCTTCGCCTTCGCCTGCGTGTGATGCTGCGTGATGGCCCTGGCGTAGGCCTTCACGTCCTTGTGCTTGGCCTTCGTCTGCGCGAGCGTGGCCTCGTCAATCTCCTTCTTGTTCGCGGCGTCGAGCACGGCGACGATCTGCTCGTCGGTGAGCGGGGCCTCGGGCGGCGCGCTCGGCGTGGTGGTGGTGGTGGTGGCTGCCTCCGTCTGCGCGTCCGCGCTCGGCTGCGGCGCCGGCGGCGGCGTGTCGACAGGCGGCGGCGGCGTGACGGCGGGCTGGGTCGGCGGCGGCGTTGCTCCGCTCGCCGAGCTCGGATCGCTCGCCGGAGGCTGGTTCGAGCAGCCAACGCCGAGGGCAAGACCGAGCGAGACGACGAGAACGTTGCGCGATGCGACCATAGATCGAGACCTCCTCACGTGGGTTTGGGTGCCCGGCCGACTGCAAGATCGGTGCACAGGGCGGGATCGTGGGTTTCCCGCGATCCGCGTGAGCCGTGGGGCGCCTCACTGTTGCAAATCGCCACAGCGGGAGCGAAGTTGCCTCAGCAGGCGCCGCCTGGATACGGATCTCGCCGTTTCCCCCGCGCGCCGCCGTCGCCCTGGCTGCGACGGGGTAGCACCACTGCACACAGGGTAACAGGGGCTCTGCCTGGCCGATCGCAGCTCGGAGCATGCGCTGTTGGGAGCTGCCGTCGGATCATCAACGTAAGTGTCCCAGAGGCTCGCCGACACCCACACGACGACGGGCGGCTGCCAGCACACGTCGGATCAATCGACATCCCACGCTTCGGACGAATTCCACCACGCCTGTCGCGCCCGCGCATGCGCCGCGGCATCCCGGCAGCTCGGTCCGACGAGGAGGCAGTCGCACGCCCGCGCCACGCGGGTCGCACCGAGGCGCTCACGACGCTCGGCCGCAACGATCCCGAGGGCGACATGCGTCGCCCCCGGAAGGGCTGGAGGGCTTGCCATGTTCATTCGAATCCACCGTTGTAGCCATCGGCGTAACGATAGGGAATTTTCGCGAGGCAGAATCGTCTGCGGCCCGGGTCGTCCTCCCGAGCCGATCTGGACTATTCAGGGAATCGAAGCGCCTCGACGGCGTTGCCGTCCTCTGCTCGGATCTCGTTGCCAGCCCAGTCCCAGCTCACGCCGCCCTCGCCCGGCGGGCCCAGCTCGAAGGTGACGCCCTCCAGCGTGAGCTGGTCCTCGTCGAGGTAGGCGATGCCGATCGAGTCGCCGCCGCGCCCTGGGCCGCCGTAGCCGCCGTCGCCTCCTCGGCCGCCGTCGCCCCCGCGGCACGACCACGTGCCGTCCCCCACGGCGCCCCCCGACGCGCCTCGACCACCGTCGCCGCCTGCCTGGGATTGGCCTCCGTCGCCACCCGGCCCGCCGCCGCTGCTTTCGATCACGCTCTCCCGCACGGTGAGCTTCGCGTGGAGCGCGATGATCCCGATGCTCGGGTAGCCGTTCCCGCCCCCACGGCCGCCGTGACCGCCGCAGCCGCCAGCGCCGCCGGAGCCGCCGCCGGCGCCTCCCTTCGAGGCCACGCCGCACGCGGACACCCCGCCTCGCCGCCCGCCGCCGCCGCCCCCGCCCTGGCCCGGCATACCCCAGGTGCCGTCGCCGGCCTTGTCGCCCTCCCATCCGGTATCGCCGAGGCGCCCGATGCCCTGGCCAGGTGCGCCGACGTTCCCGGGCGCGCCGGGGTCCCCGGGGGCTCCGCTGGAGCAACCGACACCGGTCACGTCCCCGCGTCCCCCGCTCCCTGCGCCCGGGTCCGACGACGCGTCGGGTTGCCCGTCGTCCCCATCGCCGGCGCCATCGGGAAGGCCGTCGCCTCCCTTGCCGCCGGTGCTCGGGAGCCCTCCCTCGCACGGGTTCACCGCCTCGGCGCCGCCGGGAACAGTGCTCGCGGAGCACGCGTCGCCCCCGTACACCCCATTGGGGCCTTGCTCGGCCGTGTACGGCCAGGTCCGCTTCTCGCCGTCTCCCCCTCCCCAGCCGCGCGGCGCGCGAATGTAGGCTCGGATGAGCTCCACCGCCGCGCCCGAGCGCACAAGCAGGGCGGTCGGCCCGCGCGCCGTGAACCGCATGTCGACGATCGTCGATACCCCGTCCCCGGCGCCCGTGTCTCCTTCGCTCGCCGGAACGACGGTCAGGAGGATGTCTGGTTTGTCCGTCACCTGATGCATCGGGCGGAGGCCGGGCTCACGGTGCCACCACAAGCAACTGAATCCCCCGATGAGATCGACGCCGGAGGGCAGCGTGAGCGGATCGAAGAAGCCGTCGTTGCACGCGAAGACGCGTCCTCGTCCGGTACGCGCGAGCTCGACACCACGCTGGAGCGTGCGCACGGGCTTGTCCCTCGTGCCGGGGTTCGCATCGTTCCCGTTGCCGAAGGAACCCGCGACGAACACGCCGCAGCCGTCCTCCAGCACATCGGCGGCGAGGCGCTCGAGGCACACCGACTCCGGCGGCGGCTCGCCTGGGCACGACGAGCCGGCGTCGCACCCCGTTGCCCCGACGTCGAGGGGGCCAGGCGTCGTGCCGCAGCCGGCCACGACGAGCAGCAGCGCGGGGACCAGGCCCATCGTTCTCGCGATTCGCATCGTTGCTCCCTGGAGGTTGGGTGGTTCGCCTTGGCGCGCTCAACGGGGTGGCAAGGGGTCGGGGCCATCGAATTGGCGGTAGGGCACGGCGGCGCCAACCTCTCCCTTGCCCTCGTCGTCATCCGGCGCTGCGTTCCCTGCGAGGCCCCCATCTCCGCCGGCATCGTGGTCGAGGGTCGCACCGGAGGCGATGGTCACGGTCGCGCCCAGGGACGCAACGCCGATCGAGGGGCCCCCGAGACCGCCGCCGCCATCCCCTCCGCGGCCGCCATTGCCCCCCTTGCCGCCGTGGCACGCATGCCACAACCTATCAACAGGGTGCCTTCCACCGTACCCGCCCTCGTGACCCTTGCCGCCCGGCTGGCCGATTCCGCCCACCCCACCGCGGCCGCCATGGGCCGCGGTCACCTTTGTCGCCTCGAGCGTGAGCACGCTCCCCTGCAAAGCGATGATGCCGATGCTCGCCCCCCCATAACCACCGCCGCCGCCGCCGCGACCGCCGCAGCCGCCGCTGCCTCCCGAGCCGCCCGCCGCTCCCCCCTGCGGGCCGCCTGCCCGACAGGCGATCATGGGGCCACGCGACTTGCTGCCACCGCCGCCGCCGCCCCCCTGACCCGCGCCGCCGCGCTTCCCATGCTCGCCCTGGACGCCGATCCAGCCGTCGACGTCGATGTGGCCTGGACCCACAGCGCCACCCGCGCGATCGGCGCTGGCGCCGTCTGCGCCTGCTTTTCCGTCGCTGCACTCCGTCAGATCCGCGCCGAGCCCTGCGCGGCCGTTGCCCTCCGGGTTCTCCGCCGGCTCCGGCTGTCCCGGCTCCCCGTCGCTCCCCGACTCGAGCCCGCCGTCACCGCCGTAGCCTCCCACGGACTCGATGCCGCCGTCGCATGCGGTCACGACCGGAAGGGCACCCGTGGCGAAGTCGGCCGTGCAGGCGTCCACGCCGTGGTTCCCCAGCAGGCCGGACGTCGCCCGCTCGCTGGGCATGTCCTCGCCCGGCTCCCCCTCCTCGCCGTTGCCCGCGACGATCGCGCCCTCCCGCACGATCGCCCTGGCCCCCTGGCTCACGATCATCGCGATCGACGACTTGCCGTCGCGCGCCGAGGCGTCGGCCGCCACGGCGCGCACGCCGAAGATCACCGACGTCGCGGCGTCGTCCCCGACGACCCGCAGCGGGATCCCCTCCGGCGGCGCGATGACCGTCGGCTCGTTCGGCCCGTCGAACGCCCACGCGTACGACCAGTCGCCGTCATCGCAGCGACGGGCGCCCCAGAGGTGGATCCCCGACGTCAGGGTGACCTCTTCCTGGAACGTCTCGCCGCACGCGTAGACGTGGCGCAGGCCCCGCGCTCGCGCCTCCACGATCGCGTCTTGCAGCGACGTGAACGGCTCCGCCCGCGTGCCAGCGCGCGCGGCGTCGTCGGGCGCGCTCGCCCTGACGAACACCCCGCACTCGTCCATCACGGGACCCGCGCCGGGCTCGATCACCTCGCACCGCGACTTCGGCGGTGCGAGGCACATCCGCTCGTCGACGCAGTCCTCCGCGTACGTGCACCCCGAGAGCCCGCCCGCACCGCCCGTCGAGAACGCCAGCAAGGCGCACAGCCGAACGCCGCGTCGCCACGGGAGAAGACGCACCTGCTTGCTCCTCATCATCACCACACCCCGTGCGCCACGAGGCCGATCTGTCCCGGAGCGGCCATCGGTGACAGCGCGACGTTGTCTCTCCTGGGCGCAGCCTGGCCGAGGCCGAAATCGGTGAAGAACGAGGCGATGGTCGCGGCCCCGAGGACGCCGCTTGCTATCACCAGCCCCGTGCCGAGCGCGGCGAACTGATCTCGCTGCCGCCGCAGGCGCGACAGCTCGGAGCACGTCGCGGGGGGCGATGGTTCCCGGCACGCCCACGACGTCACCCCCAGATCGTCGAGCTTGCCGTTGAGCTCCGCGAGATCGCCGTCGGCTCCCCTCGCGTGGACCATGAACAGGACGCCGAAGGAGGCAGTCGCCGTGGTCAGGCCGATGCCGGCGATGCGCAGCGCCCCCGGCCACGACGACGACGAGAGCGGCCCGGGCGCCTCGGCGCGCGCGGCGGGCGCGGCGCTCACGGGCATCGGCTTCGCCGGCGCGGTCTCCTTGGCGCTGCTCGCCGTCGCGCGCGGCAGCACCGCCGCGATCTCGTGCCGCGCGCCCGCCACGGCCTGTATCACGTGGAGCGCTTCTTCCCGGCCCGTCGCGAGGAGCCGCACCGTACGTTGGCCCGGCTCGAGGAACAGCCGGTGGGCTCGCGCGGTCCGGTCGAGGGGCGTGCCGTCGACGATCACCTCGGCGTCCGGTGGATCCACCGCCACGATGAGCGTCCCGACGAACGCCTCTGCCTTGCGCAGCCCCTTCGAGAATCGCTCGTACTGCGCAGGAGACAGCGCATCGTGGTGCTCGAGGCCCTGCTCAAGGCTCCACGCCAGGTGCTCCGCCGCGTCACGGTGCTCGCGCAGCGCGAGCTCGCAGAGCCCGAGCTCCCCGGCGATCTCCGCGCGTTCCCTCACGGTGGCGGACGCCGCGTCGGCCGCATCGAGAGCAGCCTTGTAGGCGCCGGCGGCCTCGGCCCACCGTCCCTGGGCGCGAGCGCGCTTGGCGCTGCGAAGGTGCTCCTTGAAGGCCGGACCGTCGCTTCGTGCGGGCGCCGGAGCGCGATCCTCCGCGCGGATCGGAGGCGCGAAGCCGATCGCGACGCCAAGCATCAGGCACATCCACAGCGATTGCGCGACGCGACGCATGGCGTGAACGGTACGTACGCCCGCCGGAGGGCGTCAACGACTGGAAATCGCCACAAATCAACGCTTTGATGACAAGAGACGGCCCGATGGCGGAATACGTGGTCCGTCCCTGGCGGCGGCGACCGTGCGCGCGCGTCGAGGTGCCCCATCGACCGCGCTTTTTCCGCTGGACACGGCAACGTCACGGAGCGTCGCTGCCGTGGTGCCGGAAGGCGATCCGTCTCCCATCCGCTGCTCCGCGAGTCGGCTGCCGCAGCTCTGCCCGCTCCTCAGGCGCATTCTGTAGCCACCCGAGCAACGTGAACGCCTGCGCGGAACGAGCCGCACGCCTCCGGACAAGCCCGGCGCGCTTCCCGCCACGTCCCGCGAATTCAGGCCGTAGCATAATATATCATTTCACATATCAACATTGTCTATTCTAGAGAATCCAGCATGTGGTCCAGCCATGAGGCAAAATCCTCCGCCTCCGATTCTGGTTCTTGATCAGATGCTCGCTCATGAGCCCACAGCACGACATTAGGCTCGTTTTTTTTCATGGTATCGAGACAGTGAAGATTGCCGCATCCATCGTTCATAATAGGCAACAAGTGACGTGGCAACCGAGGCTCCATTTCATGACGTTCGCTTTGTGTAATATGCACAATATCCAGATGCGGCGGCGTGTCTGGGCCCAAACCATAGATCTCGAAGTGTCCAACGCCACCCCATCCAAACTGCTTCAAAAATAGACGGTATCCGCCCACGATTTGAGCGCCTAGAACCCGTTCTGCAGCCGCAATTTGATCTTCGCTCGCACCTGTCCCCAGTTCGCGATCATCGAATTTAATCAAGCGCGCGACAACATCAGTATACTTCGTCATCGGGGTTTCCTTACTACGGCAGGTCGGGATGGTTCAACTTGTAATTCGATCCAAGTCGGTGTTCGGTGCGCGACAACGGCTGCAAATTATCGAAGGCGTTCGTGCCTCCTTCGGCGAGTGGAGTCCGGTGATGTAGCTCCATGGGATGGCCATCAGGGCCGATCGGGGGCTTGCCTGCACGTATCCGAGCCAGGTTCTCATGGGAGTATTTGCTCGGGTTAGTCGCGGCTTCGTTCCTCCAGAACTTTGCTTTCACTTGGCTGAACTCCGCTCTTGCGACTCTGAGAGCTTCACCATTCACTCGACCTCTCGCTTCAGTAGGTGTCGCCCGCGGCGGAGCGGTACTGCCCGACCCGCTTGACATCATCGCCTGTGACAGCCCCTGGATCCCCGCCGCGATGTTCCCGACCCCACCGACGACCAGCCCGGCCGAGACGACCATCGCAGGCACACCGATCGTCGCGCCGATGCCGGTGGCGCTCGTGACGCCGCCGAAGACTTCCCCCGTCAAGCCCCCGATCGTGAGGGCAATCCCGCCGACGATCTGCCCGATGGCTAGGCCCATCCTGGCTTCCGGCGTCCC
>NZ_JEMA01000952.1 GCF_001589285.1 Sorangium cellulosum | reverse complement strand
CGCGATCGCGGTGGCCGCGAGCGCCGCCGCGAGGCCCAGCGCGCGGGGGGTTCCAGGGGGGAATCGCATTCGCTCCGCCGCACTATCCCGCGATCGGCGGCCCGCTGTCACGCTCCCCCGAGGCGCGCCGGCGCGGCGTGACAAGCCTGGAATTTGATGGAAGCACGCGCTAGGTCGACCTACGGTGCAGCCGCGAAAAGCGGCTGCAGAAGAGGTGACGCTTGATCGACCTGGTACGGACACTGGAAAAGGCCATCACGGTATCCGCCAACAAGGTGTGGCCGGTCTTGCAGCAGCTCAGCCGGCTCGGTGGCGAGCCCGCGCCGTTTCACCCGAGGTGGAGCGACAAACCGATCCCGAGGGGCGGCCAGCGCTCGAAGCCCCCGCTCGGCTGGCCCCGCGAGACCGACAGCCTGTGCCCGCGCTGCGTCAAGGAGGCGCGCGACGAGATCCTGAGCGGCAGGGCGGACTGGACCCGGCTCATCACCGACAAGCCCGGGGAGATCCGCGCCCGCATCGTCGCGCGCGACGGGCGGGTGGTCATGGAGAAGACGTGCCCGAAGCACGGCTTCTTCTCGGACACGATCTCGATCGACCCGGAGTTCCTCGCCCGGATCGAGCGGCTCTTCGCCGGCCGCGACGTCGAGATGACGCCGGACAAGATCCACAACCACGGCTCGAGCACCATCCGGTACGGGCGCGGCGCGGTGCTCACGGTCGACCTGACGAACCGCTGCAACATGATGTGCGACCCGTGCTTCATGGATGCCAATCAGGTCGGCTACGTGCACGAGCTCTCCTGGGACGAGATCGCGCGGATCCTCGACGACGCGGCGGACGTGCGCCCGCGCCGGCAGATGTCGATCCAGTTCTCCGGCGGCGAGCCGACGCTGAGCCCGCATTTCCTCGACGCCATCCGGTACGCGCGCAAGAAGGGGTACCTCGCGGTGCAGTGCGCGACGAACGGGCTGCGCTTCGCCGAGGAGCCGGGCTTCGCCAGGAAGGCGAAGGAGGCGGGCCTCCGGATGGCGTACCTGCAGTTCGACGGCGTCACGAACACAGCGAACAGCCACCGCAAGATCGGCAACCTCTACGACGTGAAGCTGCGGGCGATCGAGGAGCTCTCGGCCGCCGGCATCGACGTCATCCTGGTCGTGACGATCGTCAACGGCGTGAACAACGATCAGGTCGGGCCGATCATCGACTTCGCGGTCCAGAACGCCGACAAGATCACGGTCGTCAGCTTCCAGCCGGTCAGCTTCACCGGCCGCGACGAGGACATCTCCGACGAGCTGCGCGAGCAGCAGCGCTACACGCTGAGCCACCTCGCGCACGACATCGCCCGGCAGACCGGCGTGACCGATCCGCTGCGCGACTGGTTCCCCCTCTCGTCGCTCGGCCCCTTCGGCGACGTGACCGATCTCCTCGACGGCCCCGACAAGGACTGGGGCCAGATCAACTGCGGCTGCCACCCGAACTGCGGCATCGGGACGGTGCTGTTCGTCCACAAGAAGACGAAGCAGATGGTCCCGCTGCTCGACTTCATCGATGTCGAAGGGCTGCTCTCCGACCTGCGCGCGATCTTCGACGCCGGGCGCGGCCGCGCCCTCACGAAGGCCCAGGTCGTCGCCGCGCTGCTGCGCCATTACCGGCCCGAGAAGGCGCCGCCCAACTTCCACCTCGGCACCCTGGTGAAGCAGTTCATGAGCCAGACCGGCGCCGCGCACGCCGGCGAGAGCGACGCCCGCGAGTACGAGTGGCGGGTCCTGTTCGTCGCGGGCATGTGGTTTCAGGACCTGTTCAATTACGACTTCCGTCGTACCGAGATGTGCATCATTCCGTACGGAACGCAGCTCGGTGAGATCAGCTTCTGTGCGTACAACACCGGCGCTGGGTGGCGAAACATCCTCGAGAAGATGAAGGCCAACGCCACGGTGGCCGAGTGGTACAAGAAGCACGGCAGGCACCCAGTGTATGCGAAGAATAAGGATCTTCCGCTACCGGCCTACGACAATCCCCTGACGATCGTCGAGCACGACCTTGCGGTGCGCGAGCGCGAGCAGGGCGCACCGCGCGCGCGGCCGCCGGCCAGGCGGCTGCCGATCGTGAGCTGATCCCGCAGCCTTCCCGCGCGCGTCCCCCGCCGGCGCCGATCGCCGACGCGCCGACACCGCGCCCACGCTGGCGCCCGATGTCGGCGAGTCGGCGATCGGTCGTAGGACGCCTCACATCGACATGAAGGCACCCGGCCTTCGTCACGATTGTGCTGGACGTGCGCGCTCGCGGGAACGGCGCGGGACTCATGGAGAACGCACGAGGCATGGTGTAGCCTCCGCATGTGACCTTGCACGCTGGCCGCTATGAGAGCTTGCGCGCCATCGCGTCGGGCGGCATGGCCACCGTGTATCTCGGGCGGGCCATCGGCGCCGGTGGGTTCGAGCGCCTCGTCGCCCTGAAGATGATGCACCCGCACATCGCGGCCGAGCCCGAGTTCGTCGCGATGTTCCTCGACGAGGCGCGCCTCGCGGCGCGGGTGCGCCACCCCAACGTCGTCGCGACGTTCGATCTCGTCGAGGACCCGCTGTTCCTCGTCATGGAGTACATCGAGGGCCCGTCGCTGCACCTGCTGCTCCGCACGTGCGCGCGGGCGAAGCGGCCCCTCCCGCTCGGGATCGCGCTCCGCATCTTCCTCGACGTGCTCGCGGGCCTCCACGCGGCGCACGAGCTCACCGGGTCGGAGGGCGAGCCGCTCCACCTCGTGCACCGCGACGTCTCGCCGCAGAACGTGCTCGTCGGCATCGACGGCGTCTCGCGCATCACCGACTTCGGCGTGGCGCGCGCCGAGACGAGGCTCATGTCGACGCGGGGCAACGCGCTGAAGGGCAAGCTCGCGTACATGGCACCCGAGCAGATCCGGGCGCAGCAGATCGACCGCCGCAGCGACGTGTACTCGGCCGGCGTGGTGCTCTGGGAGATGCTCACGGAGGAGCGGCTGTTCAAGGCCGACAACGACGGCGCGCTGATCGCGCAGATCCTCCAGGGCCCGCCCACGGGCCCGCGCGGGGTCATGCCGTCGGTCCCGTCCGCGATCGACCAGATCTGCCTGCGCGCGCTGAACACCGATCCGAACGCCCGGTTTCCGACCGCCGCCGCGTTCTCGGAGGCGCTCGAGGAGGCGGCCGCGCAGACGCCGGGCCTCGCTGTGTCGTCCCCCCGCGCCGTGGAAGCGCTCATCAAGGAGGTCGGCCTGCGGGGATCGCCGGAGGGTCTCGGCGGGCCGATCAGCGCGCGGGGCGGCCCGGCGTCGGGCTCCGGTCCGAGGTCGGCGCGGTCGCCGCTGAGCCAGCGCTCTCCCCGGAGCGAGCCGCTGCCCCTGAGCCAGCGCGCCGCCCGGAGCGAGCCGCTGCCCCTGAGCCAGCGCGCGCCCTGGAGCGAGCAGGCCCCCGGGGCGGCGCCGGACATCTCGGGCGCGGACGCCAGCGCGTCGGCGCTGGGCGCCGTCGTCTCCGAGGCCGTGGCCCGCCGGCAGCACATCGTGCGCCGCGGCGTGATCGCGAGCCTCTGCGCTGTCGCGCTCGCGGTCGGGGTGGTGGTCTTCTTCGTCGCCGGCGAGCGCGCGCCCGCCGCGCTGGAAACGGAGAGCGTCGCTGCTCCCTCGATCCTGTCGGCGCTCCCCGCGGCCGAGGCGGACAGCGCGACCGGCGAGGCGGCCGCGCCGGCGCAGCCCAGCGGGCCTGCCCAGGGTCCCGCCCTCGGCGGCGCTGCCCCGGCCCCCGG
>NZ_JEMA01000951.1 GCF_001589285.1 Sorangium cellulosum | reverse complement strand
GCCTCGCGCGGCGCTCGCCCAGGTGGTGCTGCCGTGCGCGCGCGCGCTCGGGCTCTGGACGCCCGCGGACGCCGGAGGGGCGGTGGCGCCGACGGCGAGCGCCTAGGGCCGACTCGCCTCGATCTGCGCCATGGCCTCGCGAAGCGAGGCGCAGGGCGCTCAGGTCGTCGCCGGCTTGTAGGTGGCGAGGAAGAGGCCCGGCAGCACCAGCGCCGCGCCGAGCCAATGGTAGAGGGCAAGCGCCTCGCCGAGGAGCAGCCAGGCCATCACGGCGGTATAGACCGGCGACAGATAGAGCAGCAGGCCAGTGCGGCCGGGGCCGAGATGCTGGGTGATATAGCCGTAGGTCGCGTACGCGCCGACGCCCGGCACCAGGACCAGGGTCAGCACGGCGGCGATGGTGCGCAGATCGAACTCCGGCGGACCGCGGCTGGCCAGCTCCCAGCCGAGCGCCGGCAGCAGCACGATCACCCCGGCCAGCGCGATCGCGGTGAGCCGCGCCGTGACGCCCAGCGGATCGGGCCACCGCTTCAGCAGCACGGCGTACAGCGCCCAGGAGATCGCGGCGGCAAGGATGATCAGGTCTCCGGCGCTGAAGTNGCGGCAAGGATGATCAGGTCTCCGGCGCTGAAGTCGAGCGCGAGCAGCGCCGCCGGGTCGCCGCGCAGCACGATGATCAGCACGCCGGTCAGCGCCAGCGCGGCGCCCAGGCCCTGGCGCCGGCTGAGCCGGTCGCCGAACATGGCCCGTGACAGCAGGATGATGATCACCGGCGAGACGGCGTAAATCAGGCCGATGTTGGTGGCCGTGGTGCTGGCCGCGCCCACGTAGACGCCGGCGCCGCAGATGCCCATGCCGAGCAGCCCGAGCAGGGCATATCGGGCCCAGTCGCGGCGCAGCGCGGCGCGGCCGCGCCACAGCTCGCGACCGCAGAAGGGCAGCAGCACCAGCACGACGCCCAGCCAGCGCAGCACCGCGAGCGCCACCGGCGGTATGAAATCGGCCGTGGCGCGCGCCAGCACCATGTTGGCGGTGAACAGCGCCGGGGTGACGAACAGCAGGACGTGGGCGATGCGCTGGTCGCGGGGCTCGGCGGAGCGGAGAGGGGAGGGGGCCACGGGCGGCGGAGACTAGGCAAGATCCGCTGCCATGGCCAGCGCCCGATCGTGACGCTGCCCGACAGCGAGCACACGCCGTGTGCCGCTTCCACGAGGCCAAAGCACGTATCCCGATGTGGCCGAAGCACCAGCCATGTCACCCGGTACAGGGCAGGGGACTTCACGGAGCTCCAGTACGGCTGGCGCTGGGTGGCGAGGCATCGCCACGAGATCGAACTTGCGATGTCCCTGCTCCGGACGCCGCTCGTTTTCCGGGGCGCTCAGCTCTTCGCTGCGGCGAGGATCGCCGCTGTGTGCTCCTTGGGATCGACCTCGAGCCACACCTGCTTGATCTTGCCGTCCTTGCCGATGAGGAAGGACTGGCGCGTGGCGAAGTCGTTGCGCAGCGGCACGTGGAACGCCCTGGAGACCGCGCCGTCGGCGTCGACGACGAGCGGGAAGGGGAGCTCGTGTTTCTCGATGAAGGCCTGGTGGCTCTGCGCGTCCTGGGTCGAGACGCCGTAGACCTCGAGCCCCGCGGCCTGGAGGTCGGCCCAGCCGTCGCGCAGGCCCTTGGCCTGGACGGTGCAGCCCGGCGTGTCGTCCTTGGGGTAGAAATAGACGAGCACCTGCTTGCCTTGCAGGCTCGAGAGCGACACCTCCCTGCCGTCGTGGAGCGTGAGCTTCACGTCGGGCGCCGCGTCGCCGGGCTTGAGCGGAGCGGCCTGGGCGGCCCCGGAGGCGCCCGCCTGGGCGGGCTTGTCGGCGGCGCCGCCGGGAGGCGCGCCGGCGGGCTCGTTGCAGCCCGCGGCGAGGGCCAGCGCCGCGAGCGCGAGGCCGAGGGGGGAGGCGAGGTGCGTTCGGGTCTTCATGGCGCGCAGGGTCCCACCCAGCCTCCGGGACCGCAAGCGACCCAGGCGAACACCGCGCGACAGATCATGCCGCTGCTGAGGTCGACAGAGCCGCCCTGACGTTGGCGGTCGGTCAGATGTGTTTCTGTCGGTCGCGAGCAAGTGCGAGATCGTCATCAACCACGGGCTCGGCAAGCTGAAGCTCCCGACGGCCCCGGAGCACTACATCCCGGATAGTCTCGCTGCTCCCCCCCGTGTCAGAGAGGTTGTCGCCCGATCCCGTCCGCTTACGAAGGATGAGGTCACCGGTTTCGGGAAGCGGAGACCGGCTTTGAGGTGAGTGATTCCTGTACCTGATCGTGGGCGTCTACAGCCGCAAGGTTGTCGGCTGGTCGGTCGAGACCGAAGAGTCGACTCTCGCTGCTGCTCGGCTCGTCGAGCAGACCTGCGGCCGCGAAGCCGTGGGCTCCGGCTGCCCTGTGCTGCACGCCGACAACGGCGGGCCGATGAAGGGCTGGACCATGCTCGCCACCTTGCAGCGTCTGGGCGTGGTGCCCTCCTTCAGCCGCCCTCGCGTCAGCGACGACAACCCCCACGCGGAGGCCCTCTGCCGCACCCTCAAGTACCTGCCCGAGTACCCACGCCGCCCGTTCGCCACCGTGGAGCAGGCGCGCCAGTGGGTCGAGCGCTTCGTTGCCTGGTACAACGGCGAGCACCTGCACAGCAGCAATTCGCTTCGTCACGCCCGACGACCGCCACCACGCTCGCGACGGCGCGCTGCTCGCCGCCCGCCACGCCCTCCACCAAGCGGGCCCGTCGCAGGACGCCCCGAGCTCGACGGGTCAGACCCGCAACTGGACGCCCATCGGCCCTGTGACCCTCAGCCCCCACACGCACGAGGCTCAGGCACTCACGAGGATAGCACAGAATCGACGGGTAGCTGTGTTTACATCAATCGACTGCTCGTATAATCCATGGCCCGTAGGGGCGCACATTCTCTACCGGCTCCACACCATCATTTCAGAATCCACGAAAAGGAATCCATGAAAGACAATCACGCTTCGGCCGCCTCCCTGCTTCGTCGCCTCGCCCGCGTCGCTTCACCCCTGCTCTTGTGCGCTCTTCCTCTCGCGTGCGTCGCCGGCCAGGAGGACGCGCTGATGGAGGACGAGGCGCTGGGCGAGGCGTCACAGGCGCTCGGCGGTTGGGTACCGTATGTGTGGGGCACCACGACAAACCTGAATGGGGCTCCTATCGGGCTTATGGATACCGTATGCTTCCTCAACGGTGTTGCAGGGCACCTCGGCCGGGGTCATGTGGCAGCCCCTGGCGTGCTGTCGACCGCCCGGGTGGGCTCTGATCCCACTTTCTTAGGTGAAAAACTCTGGGCGCATGGGGGCGCCACGGTGGACGGCTCTGGCGCGAGGGTCTGGCAGAACAACCCCGTTTCCGCCGGTGCGACGTGTTTTTTTGGTGCCCATGGTAGCGGCGGCATTTGGGAGAGCAGTGCTAGTACCCCCGAATGGTGGGGGGTCAATGATATTTCTCCCCCCGTCAAGATCGCCAACCTGGACCCCAATCACCGGCGACAATGCTTCCTCAAGGGTGTGTCTGGCGGCAGCACCAACTGGGGTGTTGATACGGGCTTTGCGCGCGTGGTGGAGGTCACGTTTACAAACAGCTCGCATCCGACGACTGGATGGTATATCGAGTCCAACCTGACGCATCTTCAACAGTTTGGCGGGCGTGTGAGGGTCGAAGCCGGATGCATGGACTTCCCGGTGGGTACGGTCTTCACGGCTGACGACGAGTCCGCCTCCCAAGGGGACACGACCTTCACCATCGCCTCGCAGCCGGGCATCAAGGCGTGCGCGCTCACCGGGATCCAGGGTATATTCCAGTCGTTCGACTGGAACAACGGCGCCGTGATCCAGTGGCCCGACGAGATTGACGGGACCTGGAAGCTGAAGCTCTCCGCCGGCAAGAAGGCCTGGTGGGCCTGCGCGCAATGAGCCCAGGGCGGCAGGCGTGAGGCGGATCGAGCCGAGCGCCCCGCCGTGAGGTCATGCCGGAGGCCGCTCCTCCGGCACGCCCGTCCCGGCAGCCCGCGGTCAGGGGGGCTGGCGAGAGCACGGATGAATCGAGGAGAGACGTCGCCAGCTCGTCAGAAGACCTTGTGAGCTGACTCGGTGTCTCGGGCGATTGAAGGGGTAAGCCTCAAGCCTGTTGTCCGAACAGCGTCTCGCCGCTCAGGACCACCGTGGGCCTTCGCAGGCAACGAACCGCTCTCGCGCCGTCCCACGCCGGCGCCAGCACCCGCGGGCGATGTAAAACGTCCTGACCGAAAGCTACGGCGCCACCTGACGCGTGGTCCACGCTATAGGTGCGGGTGCCATGCGATGGACACCCGGGAAACGCAGTGCGAACCTCCAAGACCGCCGCGGCGTCTCCGGCGGGGCGAAGATGGGCATCGGCGGGACGGTGATCCTGCTCGTGCTGTCGCTCGTCTTCGGCAAGGATCTCCTCAGCTCGGGGCTCGGCCAGGGCGTCAGCCTCCCCGGCGCGCAGACCGAGCGCGCGAGCTCGCCCGAGGAGGAGCGGCTCGTCGACTTCGTTTCCTTCGTCCTCGATGACACCGAGGCGGTGTGGAAGCAGGCGTTCAGCCGCGACGGGCAGACGTACCCGGCCCCCAAGCTCACGGTGTTCACCGACTCCGTGAGGTCGGGCTGCGGCGTCGGCGAGGCGGCGATGGGCCCGTTCTACTGCCCGGCGGACCGGACGGCGTACATCGACCTCGGCTTCTACCGCGAGCTCAAGGCGCGGTTCGGCGCGCCCGGCGACTTCGCCCAGGCGTACGTGCTCGCCCACGAGATCGGCCACCACGTGCAGAACGTGCTCGGGATCGAGCGCCGCGTGCGCCAGCAGCAGAGCGCGCGCCCGGGCGATCGGAACGCCCTCTCCGTGCGGATGGAGCTCCAGGCGGATTGCTTCGCCGGCGTGTGGGCCCACTCCACGGCGAAGCGCGACCTGCTCGAGACGGGCGACGTCGAGGAGGCGCTCCAGGCCGCGTCCGCGATCGGCGACGACCGGCTGCAGAAGAGCGCGACAGGCAGGGTGAACCCGGAGACGTGGACGCACGGCTCGTCCGCGCAGCGGGTCACCTGGTTCAAGCGCGGCATGCAGGGCGGCCGCGTCGAGGACTGCGACACGTTCGCGGAGGGCTCGCCCTGACAGCGACGCGCGCCCGAGACGGCCTGTTCTGCCCGCGCGCGCGTCGCCAGGCCGGCTCCGCCGCGGCGCGTGTGTTCAAGACGACCCCGTAGAAGCCCTGTCGAAGCGCGCGACGCCGCCCTTCCGTCCGCCCTTCGTTCGAGGAGCGCAGCCGCGTGAAGAGCGGCTCGCGACAGCTCCGGCCGACGGTGTACCCTGCTCGCCCGCCGATGGTCTCGCTGTACGGTGTCCTTCGCCCCCCGCCGCAAGGCCGTCCCCTTCGCGATCGTCGTCGCGCGGAGGCGCCGTGAGCCCGCGCCTGCCGACCGACGGCTGGACCGCCGCGCCGCGATCGATCGCGGAGGTCATCGAGGACAGCCTCCCCCAGATCGAGGTGCGCCTGCGCCCGCGCGCCATCGCCACGGTCGTCGCGCGCGTCACCGCCGACCTCGGCGACGAGGAGCACCCGCCGCCGGCGCTGCTCGCCGCGCTGGCCCGGTGCGCCGACGGCGCGGCCGCCGAGGTCGACAGGCTGCGCAGCGCCGAGTCCGCGCTCGTTGTCGCCTATCAGTCGGCCGCGACGCCCGCCGAGCGGCGCGAGCTGCTCGCGAGGCAGCTCCGCGTCTGGGCGCGCGAGCGCAAGAAGGGCGGCCTCTCGCTGCTCGGCTGGGCCACCGGGCGCGTCGAGCAGGCCGGCGATCTGTCGGCGCTCGGCCGCAACCTCGACCTCGAGGCCGCCCAGGAGCGCTTCGCCACGGCCATCGCCGATCGCCTCGACGAGATCGAGGTCGCCTACCACGCGCTCACCCACCTCGCGCAGCACCTCGACGACCCGGCCGACGCGCTGCACGTCGTTCGCGACGGCGGCGTCCTCCGGCTCGCGATCGCGCACGCCGAGCCGAGCCGCCCCGCGCCCGTCCGGCGCGCCGCGATGCTCGCCGCCGTCGCCCTGCTGCACCGCATCCCGGCGCGCGAGCGGCTCGGCCACCTCGGGCTCGACGCGGCCCGCTCCGTGCTGGCGTGGTCGCGCGGCGTGGGCGCCTCCCGCTGGGTGCAGATCGCCGCGCTCGAGATCGGCGTCCTGCTCTTCCCGGACGAGGCGTACCCGCTGCTCGCCGAGCGCATCCGCGCGCGCGACAGCGCGGACAAGGACGGCCCCATCCTGCGCCGCAACGCCCTGCGCCTCCTCGGCGCCGCCGCGCGCCCCTCGGCGCCGGTGATCCCGCTCGACGGCGCGCGCGCGG
>NZ_JEMA01000950.1 GCF_001589285.1 Sorangium cellulosum | reverse complement strand
TGTACCTCGACGCGCCGCTCGCCGCGGGCGTCGCGGCGCGCCTCCGCGCGGGCGAGGGGCTCGNCGCCGCTCGCCGCGGGCGTCGCGGCGCGCCTCCGCGCGGGCGAGGGGCTCGACGCGGCCCTCCAGGGCGAGCTCGCGGGGCGGCGCGCGCGCGTTGTGCGTCACGCGCCGCTCGACGTGCGCGACGACGCGGCGCTGCGGGTCGCGCAGGTCGTGACCAGCCTGCAGCAGGGCGGCGCCGAGCGGATCGCGATCGACCTCGCGACCGAGCTGCCGCGCCGCGGCGTGCGCTCGCGCGTCCTCGCTGTGTACCGGCCGACGCGCCCGACGTTCGCCGCGCCGCCGGGGGCGCTCGACCTGTCGGAGGTGCCTGGCGATCGCGAGCAGCGCTTCGACGCGCTCGCCCGCGCGCTCGCGGCGTGGGGCGCGGATCTCGCGCACGCGCACCTGCTCGACGCCGAGGATCTCGCGCGGCTCTCCGCGCGCGGGTTCCTGCCGCTGGTCACGGTGCACAACGTGGCCGCAGGCTGGCCGGCGGGGCTCGGCCGGCTCGGCGCGGGCGACGCGGCGCTGCTCGTGGCGTGCGCGCGCGCTGTCGAGGCGGAGCTCGCGGCGCGCGCGCTGCCCGTTCCGGCGCGCACGGTCTGGAACGGGATCGACCTCGCGGCCGCGAAGGCGGAGGCGCGCCGGGCCGGGGCCGCGGAGGCGGCCGCGTGGCGGCGGCGCCTCGAGATCGCGCCGGACGACATCGTCCTGCTCGCCGTGGCGAACCCGCGGCCGCAGAAGCGGCTGCACCTCTTGCCGGCGATCCTCGCCGCGACGCGCGCGGCGCTCGCGGAGGCCGGCGATCCGCGGGCGGCGCGGCTCGTGATCGCCGGGAGCGCCTCGCCCCGCAGCGAGCAGGCGCTCGCCGCGGAGGCGGAGATCCGGCGCGAGGTCGACCGGCTCGGCCTGCGCGCCGAGGTGCGCTTCGCGGGGGCTGTCGCCGACGTCGCGGGCCTGCTCGCGGCGGCCGACGTGCTCGTGTCGCCGAGCGCCCACGAGGGGCTGAGCCTCGCGCACCTGGAGGCGCTCGCGGCCGGCCTCCCGGTCGTCGCGACAGGCGCCGGCGGCACGGCGGAGATCGCCGCCGAGACCCCGGCGATGGTCCACCTGCCGCTCGACGCGGCGCCGGAGCGCTTCGCGGAGGCGATCGCCTCGGCGGCGCGCTGTCGCCCGGCGCCCGCGATCGGCCGGGAGGTGGTGGCGCGGCACTTCAGCGTGGCGCGGATGGCCGAGGGCTATGCGCGGCTCTACCCGCGGGCGTTCGCGCGCAGCCGCGGCGTGCGCCGGGGAGACGGGCTGCTCCTCGTGACGAACAACTTCTCGACCGGCGGGGCCCAGTCGAGCGCGCGCCGGCTGCTGCTCGGCCTGCGGGCGGCGGGCGTGCGCGGCCGGGCGGCCGTGATCGAGGAGCAGCCGGAGTACCCGACGCCGGGGCGGCGGGCGCTCGTTGCCGCGGGCATCCCGGTGCTGGCGGTGCCGCCGCCGGCCGACATCGAGCCGGCCGAGGCGGTGGAGCGCCTGCTGCGCGCGATCGAGGAGGACCCGCCCGAGGCGGTGCTGATGTGGAACGTGATCGCCGAGCACAAGGTGCTCCTGGCCGACGGGCTGCTCGACGTGCCGCTCTTCGACATCAGCCCGGGCGAGATGTATTTCGCCTCGCTGCGCCGGTATTTCGCGTCGCCGCGCCGCGGGCTGCCGTACCGGACGCCGCGCGACTACGGCGCGCGCCTGGCCGGGGTGATCGTGAAGTACGAGGCCGAGGCGGCGCTCGCCGCCGAGGTGCTCGGGGCGCCGGCGCATGTGGTGCCGAACGGCGTGGCGCTCGGTCCGCGCCCGTCGCGCCCGCCCGCGGCGCCGGGCCC
>NZ_JEMA01000949.1 GCF_001589285.1 Sorangium cellulosum | reverse complement strand
GCGCCTGCCCGCGGGCAGCGCGCGGCGCCCGACAGCGCCCGCCTGTGCGGCTCCCGCCGCCGCGCCGGCGGTGCTACCTTGGAGGCACGTGCCGCCTGTCCGCACCGGAGCCACCCCCACCGCGACGCGCCTGCCGCGCGCGCTCGTCGTCCGCGATCCGGAGCCCGAGGAGCTCCGGGCGACCATCGACTGGTCGGACTGGTACCTCGACGACACGGACGGCATCGGCGCGTGGGGCGAGCACGACGAGATAGCCCGCCTGCTCCTGTCCTCGATCGCGCAGCTCGCGCGCGAGCGCGGCTGGACCGACCACCACGCCGGCTCGGATCGGTTCTTCGCGTGGGTGCGCGAGGAGCCGCTCGTGCGCGTCTCGCCGGACGTCTACTTCCTCGACCACCGGCCCACGCCGCCCCTGCCCAAGCAATGGCAAACGTGGCTGCCCGGCCACCGGCCGCCGCGGTTCGCGCTCGAGATCATCGCGAGCGACTGGCAGAAGGCCTACGAGGACATCCCGCTCAAGTATTGCCAGCTCGGCTGTCCCGAGCTCGCGATCTTCGACCCGCAGGCCGCTGCGCAGCGGCCGCCCGCCGGCAGGGTCGCGCTCCAGGCCTACCGGCGCGACCCCGACGGCGCGTACGTGCGCGTTCACGCGGGCGCCGGCCCCGTCTGGAGCCCCGCCCTCGATAGCTGGCTCTGCGTCGTGGGCAGCGGGGCCGAGGCCCGCCTCCGCCTCGCGCGCCCCGGCGGCAAGGGCGAGCTGGTTCCCACCCAGGAGGAGGTCGCGGCGACCGACGCGCGCGCCAGGGAAGCGGCGGAGGCGCGCGTGCGCGAGCTCGAGGCGCGCGTGCGCGAGCTGGAGCAGCTCGCGCAGGGGTGATCGCGGTGCACGGAGCGCGGCGCTCCGCGCGACGGACGCCCGCCCGCTTTGGCTTCGCGCAGCGTTCGGCGGTACGCTGGCGCCATGTGCCGAAACATCCGTCCTCTGTTCAACTTCGAGCCGCCGGCGACGGAGGAAGAGATCCGGGCGGCGGCCTTGCAATACGTGCGCAAGGTGAGCGGAACCCGCAGCCCGAGCGGCAAGAACGTCGCCTGTTTCGAGCGAGCCGTCGACGACATCGCCGAGATCACGCGCCGGCTCGTCGCGTCGCTGGAGACCACGGCTCCGCCGAAGAACAAGGAAGTCGAAGCGGCCAAGGCCCGCCTGCGCAACGCGCGCCGCTTCGGCTCCTGACGCGCGAGGGAGCGCTCTCCGCCGCGCTCCGGGCCGCCAGGGCTGGCCCTGGCCCCGCTGCCACGTTAGCTTCGTGCCCATGGGCAACGCCGCCACGGCGCAGCGCATGAGCGCTGCTGAGTACCTCGGGTGGGAGCGCGCGCAGGTCGCGAAGCACGAATATCACCTCGGCGAGATCTTCGCGATGGCCGGCGGCAGCCCGCGGCACAACTTCCTCTCGGGCGCGGTGGTGGCGGAGCTCCGCGCGGCGGTGCGCGGAAAGCCGTGTCATGTGCTGTCGTCCGACCAGCGGATTTCCGCGAAGCAGGGCGAACGCTATGTCTACGCGGATGCCGTCGTCGCGTGCGGCGGGGTGCGGCTGGAGACCGGCACAAGCGATGTCCTCGCGAATCCGAGCGTCGTCGTCGAGGTCCTGTCGTCCAGCACCGAGGCGTACGATCGCGGCGAGAAATGGGAAGCCTATCAGCGCATTCCCTCGCTGACAGACTACCTGCTCGTCTCGCAGGGGGCGGTGCGCGTCGAGCACTACCGGCGCGAGGCGGATGATTCGTGGCGCTATCGCGTGATCGAGGCGGGCGGCGCGATCGCGCTCGCGAACGGCGCCAGCCTTCCGGTCGACGCCATCTACGAGGGCGCCTTCGAGCTCGACGCCGGCTGAAGGCGCGAGCGCGCCGCCTGCGCCGCGCGGCTCAGGATCGCCGGGCGCCCGACGACCGGCTGTACACGAGGCGGCCGCCCGTCTGCGACAGGGCGTACGCGAACCCGAGCTCGAGCGTCGAGCGCGTGACCACGCACCCGAGGTCCAGCCCCTGCTGCACCATGAGCTGCGCTGTCGCCGGGGTGATGCCGACCAGCACGACCTCGGCCCCGAGCAGCCTCGCCGCCCGCGCCGCCGACATGAGGTGATCGGCCGCGACCGCGTCGACCACCGCCATCCCGATGACGTCGATCAGCACCACGCGCGCCCGGCGCTCGGCGATCTCCCGCAGCATCGACTCGAGGAAGCGGCCTGTCCGCTGCGCATCCATCGCCCCGATGATCGGCATCACCACGATGTTGGGCGCGATGGGCACGACCGGGCTGGAGAGCTCCTGGATCGTGCCGAGCAGCGCCGCCTGCCTGTCGTTCGCGCGCTCGAGCTCCTGGGTCCGCTCGGTGATCCGCTGCAGGAGCTGCGCGTTCTCGAGCGCCACGGCCAGCGTGTCGGTGATGCGCTCGATCTGCGTGAGATCCTCGGCCGAGCACGCCGCGCGGCGCTCGCTGCAGAGGACGAGGACGCCGAGCGCGACCCCCCGGGCGAGCAGCGGGACGCCCACCAAGGTGAGCGTCCCCTTCCGGCGCGCCTCGACCACATCGGGCAAGCGGTGGAGCTCGCCCTCCGCTCCGTCGACGGCGTCGACGATCAGCGACCGGCCGGCGCTCAGCACCCGCCAGGCCAGGGAGTCTGGGGTGAGGCGCGCGCTCTCCTTGACGAAGCCCTCGTCCTTCGCGTCCACGCCGACGGCGAGGAGCTCGATCGGGCGGACCGCCCTCGCGAGCCCGCGCCGTCGGTTCGCTGTCTTGCGCGCCGTCTCCAGGGTCAGGTGCTCCGCCAGGGGGCGCGACCACGGCGTGCGCTCGAGGGTCACGACGTCGGCGCCCGTGTCGATGAAGCGCGTCGCGCGCGGATCCTCGCCCTGCCTCGGCGCAGGGAGCTCGGCCAGCGCCGCGTCGACGCCTCTCGAGACCAGATCGTGGAGCACCTCGACGGCCCGATAGGCCATGTCGTACTCGCGCTGGACCACGGTCGCGTGGATCGTCCCCTCCCTGAGCATCGCGATGGTCTCCGGGACGAGATCGAACGCGACGATCTTGAGGTCACCCTCCCGGCCCATGGCCCTCGCGGCCGCGCCCCAGGCCGGGCCGTTCTCGGCGCAGGCGCCGAAGGCGCCCGCGAGATCGCCTGTCCGCAAGGCCTCCAGGGTGAGCTGCAGCGCGATCGACGTGTCGTACGCGTTCTCGGAGGGAGGCTGCACCGCGATGGCCGTCCCCGCGACAGCCGCGCCGAACCCCGCGAGGCGCTCGTTGCCGTTGGAAGCACGGAGCGAGGCGACCTGCGTGCCGACCGCGCCGCCGTTCGGCAGGAGCCGCGCCATCATCTCGCCGGCGAGCCGGCCAGCCGCCACGTTGTCCGTGCCGACATAGGCCAGCGCGCCGCTGCCCTCCACCGGCGGCGCATCGAGCGTGACCACCGGAATCCCGGCCTCCCTGGCGCGCCGGATCATCGGCTCCAGGCCCGCGGGGTCGATCGGCGCCACCGCGATGCCGTGCACGCCTCGACGGATGCCCTCGTCGAGGAGCGCGCTCTGGCTGCCCTCGCCGCCCGCGCCGCCGAAGCAGAACGTCAGGTCGATGTCGAGGTTGCGCCCCGCGACGAGCGCGCCGTCGCGGACGTTGTTCCAGTAGCTCGTCGGCGTGCGCGGCGGGACCCTGTACCTGCGGACGTCGCGGGCCCCTCCGGGATCGCTCGCCGGCGCGCCCCCGCGGGCAGCGTCCTCCAGCAGGACGAGCTCCACGGCGCTCCATTGCGGCCGTAGCTGGATGCTCTTGATCCCGATCGAGATGATCTCCACGAGCTGGTGCGGGCTGGCCTGCGCGGCCACCGCGTTCAGCACCTCCTCGAGCACGCGGTTCTCGTGGGCCGATCGCGCCTTGTCGTCGTAGAGCTCGCGCCGCTCCAGCGCCGCGCTGGCGCTGGCGGCGAGGGCCAGGAGCAGGTCGCAGCGCTCGGCCGGGAGCGGATCCGCGGCCGGCTGCTCGACGGCGAGCACGCCGATCGACCGCCCGTGCATGCACACAGGCGCGAGGACGACGACCGCGCCCTGGGGCAGCCGATCGAGCGCCGCGCCCCGCAGGCGCGCCCCGTACCACGCGGCCGCCGCGACGACCTGGGCGCCCCCGCCCGGGTCGAGCAGCGGCGCCGCGCCCGCCGGCCCCGCGTCCGAGGGGACGCGCAGCGGGCCGTCCAGCAGGCCGTCGAAGCCCACGGCAGCCCTGTAGACCAGGCGATCTCCGTCCTCTATCAGGAGGCTGCCGCGCTGCGCCCCAGGCACGCTGTCCGTGGCTTCCTGTACGATGCGGCGCAGCGCTGCGACGAGGTCCAGACCGGTGCTCATGCGCGTTCGATCCACGCCTCACCCGACCGAGCACGGCGAGGGCTGACCCCAGCAGGCGCGATCGGCCCGCCGTTTGTCAAGCATCCCTCGCGGGGCTCGCGCGGTGGAGCGCAGGCGGGCGGGCGCGGCGCAGCGCACCGCGGTGAAGAAGCTGAGTCTGTCGCTGTCACGAGGTGACGCCGGCGACTGTCCACCGCCGCTGACCTCGACTCGACCGCGCGGGCCTTTCCTCATCCGTCGGCCGCGCGATCCTTGGCCGGCACCGCGCGCGCCGGCGGCGCGCCGCGCGAGGGCAGGGTCTTGCGCCACCGCGCGCGGAGGACGCTCGGCTTCTCGCCGTACCGCTCCTTCAGGAACGTGGCGGCGACCACGCGGTCCGTGCGGAAGGAGCGGAAGTCCTCGCGGAGCTCGCACCACGCCATGAGCATGCGCGTCGCCTCGAGATACCCCACGATGACGGGCCATACGACGCGCTCGCTCTCGCGCCCCGCCTCGTCGCGGTAGCGGAGCGCGATCTTCGTGCCGGCGCGGATCGACGCGCGCACCTGGGCCAGGTCGAGCGCGTCGGGGGCCTGGTCCCAGACGGGGGGCGTCCCCGTCGCCGGCTCGAGCACGAACGGGCGCAGCCGCTCGGGGACGGTCGCGGCGATCTTCGCGATGAGGTCCTGCGCTGCCCTCCGGAGGGCGGGGTCCCCGCGGTGAGCGACCCACTGCGCGCCGAGCACCGCGACCTCGATCTCGTCGGGCGTCAGCATCAAGGGCGGCATGTCGAAGCCGCGCTCGAGCACGTAGCCGGCGCCGGCCTCGCCCCGGATCGGCACGCGCTGGGCGAGGAGATCCGCGACGTCGCGGTACACCGTGCGCTTCGACGTCTCGAGCTCCTCGGCGAGCGCCGCCGCGGTGACCGGCGCCCGCTGCCGGCGCAGGATCTGCAGGATCTGGAACAGGCGATCGGCGCGTCGCACGAGGATGCTGACACCAGGTTGTCAGCAGGGCGGGGCTACATCAAGCGCGGTCCACGACGGACCCAGACGACGGGAGACTCCGCATGATCACGCTCCACGGCTTCGGCCCCCTGTTCGGCTTGCCCGAGGCGAGCCCCTATGTGACAAAGAGCGAGGTCCAGCTCAAGATGCTGGACTTGCCCTACAAAAAGGCGATCGGGCGGCTCGACCAGTCGCCCAAGGGCCAGCTCCCCTACGTGGACGACGACGGCGCGCGCATCGCCGACTCGCACTTCATCCGCGAGCACCTCGAGAAGAAGCACGGCAAGGATCTCGACGCGGGGCTCGACGCGCGCCAGCGCGCCGAGGCGTGGGCCATCGAGCGCATGCTCGAGAACCACTTCGCCGCGACCGCGAGCCACGCGCGCTGGCTCATCCCGGAGAACTTCGCGAAGGGGCCGGCGCGCTTCGTCGACGGCGCGCCGGAGGAGCTGCGCCCGAAGCTCCGCGAGGAGATCCTCGCGCGCGTCCGCGAGAACCTCCGCGCGGTCGGCGTCGCGCGGCACTCGGGCGAGGAGGTCGTCGCGCTCGGCGTGCGCTCGCTGGCCGCGCTCTCCGTGCTGCTCGGGGACAAGCCGTACCTCTTCGGCGCGCGCCCCGTCGGGGTCGACGCGACAGCGTTCGCGGTGCTGGCCGGCATCCTCACGCCGTTCTTCGACTCGCCGCTGCGGCGCAGGGCCGAGGGCTTCGCGGGCCTCGTCGCGTACACCGCGCGGATGATGCGGGAGTTCTATCCGGAGCACCCGTGGGAGGCGCCCCCGGCGGCGCGGCCTGGGGCCTGAACGGCGCGGCGCCCCGCCTCGGAGGGCGGGGCGCGCGCCAGGATCGCTGCCGCGCGGCGCTACTCCTTGCCGTCCGGCGCCGGCCCCGGCGCCGGCGCGGGCTCGGCGATGTCGCCGCCGCACGCGTACCACGAGGTCGAGGCAGGCAGGGCCACCGACGCGACGGGCGTCGCGAGGTCGTCGAGCGCGTTCACGAGCACGCCGCCGTTGGAGATCGAGTAGACGTGATCCTCGATGAACAGGCCGCGCCACACGTTGGCGCCGCCGTAGTAGTAGCAATCCGGCGTCGGGGTGAAGAAGCCGCTGTGGTCGACCGCGCCGAGCCGGCTGAACCCGTCGGCGATATCGACGTTGAAGAGCTCCAGCGTGCTCGAGATCGCGCCGGTCTCCGCGTCGTAGCTGACGAGCGGGAAGGCGAGCACGCCGTGCTCACCGTAGTACGTGAACGCCTTGTGGTCGTACTCGGCCGCCGAGGACGCGTACGGCCCGTCGATCGTCTCCTTGTGCAGCTGCGCGGGCGCCGACGGGTCCGTGACGTCGAAGATCTGCAGCGCCAGGCCGGTCACCCTGCCGTCCGCGTCCGCGTCCCGGCCGATCGCCAGCAGGTGTCCGTCGTCGAGCGGGTGCAGGTACTCGCTGAAGCCCGGGATCTTGAGCTCTCCCGTGACGGACGGCGCTGCCGGGTCGGCGAGGTCGAGAACGAACAGCGGGTCGACCTGGAGGAACGTCACGACATAGCCGCGATCCCCGAAGAACCGGGCCGAGCGGATCTGCTCGCCGGGCGCCAGGTCGGTGACGGCGCCGACGCGCGCGAGCTCGGAGCCTTGCGCCTCGAGCACGAACACGCTGTTGCTGGTCGTCCACCTGGGCTCCGCCGGCACGATCGCTGTCGTGGCGACGCGGAGCTTGCCGTTGTGCTCATCGAGCGAGAATTGATTGAGGATGTGGCCGGGCACCGAGCCCGACGCGACGTACCTCGGCTGGCTCGGGTCGGCTGTCAGATCGAACTTGTGCAGGTGCGTGACGTCGCTGCTCACGCGCGCCTCGCCGGGCGCTCCCGGCGACGCCGGCTCCTGCCAGCCTCGCGCGGCGACATAGAGGGCGTCGTGGCTCGAATACACGGTGTCTGTCGCGCCGATGATCGAGGTCGACGCCGGCGCCTCGTCGAGATCGCCGAGGTCGATCGACTCGATCTGCGTGAGGCCGTACGACGTCGTGCCCGCCTCCGGAACATAGAAGTCCGCGCAGCTCGCCCCGAGCTCCGTGACCGTGTCCCCCTCCTTCTCGAAGCGATACGGCAGCCACGTCGACAGCGGGGCGGCCTCGATGAGCGCCGCGTTCTCGGCGCGGAGCTGCTCGAACGCCGCGGCCCACGCCTCGGCGGTCTCGGGGTACTCGACCAGGCTCTCGGGCCAGTAGGCGAGCGCCGGGCCGTGGGCGCCGCCGGTCAGCACCGTGCGGACGTCCTCGCCCGCGCGCCGCGCCGAGGCGTAGCCTCCCTCGAAGTAGAGCTCCTTGACCACGCTGGGGGCGCCGCCCGCGAGGCTCAGGACGGTGAGCTTCGTGAGCGGGGCGTAGACCTCGGGCGCGACGGGCTCCCCGGGCGGCGGCGGGCTGGCTCCCTCCGGGTCGCTCTCCGGCGGGGCGTCCGCCGGCGCATCGGGGGCGTCCGGCGCGCCGTCGCTCGCCGGTTCGTCGGCGCCCGGGTCGCCGCCGCTCGCCGGCGCATCGGAGCCGCCGTCGGACGGCGGCGTGGGCGCGCCGCCTGCATCGCTCGCGGGGGCGTCCGGCGGCGTATCGCCCATGTCCGGCACACCGCCTCCGGGGACCGGCGTGGCGACGCCGCCGACGGCCACGCCGCCGATGAGCACGTAGTCGTAGTAACTCGGTCGCGGCTCGACGCCCGCTCGTTCGTAGATCGACGGCGCGTTGACCGCCGAGTAGACGACGACCTTGTCGTCCGCCACGAACATCTCGTGCGGCTGTCCCTCGATCGCGAGCGAGCTGCCCACCGCGAGCGACGAGGCCGGCCACGCGGTCAGCGTGTAGAAGCTCTGGCCGTGGAGGACGTAGAGGTTGTTGCCGTCGGTCTTGACGATATCCGCCTCGTCGACGCCGGCGACCTGGGTGTTCGTGTCGGAGTGGGTCGGGGTGCCGCTGCCGTCCTCCGGGGCGCTCGCGCCGTCACCGCTGGCCGGCCCCGGGGAAGGCGCGGCCGGATCCGCGCTCTGGCCGGGCGGCGCGCCGACGCCGCCCGCCGCGTTGTCGTCGACGCCGATGACGCCGCCGCCGCCGCGGATGTCGCCGTAGACGGAGTAGCTCGCGATCATGGCGTCGATCTGGGCGTTCATCTTGGTGAGCGCGTCCTGCTTCAGCAGCGCCTCGAGGTCCTCGCAGGACTGGGCCCGGTGGAGCGCCGCGCTCTGAGACCCGCTCTGCGAGCCGTCACGCGGTGACTCCGGGTCGCATCCGGCGGCGAGGAGGCCTGTTGCAAGGAGAAGCCAGAGTGAGGAAAGGGTGCGGTGTGTTCGCATGGTGCCCGGCACTGCGGCAAGGCCCGCGCCAGCCGTCCGCTCGCTCGTCGCGACGCGATTCCCCGCGCGCCGGACCCCGCGGCGCCGCGGAAGCGCGACATGCTCTGCGCTCGCCAGGGGCTTCTGGCACAGGTGTGCCATGAGGGTGGTGTGACTGGCTACTTCCGCCAGCACGCGATGATGTGAACGTTCACCGACCCCGGACGGGCACACCCGGCGTGCGCGTCCCTGTCCGAGGATCGTGGGGGCGCTCCCGGCCGGGAGGTCCCGCGCGCGGGCTCAGAGGGGAACGGGCGCGGGTGGAATCTTGAACACGTCCCACGCGGGCGTGTGGTTGCTGGTGCCCGGATCCTGGTTCCAGAGATAGATCGCGGGGTAGGTGTGCACGGTCGTGCCCTCGACGACGACGCCGGTCACGTAGAGCTGTGAGGCCTTCTTGCCCGGGTCTTTCTGGAGGGTGTAGCCGTCGCGCGACGAAGAGAAGATGACCCAGTAATACGTCTTGCCGTCGACGGTCGTGGCCTCGGGCGACCACTGCGGCCAGCTATTGTGGAGGCCCGGGCTCGTGATGCCGAGGCAGGCTGGCGGGTCGTTGGCCGCGAGCCGCGTCGCCGCGCCGCCGGCCGCGGGGACGACGTGGATGTCGGAGCTCGGGTTGTAGTACATCTCCCCTGGGCTCGGCGTCCGGTTGAACGCGATGAGCCGGTCGTCGGGCGCGAAGGCCGGATAATACTCGTTGAAGTTCGGCTCTGCTGCGCCCTGCAGGGGTGTGGCCGCGCCGCCCTGCTTGTTGTTGTAGGGCACCGTGTAGAGATCGCCGGCTCCGGCGGCCAGCCGCCCGTCCTTGCCGGCGTCGGTCGACACGTAAACGAGGGTCGCGCCGTCGTTGCTCCAGTCCGGCATCATCGCCCCGCGCGTGTCGCCGTCGCGCGCGATGAACCCGAAGGCGGTCCCCTCCGCGGCGGCCATCTCGCTCCTGGCCGTCGTGGCGTTGGTCGACTCGGCGTAGGTGGGCGCGGGCGCCTCCAGATCGAACCACGCGAGGCGCGCGTTCGGCATGCTGGTGTGCGACTGACCATCCCAGACGCTGCCGTTGTGCCGGCCATAGGAGGTGATGAAGATCCGGTCCCCGGGGGCGAAATGCGCCGGCGACATCTTGGGCGGCCCGAGCCAGGCCTGGTTCATCGCCTCCGAGCCGCCCGGCGTCACGTAGGCGGGGACCTCCCCCACCGAGTCTTCCTTCACGGAAGCGATGGCGAGGTCCCACGGCCAGTGATCCATGAACATGACGGCCTCGCCGTCGGGCGTCGACGTGTGGCACCCGATGCACCGCACCTGGCCGTCGCCCCGCACGTTGCCGTTCTCGTCGCGCCGGCCGCCCTGCTCGACCTGGTCGACCTTGAGCGCGTCGACGACGCCCTCCTCGCCCACGCCGAAGCCCGCGAGCCAGGCGTCCGCGGGCCCTTCGCCGATCGCCGCCCAGTACACCATGCTGCCGCCGGCCGGGGCCGGTGCGATGGTGATCGGCCCGGAGCTGCCCAGGAGTGGCGCGCCCGGCGCGCTCGTCGACACGGAGCGGATCGTGATCGTGATCGGCTCGTCGCGGACGTGGGCGGCCAGCTTCTCCCACATGTCCTTGGGCATCTTCCATTCCCTGTTCGTCGTGTAGACGACAAGGTCGTTCTTCTCCCTGTCGGCGTGCGCGCGGATCTCGAACAGGTCCTGTCCCTGCGGCGCGGTCCACCGGAACCTCGGTCGCAGCCAGTTGTTCGGGAAGAGCGCCCCGATCTCTGGCTCCGCGAGGCACGGGCCGCCCTGCGCCCCGCTGCCCGGGTCGCCGAACAGCTCGGGCGCGTTCGCCGGCGGCGGCGTCCCGCTCTCGTCGAACACCGGGGTCGCGGGGAAATCCTCGCAGACCTCGCAGGGGGGCGGCTCCACGGGGCCGCCGCTCCCCACGTCGAAGAGGTTCCCCGTCCCTCCGCCGAACTCGTCCGGGATCCCGCCCGAGCCGCCGGTGCCCTGCCCTGGCGGGATGGAAGGCTCCGGGCCTGACGAGCAGGCGAGCGCGCACAGCGAGCCGATCAACAGGGTCCCGATCCGTTGTTGCAAGGTTCTCATTCAGGTTCCTCCATGCGCGCGCCCCCAGGGCTGCTCCGCCCGGACCCGCGCGGACGCTGCCGCCCGAGAGCGTGATATCGAGTCCATGATCGGCGTTCATTCCGGACGCGTGAACGACGCGCCCGTCACCGAGCTGACGCGATGGTCGCGTTGTCACCTTGCTGCTGCGGATCCGTCGCGCCGCGCTCCAGCGTGCGCCAGCAGCGGACCGCGAGAACGCTCAGCGCGAGCCCGCTGCCGCAGACGCCGTGTTCGCCGTCGATGATGTGAAGAAAGCTTTGAGCAGATAGAAGGACACGGAAATTTTCTCCCGTCAAGCGCCGCGCAGGGCCATGTCGTCTGGCCGCTGCTCGCTTTGCTCTCCCTGCTTGCAATCCAGACGAAGAGGCCATCTACCGAGCGTCACGGCCGGGCCGCATTGACCACCAGCCGTGCTGCGCGGGCCCCCTCGGGATCGGCATCCCCCGCGGGCCCGGCGGTGGGGCCATCTTCCAGCGGCGCGCCGCGGCCTCCCCGCGGGCTCGGTCGGGGTGCTAGTTTGATCGCGTGGCACCGCCGACGCGCTTCGGGCTCCCGCTCAACCCCCGGCGGCCGCCCCGCGCGCTCGTGCTCCGCGACCTGTCGCCGGAGGAGGCCAGCGCAGCGATCGACTGGTCCGGCTGGTACCTGCCCGACGACGCGGAGCGCCACGGCAAGGCCGAGCGCTCCGGGATCGTGCGCCTGCTGCTCTCGGTTGTCGCGCAGCTCGCGCGCGAGCGCGGCTGGGTCGACTGGTATGCCGGCGCCGACCACGCCTTCGCGTGGGTGCGGAGCGAGCCGCTCGTGCGCGTCCTGCCCGACCTCTACGTCCTCGATCACCGCCCGTTGCCGCCGCTCCCGCGGCAGTGGCAGACGTGGCTGCCGGGCCATCGCCCGCCGCGGTTCGCGCTGGAGATCGTCGCGGGCGACTGGCGCCGGGTCTACGAGGACGCGCCGGCCAAGTACTGGCAGCTCGGCTGCCCCGAGCTCCTGCTCTTCGATCCCGAGGCCGCCGCCGCGCGCGCGCCGCTCGCCGAGGAGCGCGTGCCGCTCCAGCTCTACCGGCGCGACCCCGACGGCACGTACCTGCGCGTCCACGCCGGCGCCGATCCTCTCTGGATCGAGGCGCTCGACGCGCACCTCGTCGTGCTGAAGGACGGCCCGCACCCGACGTTGCGCGTCGCGCGGACCTCCCGCGCGATGGATCTCGTGCCCGCCGAGGAGGAGGCCCTCCGCGCCGAGGGCGAGGCGCGCGCCCAGGAGCAGCGCGCCCGCGCCGCGGAGCAGCGCGCCCGCGTCGCCGCCGAGGCGCGCGTGCGCGAGCTGGAGGCGCGCGTGCGCGACCTCGAGTCCCGCGTGACGCGCCGGTGAGCGGCGGGCGGAGCTAGGCCGGCCGCAGGATCTGGCGCACCGAGTCGACGTCCGCGACCCGGTGGAGCACCGGCTGCAGCCCGGCGCCCGCGGCCTCGCCGAAGGCGCCGCTCGCGGCGACGGCGCGGGCGCGGGGGCCGTCGAGCACGAGGAACACGTCGCGGAGGCCTCCGGCGCCCGGCGCGTCGATCACGTCGACGATGCGCGAGCGGTCGAGGTGCAGCTCCTCGTCGCCGCGCTGGATGAGCACGCGCCGATCGGTGATGAGGTACCGCGTGCGCGCCGCGAGCCGCGCGGGGCGCACCACCGACACGTAGAGCATCGCCGCTCCCGCGGCGACGAGCAGCACGATCGTGAGCGACAGCGAGGCGACGAGCGCCACGAACGACACGCTCTCCGGGTCCATGCCCGCCGCGGTCACGATGCGGATGCTCCGCACCGCGTGCACGGCCGAGACCACCGCGAAGCCGCCGAGGAGCACGCCGATCAGCACGGAGCCGAGGCCGCGCAGGCCGCTGGGGAGCCACTTGTGCCAGCCGTCGGCCGGGTGCGCCGACCAGAGCACCCGCTCGCCCTCGTCGAGGCGCTGCGAGAGCAGCCGGTGACCGTCGCCCGCGGGCGCCGACGGCACGACGCCCCGCAGGATCGCCCAGACGCGATCCGGCGCGACGACGCCGTGCAGCACGATCGACAGCCGCCGCCGGAGCGCGCCGGTCGGCACCGCCCTCACGAGCTCGAGGTCGCCGACGCCCGGGTGCTTCGGGTGCCAGTGGATGCGCGCGTAGCTGATCGACCGTCGCTCGATGGAGCGCCGGAGCTTCCCGCGCTGCACCACGATGTGCCGGTCGGTGAGCATGTACTCGAGCTCCGAGCGCCACCAGCGCGGCAGGTAGCTGAACGCGACAGCGAGGCTCGCCATCCAGGCCGCGAACGCGAGGAGCTGGTTCGGCGACGCGCCGAGCGCCTTGCTCACGACGATGGCCGACGCCGTGCTGATCGCGGAGGTCACACCGCAGACCGCCGCGCCCACGATGTAGAGGAGCGGCGTCGCGACGACCTTGGGACGTCCGGACCAGAGCACGGTCTCATTGAACACCGAGTCGCGCATCTCGACGGATCTCCGTTCGGGGTGAGCTGGCCGGCGCCGCCCCCGCGCGCGAGAGCGACGACGGTATAAGGTGACCCCGCCGGGCTGGGTCGTAAAGGGGCGTCCTCGCCGTCGCACAGCCGCGTGATCGGGGGGCGCGACCGCGATGTGCGGGAGCAACCGGAGGGAAATGTGGGGTTGCCCAGCACGCGGGACGAGCGCAGCGCGCGGGACGAGCCCGACGCGCGGCGACCCAGCGCCCGGTAGCCCAGGGCGCGCTGCCCCGGCGCGCCGGGCGCGCTCAGCGCCGCTGCGACGCCGCGGGCGCGGGCTTCCGCAGGCGCTTCATCGTCTGCTCGCGCTCCCTCTCGCACTGCGCGCGCCGCGCCTTCGCCAGCGGCAGCCAGTGGTCGTTCCCCGGAGCGCGCGCGATGTACGAGTCCCACGCAGCCACGGCCTGGAGGTACGCCTCCGCGCGCGCGGCGCCGAGCTCGGCGCTCCGCGCCGCGGCCCAGTGGCCGAGCGCGGCGTACCAGTCGTCGTCGTGCGCGGGCACGTAGAACCAGCCCGCGCCGTTGATCTGCTGGTCGCTCCGATCGTAGGTCCTCGCGAGCCGGATGTGCTCGACGGCGCCCTCCAGGTCGCCCGACCGGTCGAGCGCCACCGCGAGCCCCCAGAGCGTTGTCACGCCGTACCGGAACATGTCGAGCGACCCGAGCGTCGTCAGCGCGGCCCGGTACCCCTCGACAGCGGAGGTGATGTCGCCGAGCGCCATGTAGGCCTCGGCCTGGTTGGCCAGCAGCAGGGCCCGCGAGGCAGCGTGGGGCTCGAGCGCGAGCGCCTCGTCGTACGCCTCGATCTCGTCCGTGTACCTGGCGAGCCGCGCGTAGCAGACAGCGAGCGCGTGCCACGCGTCGGCCCGGGAAGGCGCCGGCGGGTGGAGGCGCAGGAGCCCCTCGAGCGTGGCGGCGGCGCCCTGCACGTCGCCGAGGTGCTCCAGGATGTCGGCGTAGCGGAGCCGCACCGAGGGCTCGCGCGAGGTCGCCGCGCCGGCGCGCTCGTACAGGGTGCGCGCCTCGCGCAGCCAGAGCGGGCCGATCTCCTCGACCCGCTCCAGGAGCGGGCTGCGCCGGAGCCGGTCGTACCGGAGGAGGAGCCCGTCCGCCTGGGCGATGAGCGCCGCGCGCTCATCGGCCGCTGGATCCAGCGCGCGCGACCACACGGTCGGCGCCGCTGCGGCTGGGC
>NZ_JEMA01000948.1 GCF_001589285.1 Sorangium cellulosum | reverse complement strand
GGCGGCGACGTGATCGCGCCGCCGGGGGCCGGGCGAGCGGAGCCCGCGGCGCACCCCGACCGCCCGTTCGTCCTGGCCGCGCGCCGGCTCGTCACGTGCGACCCGTCGCGCGCCTCGGCCGGCGATCCGCTCGGCGTGATCGAGGACGCCGCGATCGTCGTGCGGGGCGGCGCGATCGAGGCGGTCGGGCGCCGGCAGGAGATCCTGCGCCCCGGGTCGGGCCTCGCGGTCGAGGTGGAGGCCGCGGGGGTCGTGACGCCGGGGCTCGTCGACTGCCACACGCACGCGCCCTGGGTCGGCTCGCGGGACGCGGAGTACGCTGTCCGCATGGCGGGCGGCGACTACGAGGCGATCGCCGCGGCCGGCGGCGGCATCGTCGCCAGCATGCGCGCGGTGCGCGCCGCGACAGCCGACGAGCTCGCGGGCGCGCTCCGCGCGCGCCTCCGCCGGATGGCNGGCGCGCTCCGCGCGCGCCTCCGCCGGATGGCCGCGCTCGGCGTGACCGCCGTGGAGGCGAAGAGCGGCTACGGGCTCGACGAGGCCTCGGAGCGCAAGCAGCTCGAGGCGGTCGCCGAGGCGGGGAGGGACGCGCGCCTGCCCCGCGTCGTGCCGACGTACCTCGCGCTGCATGCGCTCCCGCCGGAGGCCGGGGGCGACCGCGCGGCCTACGCCGCGACCGTCGCGCGCTCCTGGCTGCCCGCGATCGCCGCGGCCGGCCTCGCGCGCTACGTCGACGCGTACATCGACAGGAGCGCGTTCTCGGTGGATGAGGCGCGGCCGGCGCTCGAGCGGGCGCGCGCGCTGGGGCTCGGCGTGCGCGTCCACGTCGGGCAGTTCGCCGACGTGGGCGGCGCCGAGCTCGCGGCTGCGCTCGGGGCCGCGTCGGCCGACCACCTCGAGCGCGTCGCGCCCGAGGGCATCGCCGCGCTCGCCCGGGCCGGCGTCGCGGCAGCGCTCCTGCCGGTCGCGAGCTTCACGCTCCGGCAGGAGCCGCCGCCCGTCGCCGCGCTCCGGGCCGCCGGCGTCCCGCTCGTCGTGGGCAGCGACGCGAACCCCGGGACGGCGCCCACAGAGAGCCTGCCGCTCGCGCTCGCGCTCGCGGTGCGGCTCTACGGGCTCACTGTCGCCGAGGCGATCCTGGGCGCGACGCGCGAGGCGGCGCGCGCGCTCGGCCTCGGCGAGGTGTGCGGCGCCGTGCGGCCGGGGCTCCGCGCCGACCTCGTCGTCTGGGACCTGCCGCACGAGAACGCGATCGTGCAGCCCTGGGGCGCGCCGCGCGCGCAGGCCGTGCTGCGCGACGGCCAGGTCATCGCCGCTGGCGGCTGAGGCGGCCAGCAAGTCAAGCCTGGACGCGCGTACACCCTGCGCGTATGCCGCGCGCATGAGTGACACGCAGAGCCCTGTCGCTGTCCCTGGCCGCACGGACAGCTCGTTTGATCCGGTCCCGCTGCTCGCCGAGGAGCTGAACCTCCCGCGTCAGGGGGTGTCGGCGGTGGCCAAGCTGCTCGCCGAGGGGGCGACGGTGCCGTTCATCGCCCGTTACCGCAAGGAGGCGACCGGCGGGCTCGACGAGGTGCAGATCCGCGCGATCGAGGAGCGCCGCGCCTACATCCTCGAGCTCGAGGAGCGCCGCGCCACGGTGCTCGGCGAGATCCAGAAGCAGGGCAAGCTGACCGACGCGCTCTCCTCGAAGATCCGCGCCTGCCGCACCAAGGCCGAGCTCGAGGACCTCTACCTCCCCTTCAAGCCGAAGCGCCGCACGCGGGCGATCATCGCGAAGGAGCGCGGCCTCGAGCCGCTCGCGGATCGCCTCTGGTCGCAGCCGGAGGACGGCAACCCCGAGGAGGAGGCCCGCGCCTTCGTCAGCGCCGAGAAGGAGGTCCCGGACACGTCCGCCGCCCTCGCCGGCGCCCGCGACATCTGCGCCGAGCGCATCGCCGAGCACGCCGACGTGCGCAAGCTCGTCCGCGAGGCCTACGTCAAGGAAGGCGTCATCAAGGTCCAGAAGAACGAGGAGCACGAGGGCAAGCAGACGAAGTTCGACATGTACGCGAGCTTCGAGGAGCCCGTCGCGAACATCCCGTCGCACCGCTACCTCGCGATCCGCCGCGGCGAGGCCGAGGGCGTGCTCCGCGCCGCGATCGAGCTCGCGCCCGAGCCGCTCGTCCCGCCCATCCACGCCGCGATCGGGCTGAAGCCGAGGTCGCCGTGGGCCGGCGAGCTCACGAAGGCCGCGGAGGACGCCGTGAAGCGGCTCTTGCTCCCGGCGGTGCAGAGCGACGTGCGCGTCGACCTCAAGATGCAGGCCGATCGCGCCGCGGTCGAGGTCTTCGCCCAGAACCTCCGCGAGCTGCTCCTCGCCGCGCCGTTCGGCACGAAGGCGGTGCTCGGCATCGACCCGGGCCAGCGCACCGGCTGCAAGTGCGCCGTCGTCGACGAGACGGGCAAGCTGCTCGAGCACACGACGATCTACCTGGTCGGCAGCAGCGACGCGCTCGAGCGCGCGCGGCAGGACCTGCGCCGCATCTGCCGCAAGTACCCGCTCCGCGCGGTCGCCGTGGGCAACGGCACGCACGGCCGCGAGACCGAGGCGTTCGTGAAGGACGTGCTCGCGTCGGAGGGGCTGAAGGAGACGGCGAGCGCCGAGCCCCGACCCACGTCAGAGACGATGTACTGCGTCCCGGTGAGCGAGGCGGNGGGGGGGGGGGGGGGGGGGGGGAGCGTCTACTCGGCGAGCGATGTCGCGCGCGAGGAGTTCCCCGACCTCGACCTCACGGTGCGCGGCGCGATCAGCATCGCCCGGCGCCTGCAGGACCCGCTCGCGGAGCTCGTGAAGGTCGACCCGAAGAGCATCGGCGTCGGGCAGTACCAGCACGACGTCTACCAGGGCCTGCTCGCGCGGAAGCTCGACGAGGTGGTCGAGAGCTGCGTGAACCTGGTCGGCGTCGAGCTCAACACGGCGAGCGCCCCGCTGCTCGCGCGCGTCGCCGGCATCGGCCCGAGCCTCGCGAAGAAGATCGTCGCCCACCGCGACCTGAACGGCGCGTTCAAGAGCCGCAAGGGGCTGCTCGACGTGCCCGGCGTCGGCCCGCGGACGTTCGAGCAAGCGGCGGGCTTCTTGCGGGTCCGGGGGGGCGAGCACCCGCTCGACGCGAGCGCCGTGCACCCGGAGCGCTACGGCCTTGTCGAGCGCATCGCGACGGATCTCGGCGTTCCGGTCGGGTCGCTCATCGGCGACACGGCCGCGATCGCGCGGATCGACGCGAAGAAGTACGAGGCCGGCGACGTCGGCTCGTTCACGCTGAACGACATCCTCAGCGAGCTGAAGAAGCCCGGCCGCGACCCGCGCGCCACCTTCGAGCCGCCAAAGTTCCGCGACGACGTGCGGACGATGGAGGATCTCAAGCCGGGCATGGAGCTCGAGGGCGTGGTGACCAACGTGACGGCGTTCGGCGCCTTCGTGGACATCGGCGTCCACCAGGACGGCCTCGTGCACGTCTCGCAGCTCGCGGACCGCTTCGTGAAGGATCCGAACGAGGTCGCGAAGGTCGGCGAGAAGATCAAGGTGCGCGTGCTGGAGGTCGACCTCGTGCGCAAGCGCATCGCGCTCACGGCGAAGAAGGGCGGCGCTCCCGCCGGCGCGCGTCCCCAGGCCGGCGGCCCGCCCGCGGGCGGCGACGGGCGCCCGCGCAACGATCGCAGCGGCGGCCGACCGGCCCAGGGGCAAGGGAAGGGGCAGGGCAGCTCGGGGGGCGGCTTCCGCAACAACCCGTTCGCGGACCTGCTGCGCAAGTGACGTGAGCGCCGCCCCGGGGCGCGTGGTCCAGCGCCCCGGGGCACGGCCTAGAAGTCGTGGTCTGCGAAGAAGCGCTCGATCCGGAGCGACACGAGCTCGGGGAACTCGAGCGCGGTTGTGTGAGTCCCGCCGCGGACCACGAGGATCTCGGACATCGCGATCCGGCGCGCCATCGATTGCGTCAGCGCCCGGGGGGTGAACGTGTCGCTGTCGCCCGCGATGAGCAGCGTCGGGACGTCGATCTGCTCGAGGACGTCCTCGGCGTCGTGCGTGCCCAGCGCGCGGAGGTTCCTGAGGAACGCCTCCATGTCGAGCTGGCCGAGCGGCTCCAGGAGCTCGGCGAACGCCCCGCGGTCGAGCGCCCTCCCGAGCAGCCCCATCCGCTGCAGCCAGATCACCGCGTCGGGCTGGCCGACGGAGCGACGCGTCACCCGGGTGGCGGCCGTGTGAGCGCGCGCCGCGAGGTTCACGAGGGGCGGGAATAGCCGCCCGAGCCCTGGCAGCGGCCCCATCGTCTCGAGCGGCCGGCGGTAGGTGCCGTTCAGCAGGACCAGGTTCGCGGCGAACCCCGGGAGCTGGCGGAACGCCTCCAGCGCGACCTGGACGCCCATGCTCCAGGCCATGAGCGAGCCGTGCCGGACCCCCTCGACAGCGAGGATCGCCTCCAGATCGCGGACATGGTTCGCGACCGCATAGGCGCCCGGGACGTCCTGCGACGGGCGCTTCGACGCGTACGTCCCGCGGTAGTCCCAGGTGATGAAGCGGTACTGGTCGGACAGGTACTCGAGCTGCGCCCGCCACGCGAGGTACGACCCGCCGAGGCCGTTGACCAGGACCACCGTCTTTGCCCCGTCGAACGGCGGCGGCGTCACGCGGTACGCGATGTCGGTTCCATCAAAGCTCGCAACCCGACGCGTTTCCATCCGGAGCGACGAACGCCGCGAGGGCGGAGACCGATCCCCGCCGGACGAAGAAGAGGGCGGCGGAGGCCGACCCTCGCCGGATGAAGAGGGCGGCGGAGGCCGACCCTCGCCGGATGAAGACGGCGGCGGAGGTCGACCCCCGCCGAACTTGAACCACGCCATGTGCCCCTGCTTCCTACCCGGTCCCTCCATCGACGGCCATGCTGCCGGCGGAGGCCTGCGTGCGGGTCGGGGGCGGCCTCACCCTCCGGCGATGTCGCGGCGGCTGGACGGGGTGGCCGCGCGGCGTCGCGATCGCGTGCCGAAACACATCCTGCGCTGCGATCGCCATCGCGTTGACATTCCACGCGGCGCGCCGCTAACGTGCCCGGCGGGTCGTCCGCTCGCCCGACGCTCCCGTTGTGTTGCTGATCTTTTCGTCCCCGCCCTCGTCTCGGTCCGCTGGACGCCGGCCCATGTCGTCTCCTGTTGCCGCTCGCGCAGGGGCAGCTCCGGTTCGGGCCGTGGTGGACCGATCGCCTCGGGCGGGCGTGGAGTTTCTGGGCGAAGTGGTGCAGCGATCCCGTCCCCGAGGAGCCGATGGCTGAAGAAAAGAAGAAGAGCAAGATCGATCTGAAGGCTCGGCTGGGCAAAACGGCGGTAGGCGGGGCACCGGGAGCGGCCGTCCCCCTCCCCGTGCCCGGCTCGCAGCCTGGATCGGGGCCGCCTCCCGACGGGAGCCCGATCCCGGGCGGCATGCCCTCGCCGCATCCGAGCGCGCGTCCCCCCATGCCCTCCGTGGGCGGCATCGCGCCCCCGCCGGGCATCTCGCCAGGCATCCCGATGCCTCCGTTCGCGCCGCAGCCGCGTCCCGTGATCCATACGCCGCCGCCCAAGCCCACGGCGGCCGCGCAGACCATCAAGGTCGAGGTCGGCGAGGAGGTCGAGCAGGAGCGCCGGAAGGCCTCGAAGCGGACGGCGCTGTACGCGGGCCTCACCGCGCTCCTCGGCATCGGCCTCGGCTTCGCCGCGGGCGCTCAGAAGGAGCGCGGCGATCGCGGCAAGCTCGCCGTCGAGGGCGCCGCGGCGCTCGAGAAGGACGTGCGGGCCGCGAACGAGAAGATGCAGGAGCTGAACGACAAGCTCGGCGCCGCCGCGGAGCAGCTCTCGAAGAAGAGCTTCCCCACGCAGTTCACGACCGAGCTCGGCGCCATCAACGTCCCGTTCGACGCCACCAACCTGGAGAACAAGCAGATCGGCAGTCTTCCGGGCAGGGTGATGCGCCAGCTCCTCAGCTACACCACCTCGGTCCAGGACCTCAACAAGACCAAGGACAGCCTCAAGAACCTGCTCGCCGCGGCGCAGGGCACCGTCGAGAAGTCGTGGAAGGAGCAGGACGAGCCGGTGGTGAACTTCTCGGTCGTCTTCCGCCGCGACGGCGACAAGACGCTGGCCGAGCTGGTCCCCAACAAGGCTCCGTTCCCGTTCGGAAAGGACTGGCCGGCCAAGTACACGGTGACCCGCCTCGAGCGCACGCAGCAGGGCCTGAAGCCGGCCGAGAAGGAGGCCGCCCGCTGGACCAAGGGCGACATCGCGGGCGGCGACCTGCAGGCGCTTCCGGTGGACCCCCAGTCCGTGGCCGCCTTCACGAGCGAGCAGATCGTCTTCAAGCTCCGCAGCGCGATGATCGATGTCCGCCAGCTCCTCGCCGGCAACAAAGAGAATCCCGCCGCCGAGACAGCCGGCCTCATCAAGGAGGGCGACGATCTCGCGAACGAGCTCCACAAGATCTCCCTCGCCCGCTGAGCGGCGCTCACCCGCTTCGGATACGGGCCCACCTCGACGTTTTCGGTGCTCGGCGCACAGGAGTGCGCCTGCGCGCCGAAAACGCCGATCTGGGCCCGTCTCCTGTGCGGGGGAACGGCGCTTCTTGGCCGTCCGCGTGCCGGACGGCCGTCATGGCATTTGATCGAGGCGCGTCGCACGGCCGGGCCCGGTCGCCTCGGGCCGGGCAGCTCGGCGCGACCTCAGGGAAGGGAGCCGCGCCGCCGCTTCAGGCAGCGCCGCCGGCGCCCATGGCGCGGGGCCGGACGATCTCCACCTTGCCGATCTGCCGCTCGTCGCTGTCCCGCACGATGAACCGCAGCCCGAACTTGCTCACGGCCGTGCCCACCTCGGGCACCTTGCCGACATGCTGCGTGAGCATCCCACCGAGCGAGTCGTACTTCCCCTCCCGGTCGAGCTCCGCGCCCAGGTAGGCCGAGAGATCGCTCATCGATACGGCCGCATCGGCGACCAGCCGGCCGTCGCCGAGGTCCTGGATGGCCGCCCCCTCGTCCGTCTCGTCGTGCTCGTCCCGGATGTCGCCGACGATCTCCTCGAGCACGTCTTCCAGGGTGACGATCCCCGACATCCCACCAAACTCGTCGACAACGATCGCGAGGTGCTGTCTCCGGCTCTTCATCTCCCGGAGCAGCGACGAGAGCGGCTGCGACTCCGCCACGAAATTGGCAGGGCTCCGCGTGATCTCCCGGAGCGTCGTGTTCTTGAGCCGGCGCTCCTCGAGGACCTTGAACATGTCCTTCGCGTAGAGGAGACCAGCGATGTTGTCGATTTGATCCTTGTAGACCGGATACCTGGAGTGCCCGCTCTCCGTGACGATCTCCAGCACCTTCTCGAGCGGCGTGGAGATCTCGATCGCCTCGACCTTGGACCGCGGCACCATCACGTCCCGCGCCGTGAGGTCGGCGAACTCGAGCACATTCCGGATCATCTCCGCTGGTTCTCGCCCGAACAGGCCAGAGCGCTCGACCTCATCGACGAGGATCTCGACCTCGGCCTCCGCCACCCGCGGGTCGGACGGCTGCTCGCCGTTCTTGGTCCCCAGCCGGGAGCCGATCCAGCCGAGCGGCACCGCGAGCGGAAGCATCGCGATCTCGAGGGGGCGCAAGAAGCGGACCGCCATCGAGGCTGCCCGATCGGCGTGCTTGCGGCCCAGCGTGGAGCTGACCTCGTAGAGGGCACCGCTCACGACGATGGTGGTCGCCAGCCCGAGATACAGCGCAGCGCCGGGGACGCTCCGCCGGAAGAACAGGTCGAAGCAGGCGGCGGTCAGGCTGGTCGACACGACCCAGCCGAGCAGGTAACGAGAGCGAAGCTTGGCGTCTTCTTGACGAATCCGCTCGTAAGCGGCCTTCGTGGGGCCCGTCGACTGCTCGATCAGCGCGCCGAGCCGGGTGGCGCTCAGCGTCGTCAGTGCGGTGTCGGCGCCGACGAACAGCGAGCCAAGTACAGCGGAGAGAACGGCAGCGGCAAGCGCTGGCAATGGAACGAGATCGGGACTCAAACCGAGGCTCCTAACGGACGAATCGTAACGGAACAGGCGAGGGGAGCGCAACCGGACCGGGGCGCGAAATCTCAGGAGATGCTGGATCCACGCGAGCTCCCCGGACTCTTTGCAAGACGGACTCCCAGGCTCGACCGGTGCGATCGAGTGCGGCCAGTGAAATGATCCGTGGGTTTACTGAAGTCCAGGATTTTGCTGAATCGTGTGGTTTTCTATCACACAGCAGGCTTTTCACGGACGTCTGCCGACCCGGAAAAGCCACGCAGGACGGAAAAACGAGCCTCAGGCGGCGTGGATGAGCTGTGGGCGCCGGCGTCGTCGGCGACCTCGGGGGCGCCCAGCGCGACGACGTGTCCCTCCGGATCGAGCCATACGGCGGCCCCGGATTGCGCAGGAGCTGCGGAAAAGTCGGATTCGGTGAGCGTCTGCCCGAGGCGCGCGCGCCGGACGCCGTGATCGGTCAGGCGAGCGACGGGCAGGCTGGACGCGGCCGCCTCGGCGAGCGGGCGGATCGCGGCGCGCAGCGCCTCGGCGCCGGCGTCGAGGGGCACCGCCTGCTCCAACGTGAAGGCGCCGCTCGCGGTGCGGCGGAGCGCCGACAGGTGCGCGGGGACGTCGAGGTGCGCGCCGACGTCGCGCGCCAGCGAACGCACGTAGTAGCCCTTGCTCACGTCGAGCTCGAGATCGAGCGCAGCGTCCGCGGCCGGCACAGCGTCCGCGGCCGGCGCAGCGTCCGCGGCCGGCACGCCTCCGAGCGGGCCGGGCTCGCCGCGCCTGGCGCCGGCGAGCGCGAGCGACCGGACCTCGACGGGCCGGGCCGACAGGTCCACGGCCTGGCCGGCGCGCGCGAGGGCGTAGCTGCGCTGCCCGGCGACCTTGATG
>NZ_JEMA01000947.1 GCF_001589285.1 Sorangium cellulosum | reverse complement strand
CGCGCCTGTCCCGGTTCCGACCCCCTCCCGCGCTGTCTTCCTTTCGCCCGCGGGGGCGAGCGGTCGGTCCGAAGGGCTCTCCTGGAGAGCCTCGCGCGCTCGCGCGCATCGGCTGGCCTCTTCGCTCTCGCGATCTCGACGCGAGCGGTCCGGTACCGCTCCGAACGAAGCTCGACGAGGAGGATTGCCATGCTGAGCGACACAGTGACGACGAGCAACGGCGCGGCGCCGTTGCGGGCGCGGAGCGCGAGGAGCGGAGGCGCGGAGGAGGCGCTCCCGCACACGACGATGCGGGTGAAGAAGCGCAACGGGTCGAGCGAGCCTGTCGACGTCAACAAGATCGTCCGGGCCGTGAGCCGCTCTTGCGCCGGCCTGTCCGACGTGGACGCGCTCCGCGTCGCGACAAAGACGATCAGCGGCCTCTACGACGGCGCGACGACGCGCGAGCTCGATCAGCTCTCCATCCAGACGGCGGCCTCGCTCATCGCGGATGAGCCCCAGTACGCGAAGCTCGCGGCGCGCCTGCTCGCCACCTATATAGACAAGGAGGTCCGTAACCAGGAGATCCACGCCTTCTCGCAGTCCGTCGCCGTCGGGCGGCGGCTCGGCCTCATCAACGATCGGCTCCAGGGCTTCGTGGCGCAGAACGCCCGGAAGCTGAACGACGCCATCGAGCCGGGGCGGGACCACGAGCTCGAGTACTTCGGCCTGCGGACCCTCTACGACCGCTACCTGCTCAAGCACCCCGAGACGCGCCTCGTCGTCGAGACGCCGCAGCAGTTCTTCCTGCGCATCGCGTGCGCGCTGTCGGAGACGGCGGCGCAGGCGATCGAGCTCTACCAGCTCTTCTCGTCGCTCGACTACCTGCCGAGCTCACCCACGATGTTCAACGCCGGGACGAGCCACGAGCAGCTCTCGAGCTGCTTCCTGCTCGACTCGCCGGAGGATCACCTCGAGACAATCTACCAGCGTTACACCGACGTCGCGATGCTCTCGAAGTTCTCGGGCGGCATCGGGCTCGCCTACCACCGGGTGCGGTCGCGCGGCTCGCTCATCGAGAGCACCAACGGGCACTCGAGCGGGATCGTGCCGTGGCTCAAGACGCTCGACGCGTCCGTGGCGGCCGTGAACCAAGGCGGCAAGCGCAAGGGCGCCTGCTGCGTCTACCTCGAGCCGTGGCACGCCGACGTCGAGGAGTTCCTGTCGCTGCGCGACAACACGGGCGACGAGGCCGCGCGCACGCACAACCTGAACCTCGCGAGCTGGGTCCCGGACCTCTTCATGAAGCGGGTCGAGGCGGACGGCGAATGGAGCCTGTTCGACCCGAAGGACGTGCGCGATCTCCCCGATCTCTACGGTGACGAGTTCGATCGTCGCTACGTCGAGGCCGAGCAGGCGGGCCTCGCCAAGAAGACGATGAAGGCCCGCGAGCTCTACGCGCGGATGATGCGCACGCTCGCGCAGACCGGCAACGGCTGGATGACGTTCAAGGACAAGTCGAACCGCGCCTGCAACCAGACGGCGCTGCCGGGCCGGATCGTCCACCTGTCGAACCTCTGCACCGAGATCCTGGAGGTGACCTCGAAGGAGGAGTCGGCCGTCTGCAACCTGGGCTCGATCAACCTCGCTCGCCACACGGTCACGCGGGGAGACGGCGCTGTCGCGCTCGACTTCGAGAAGCTCGCGCGCACGGTGCGGACGGCGGTCCGCCAGCTCGACCGCGTCATCGACCTCAACTACTACCCCATCGCCTCGACGAGGCGATCGAACCTCCGCTGGCGGCCCGTCGGGCTCGGGCTCATGGGCCTGCAGGACGTGTTCTTCCAGCTGCGCCTGCCCTTCGACGCGCCGGCCGCGCGGGACCTCTCCAGGCGGATCTCGGAGGAGGTGTATTACCACGCGCTCTCGACGTCCGCGGATCTCGCGGTGGAGAAGGGGCGACATCCGGCGTTCGGCGAGACGCGCGCCGCGCGCGAAGAGCTCCAGTTCGACGCGTGGGACGTCGTCCCGGAGGACACGGCGCGCTGGGAGGCGCTCCGCGCGCGCGTCAGGGCCGAGGGGCTCAGGAACTCGCTGCTCGTCGCCGTCGCGCCCACGGCGACCATCGCGTCGATCGCGGGCTGCTACGAGTGCATCGAGCCGCAGGTGTCGAACCTCTTCAAGCGCGAGACGCTCTCCGGCGACTTCCTGCAGATGAACCGCTACCTCGTCGCGGAGCTCAAGCGGCTCGGCGCCTGGAACGACGCGGCGCGCGTCCGGCTCAAGCTCGCGGAGGGCTCGGTCCAGGGCATGAACGAGCTGCCGGAGGAGCTCCGCGCCGTGTACAGGACGGCGTGGGAGATCCCGATGCGCTCGCTCATCGACATGGCCGCTGACCGCGGCGCCTTCATCGATCAGAGCCAGTCGCTGAACCTCTTCATCGAGAACCCCACCATCGGTCAGCTCTCGAGCATGTACTTCCACGCATGGAAGAGGGGGCTGAAGACGACATACTACCTGCGATCGCGCCCCGCGACGCGCATCGCCAAGGCCACGGTGGAGGCGGCGCCGGACCGGACGCCCGGGGACGAGGCCGAGCCGCGCCGCGAGGGCGGCTGGGCGACCGCGCCGGCGGCGAAGGCGGCCGCGGACGTGGCGTGCGCGCTCGAGAACCCCGAAGCCTGCGAGGCGTGCCAGTGAGCCGCGTCAGCCGCCCCGCGCGCCTCCTGGATCCGGGCCAGTGCCTCACGCTGCGCCCGATGGCCTATCCGGCCTTCTTCGAGATGTACCGCGCCGCCATCAAGAACACGTGGACCGTGGAGGAGGTCGACTTCTCGACGGACGTGGGCGATCTGCGGAAGATGACCGGCGCGGAGCGGCACCTCGTGCAGCGCCTCGTCGCGTTCTTCGCCACGGGAGACTCGATCGTGGCGAACAACCTCGTGCTCAACCTGTACAGGCACATCAACGCCCCGGAGGCGCGGATGTACCTGTCGCGGCAGCTCTACGAAGAGGCGCTGCACGTCCAGTTCTATCTGACGCTCCTCGACACCTACATCCCCGATCCGGAGGACCGCCACCGCGCCTTCGCGGCCGTCGAGAACATCCCCTCGATCCGACAGAAGGCCGATTTCTGCATGCGGTGGCTCGATTCCGTCGAGTCGCTCGGGCGGCTCGAGTCGCGCGCCGAGCGGCGGCGGTTCCTGCTGAACCTCATCTGCTTCGCCGCCTGCGTCGAGGGGCTCTTCTTCTTCGGCGCGTTCGCGTACGTGTACTTCCTGCGCTCGCGCGGCCTGCTCCACGGGCTCGCCGCGGGGACGAGCTGGGTCTTCCGCGACGAGAGCGCGCACATGCGCTTCGCCTTCGAGGTCGTGAGCACGGCGCGGCGCGAGGAGCCCGAGCTCTTCGACGCCGGCCTCGCTCGGTCGATCCTCGACATGATGGATGAGGCGATCGACTGCGAGGCACGGTTCGCTGAGGATCTCCTCGGCGCCGGCGTCGCGGGCATGTCGGCGCGCGACGTGCGCCGCTACCTCGAGTTCTGCGCCGACCAGCGGCTCGCCACGCTCGGCATGGCGAAGCGCTACGGGGCGAAGAACCCGTTCTCCTTCATGGATCTGCAGGACGTCCAGGAGGTCACGAACTTCTTCGAGCGCCGCGTCTCGGCCTATCAGGTCGGCGTCTGCGGGGAGGTCGTGCTCGATGCCTCCTTTTGACGTCGAGCGGCTCGAGGCCGGGCGCATCACCGAGGCGCAGCGGGAGCGCCGTGGACGGCGCTCCGGATCGCCTGTGCGGCGTCGAGCATCGCCGGCCCCGGATCGCCGACGAGCGCGTCGTCGAGCTCGACAACGACGCCGGGCGCGCTGCAGGCGCGCAGCCGGTCGAGGCCGGCCTGGCCGCACAGGATCTTCCGCATCCCCGTGTTCGTCACAAGGACCTCGGGATCGAGCGTCAGGACCTGCTCCGGCGTGTACTCCGGCCAGTCGCTGTGCGCGGCCGCTGCCGCGTCGACCAGCCCCGCCGAGGTGAGCACGTCGTTGTAGCTGGTGCCCGCCGTGCCTCCGAAGAGACGGCCGCCGTAGCCGCTCAGGTACATGCCGCGACGGCGCTGCGAGGGCTGGATGTCGGCGGCCACCGAGGCCATGCCCTGCACGAGGGCCGTCGCGAGCTGCCGACCGCGCTCCGGGTAGCCGACCAGGGCGGCGACCTCGTGCACGTTGGGGACGAGCGTCGCGAGCCCGCGCATCGGGCCGAGGTCGTAGACGGTCAGGCCCGCCTCGCGCAGGCGCGCGATCCGGCGCGGGTCGCCGTAGCCGTTGAGGAGGACGAGATCCGGCTGCAGCGCGAGGAGCGCCTCGATGTCGGCTGTGTCCTCGACGAGGGCCTTGCCCGCGTACCTGTAGCTGCGCGGCGAGCGGCGCGCGCCATACCCGGTGAACGCGATGACGCGGTCGGGCTCGCAGAGCTCCACGAGCAGCGCGTCCGCCACCGTGCTGGCCGACGCGATCCTGCGGAAGTCGCGGAGCGGGACGGCGACCCCCGCATGATCCTCGAGCGCGGCCGGCTTCGCCGCCGGGGCGGCGGCCTCGACCGAGCGCGCGGCGGCGTCCTGCCGTCCGGCCGGCGGGCGCTGGTCGGAGGAGCGCGGCAGCGCGGCCGCGGCCACCGACAGGGCGAGCGCGCCGGCGAGCGCGCCATAGTTGATCCAGGCGATCGCGTTCATGGCAGCGATCCTCCGCGACGGGCCTCGCTTTCCGCGGGCAGCTGGAAGCCGAGCGCGCCGCCCGGGACGAGCCGCACGTCGTAGATCGACTCCACGGCGCCGGGCTTGATGACGTCGCGCGTGTCGCCCTGCCGGCGGAGCCGGCCGCGATCCATGAGCACCGCGGCGTCGGTCCAGTCGAGCGCCTCCGCGAGGGGGTGGAGCACCACGACGATGCAGTAGCCGTCGGCCGCGAGGCGCCGGAGCAGCGCGTAGAGGCGGAGGGCGTGCCCGANGGAGCAGCGCGTAGAGGCGGAGGGCGTGCCCGACGTCGAGCGCCGCGGTCGGCTCGTCGAGCAGGAGGATCCTGGCCTCCGTCGCGATCGCGCGCGCGAGGAGCACGCGCTGCCGCTCGCCCTGCGAGAGCGCGGTGAACGGGCGGGCGGCGAGCGGCGCTGTGTTCGTCAGCCGCAGCGCGCGATCGACGGCTTCGTCGTCGCCTGCCGCAGCGCGCACGCGCCCGAGATGGTGCGCGTACCGGCCCTGCGCCACGACGCTCGCGACAGCGAGCGGCGAGCGGAGCTCGGACTGCTGCGGGACGTACGCGGCGAGGCGCGCTCGCTCGTGCGCGCGGAGCTCGCGCGCATCGTGCCCGTCCAGCCGGATGTCGCCCTCGGAGGGCACGACGCCGGCGAGCGCCTTGAGGAGGGAGGATTTGCCCGCCCCGTTCGGGCCGAGCACGGCGAGCACGCCTCCGAAGGGCGCCGTGAACGACACGCCGTCGACGACGACCCGCCCCCCGCGACGCACGCGCAGCCCGGAGACGCCGACGGCCTCAGCCACGCTCCGCCTCCCGCTGCGAGCGCGCGAGCAGCACGAGGAAGGCCGGCGCGCCGATGAGCCCGGTGATGACGCCGAGCGGCACCTCCCCGCGCGCGGGCAGGAGGCGCGCGGCGAGATCGCACGCGGCGACGAAGACGGCGCCGCCCAGCGCCGCGACGGGGATCAGGCGCCGGTGGTCGACGCCGAGGAACGGCCTCAGCGCGTGCGGCACGAGCAGCCCCACGAAGGCGACGTTGCCCCCGAGCGCGACAGCGCCGGCCGTGAGCACCGCCATCCAGAGGATGCAGAAGCGGCGCACCAGGGGCACGTCCACGCCGAGCGACGCCGCTTCGTCCTCCCCGGAGAGGAGCAGGTCGAGGGGCTTTCCCCAGAACCACGCGGCGACGACGCCGGCGAGCACCAGCGGCGCGGCCAGGGCGACGTGCCGGGGGCTCGTGCCCGACAGGCCGCCGAGCGCGAAGGCGACGACGGCGCGGCCGAGCTCCCATCGCTCCTGCGCGAGGCTCGTGGCGAGGCTCCCGAGGCTGAAGAAGAGCGAGGAGAGGAGGAAGCCGACGAGGAGGATGCTCAGCAGATCCCCCGGCGCGCGCACGAGCACGAGCACGAGCCCCAGGCTGACGAGCGCTCCGACGAGGCACCCGGCCGGGAGCACCAGCTCCGGGGGCAGCCCGCGGATCCCGCGCTCGGCGACGACGAGCTCCACGACGAGGAGGGCGATCTTGCCGCCCAGCGCCGCGCCCGCGGTCGTGCCGAGGACCGACGGCTCGGCGAGCGGGTTCCGGAACAGGCCCTGCACAACGACGCCCCCGACCGCGAGCGCCGCGCCCACCAGGAGCGCCGCCCCGAGGCGCGCGGCGCGCAGCGTCAGCAGGGTCGCCCGGAGGCCCGCGTCGGACAGGCTCGCCGTGCCGAGCGCGAGCGAGGCCGCGGCGACAGCGGCGAGCGCGACAATCAAGACGGCGCACGCGACGAGCGCGCGGCCCCCCGGAGGCGAGGCCGCCGGCGCTTCACGCGCGCGCGCGGCGCCCTCGGCGCTGATCCCCTGCATGGTCATCTCACCTGCCCTCGTCTCCTCGAGCGCCATCTCAGAGGCCTCCGATGGATCGCGGCGGGAGCCCGATCTGGGTGTCGACGGTCACGTCCTCCAGCGCTTCGAGCGCTCCGTCCGCGGTCACCTTCCAGCGCCGGAGCTTGTTCCTCTCCGCGTCGCTCAGCAGGCAGACATCGCCGCAACCAGGCGAGCAGTGCACGTCGCCGAAGACGAAGGGCTGGCTCGCCTCGCCGAGCGGCGTGACGTCCCCCGTGGTGACGTTCACGGAGAAGACCCTGTCGCCGGCGGACGCGTTGCCCCCGTAGGCCTTGGCGAGGAGGACGTCCTCGGACGCGAAGGCGAGCGAGGGCTGGATCCCGGCGTCGAGCTCCCTGGCCACGCCGAGCCGCTCGAGCTCCCTGGGAGGGGTGGAGCGGGCGTCGTAGATCACGATGTCGCTCGTCGCCGGATCGAACTTCATCGCGTCCGCATCGAAGCGGCTCGAGCAGGCGACGGCCAGCCGCTCGCCCGAGGGCGACACGGCGACGCGGCCGCAGCCGTGGAGCCCCTCGATATCGACAGTCCACGCGACGGCGTTGTCCGCCGGCGAGACGCCCACGAAGCGCCCTTCCCCCTCCTCCGAGAAGTCGGCCGCGAGCCGGCCGAGCGACACGACCACGTCGTCGCCGACGCGCGTCATCCCCGACGGTCGCGGCAGGAGACCCTCTTGCTCCTCGGGAAGGGCGATGTGCCCCTCGATGGCGTACTTCTTCGTGTCGAGGACGAGGAGATCGCCGCCCTCGTCGAAAGGCTCGACGCCCGGGGTCGGGTTGCTCCCGAAGCGCGAGACGAACGCGCGATCCTCGCCCACCTCGATGTAGTCGTGAGGGTTGGATTCGAACCCCTGCCCGACCGGGAGCTGGGCAATGACCTCGGCGGTCTCGAGATCCATCCACGTGATCACGTTCGTTCCGTACCGATCGATCAGGACGACGCGGCCGGACGGCGGCGCCGTCGCCGGGACGTCGACGTCGCCCGACAGCGCGAGGCTGAGCCCCGGCCTGGCCGCGCCGCTCGACACGAAGGAGGGCGAGAGGGTGGTCCCGTCGAGCGCCGAGATCGCGATGTTCGTCGATTGATAATCGCTCGTGACGATCACGACGCCGCGTCCGCACGCCTCCGGTTCGCTCCCTCCTGCGCCACCGCCTCCGCCGCCTCCACCGCCTCCGCCGCCTCCACCGGCGCCTCGATCTCCGACGTGAACACCGCCCGTCGACGGCGGCGGCGGCTCCACGTTGCACCCGACGAGGGGGAGCGAGATTGCGACCGCGACGAGGCTGACCTTCACCATGTTGACTCCAGTGTGAAAAACACGCTCCGTCCCGGGAGCGGATACCCGACGACGTCCGTTCGCCGCGAGTCCAGGAGATCCGCGACGCGCGCTCTCCCCGCGAGGTGGCCCCCGAACCACGTCGCCTCCGCCTCGAGGTCGACGGTCGCTTGCTCCGCGATCACGCCGAGGCCAGCGGGGTCGGCGTACCGGCTCGACTGGTACACGGCCCGGAGCTCGCCGGAGGCGCCCGAGAACACGGCGCGGTCCGGAGGCTTCCACGCGGCGTGGAGGCGCGGCGCGACGACGAGGCGGGAGCGGAACGGCAAGACGTCGTTGGCGGTCGTCCGCTCCGGGGTGGTGTCCCGCGGATCGAGGAGCGTCGCCGCGATCTCGGCGCGGAGGAACGGGGTGACCTCGACCCCGGTCAGGAGCTCCGCGCCGAGCACGCGGGCGCGGCCGACGTTGTATGGGGCCACGTAGCCCTGGCCGGAGCGCGCGTACGCGATGAGCCCGGAGGCCGCGCGCCCGAACACGAACGCGTCGATGTAGGCGCCGCGCAGCACCTCGCCGCGCCGCGTCTGCGCCCGGAGGCCGGCCTCGACCGTGACGCCGGCTTCCGGCGCGAGCTCGGCGTTGCCGTGGACGACGCCGGAGATCCCGTACACCTCGCCGAGCGTCGGGACGCGGAGGTAGCGGCCCACCGTCGCGAGGATCCGGAGCCGATCGCTCCCCACCTCCACGCCGGCGCGCCCGGCCGGCGCGAGCACGTCGCAGGGGCGCTCCAGGTCCACGCCGGTGGCGTGGCACTCCCCGCTCGCGAGGGCGTGCAGCGCGAGCCCCCCGCCGAGGCGCAGCTCCGCGCTGACGGCGCCGCGCGCGAACGAGCGCCGCGCGCGCGCGAGCGGGATGTCGTCCGGCTCGCGCGAGATCCCCTCGCGCGCGACGGAGAGCATGGGCCGCACCCTCAGGCGATCGGAGACGTAGAGCGTCGCGCCCAGCGCCTGCTCCAGGCGGCGGCCGGCGAGGCGGAGCTCGCGCGTGAACAGCGCGAGCTCGAGGAGGGGGTCATGGAACTCGGAGCGCGCCTCGATGAACGAGGTGCGCGCCTCGAGCGTGTGCTGCGCCTCGTCGCCGAACGGGACGCGCGCCACGACGGACGAGAGCACGCGCCGGGATCCCCCGCGCGCTTTGCGGGACGGCAAGAGCGCGAGCCGCGGCACGCCCTGCTCGCGGCCTGTGCCGTTCGCGATCACGTCGACGGTCGCGCCGCGCCCGAGATCGAAGCGCGCGAGCGCCCAGGCGTCGAGCGCGCGCACGTCGGCGTTCCGCCGGCGCTGGACGGTGTCGTCGCCCGCGTCGAACAGCGTCCCGCGATCGTCGACGAACGCGTAGCGGTTCGACGCGGCCTCGGCGCTCACCCCGACGATCGAGCTCACCGAGCCCGCGCTGGCGCCGGCGAACGCCCAGCCGCGCCTGGCGCCGAACGAGCCTGCCATGGCGCCCACGCCGGCCGTCGTCCGGGAAGGCCGGCGAGGCTCGAAGAAGATCGCGCCGCCCGGCCCGAGGCGATCGGCCTCGATGGGGGCGTTGCCGCGGTAGATCTCGATGCGCTCGATGAGCCACAGGGGCACGAGCGAGAGATCCGCGGTCCCCGCGACGTCGTCGTTCAGGCGGACACCGGAGAGGTACACAGGCGTCTGCGCGGCGGTCGCCCCTCGGATCGCGGCGGTCGCCGGTCCGCCGAAGCCGCCCGACTCCGTCACCTGGACGCCCGGCTGCGTGCGGAGCACGTCCGCGGCCTCGACCCCCGCGCCGGTGAGGCGGTCGCGGGTCAGCACGGACCCCGCAACGGATCTGTCCTTCGGCGGCGCGGGCGCGCGCACGCGATCCCCCTCGACGCGCACCTCCAGCGGGGCTGTCGCTGCAGCAGCGCGCCCGCCCCCCTGCTCGCCCCCCGACCCGCGCAGATCGTCGGCGAGGGCCGCCGGCGCGCCCGCCACGGCGCTGCCGGCAGCGAGCACGAGCGCGCGCGCTGCGCCCTCGCACCGACGACGGCGCATCCAACGATGAAATGATGAACCCTTCACGCTCGCCTGCCCGCGTCGACCCAGCCCTGCTCGGGTGAGCTGAGAGCCAAGCGAGGGGGCTGCGTGACGGGCTACGGCACCGCGCGTGAGCGAGATGGTCCAGAGCCTGCGCGCCTTCCCCTCGAAGGCTCAGGTCAGCGCGCGCCGGAGCACCGGCACGCGCACCTTCGGCAGGTCTTCGGACTCACGGACGCCGCGACCGTCGCCGGTCGCCTTCCTACTGATCACCGCTTCCCAGGCCGCTCAAGTGCTTGGCCCAGTGCTCGATGGTGATGGTCGTTCCCGTTCACCGCTGCGGGGGCAGTCCCGGATTCTCGCCGGGTTCCCTTTTCAGCTCGCCAGGCGATGGCCTGGCGAGCACCGATGGCGGGGCGACTCGTGGCAGCGCTCGGGTGGAATGTCAACGCAGAAGCGCCTGCCCAGCGCAGCCGGCCAGGCGCCCCGGGGGACCGGCGCTGCGAACCATTGACAGCTCACCGTGAGCGTGTCATGAATCACTTGAAACTGATTTTCTTTATCAAAAACTTGTAGCCATAGCGGCCCGCGACTTCACGTCCAGAGCCCGATGAACTCGAGCCCACGCGGCTCTCGAAGACCATCGGAGCTGGATGTGACGACGTGCCCATTTCGACGCTCGGGCCGACGCCGCGCCTTGACGCCCTCGCGGGCAGAGCGCGCGCGCCTGTCGGTGACCGCGCCCCTGCGCGCGGCGCCGGAGCCGCTGCGACCGCGCGCGGCGCGCGCTGTCGTTCGGACGGCGCGCAGGGCATCCACCCGTGAGACGCCCCGCGGCGCGAGCGCGCAAGCGCGCGCGCCGGGGCCACAGCGCGCATGCGCCCGGAGCACCGCCGCGGTCGCGCGGTGACGCAGCCGCGCTCCGACCCGAGCGCCGCGCCGCCAACGCGACCGGATTCCACACCTCGCAAGGAGTGTTTCGATGACCTCTTCCATTTCGATGCAGGACGCCGTCGCCCTGCCCGCGCAGAGCGCCGGGCAGCTCTTGAAGCAATACACCCCTGAATCGGCGTTCTTCTTCTCGTCGCCGACACGCACCCTCCTCGCGCAGGGCGCGCACGACATGATCCTCGAGCCCAACGACGGCGACCGCCTGCCCGACCGCGTCGCGCGGCTGCTCTCGACGCACGGGCGAGCGGGCCAGGGGCTCCCCATGGTGGTCGGCGCGGTGCCGTTCAACACCACGTCGCCCGCGCACCTCATCGTGCCGAGGTCGGTGCAGGCCGCCGGCCCGCTGAACCCAGCCATGGACGCCCTCCGGCGAGAGGCGCCCGCGGCGATCCAGGAGCTGCGCAGGATCCCGGAGCCCCGCGAGTACGTGCGCGCCGTCGAGACGGCGGTGGGCCTGATGCGGTCCGAGGCGCTGAGCAAGGTGGTGCTCTCCAGGATGCTGGAGATGACGCTGCGAGAGCCTGTCGATCTCCGCCACGTCCTCCAGCGCCTCTCGCAGCAGAACCGGAGCGGCTACACCTTCGCCGCCAACCTCTCCGATCCTGCCGCCGGGGCGTCCGGCCTCGATCGCGGCGTCGCCAGCGCGCGGCTCCGGACCCTGATCGGCGCCAGTCCGGAGCTGCTCCTGTCCCGCTCCGGATTCAGGGTGATCGCCAATCCGCTGGCCGGCTCCGCGATCCGCAGCCCGGACCCGGACGAGGACCGGCGGCGGGCGATCGCCCTGCTCGCGTCCGAGAAGGACCGGCACGAGCACGCGATCGTCGTCGACGCGGTGGCCGCCGCGCTCCGGCCGTTCTGCCGGCGCCTGAGCGTCCCCGAGGAGCCGTCGCTCACGCAGACGGCGAACCTGTGGCACCTGTCGAGCCGGATCACCGGGGAGCTGCGCGATCTCTCGATCTCCTCGATGAAGCTGGCCACCGCGCTCCACCCGACGCCCGCTGTCTGCGGGTACCCCACCGGGCGCGCGCGCGCGGCGATCGAGGCGATCGAGCCCTTCGATCGGGGCTTCTTCACCGGGCTCGTGGGCTGGTGCGACGCCACCGGAGACGGCGAGTGGGCGGTCGCCATCCGCTGCGCCGACATCGCCGGCCGCGCGCTCCGCCTGTACGCCGGCGCCGGGATCGTCATCGGCTCCGACGGCGAGCGCGAGCTCGCCGAGACCTCCGCCAAGCTCGGCACCATGCTGACAGCGCTCGGCCTCGATCGGGCGCCGGAGATCGCATGAGGCCTGGCGAGGACGCGCTGGAGCGCGCGGTGTGGAAGGAGCGCCGGCCGTCGCTGGACGGCTTCACTCCATGGCCGCCCGAGCTGGCCGCTCTCTACCGCCGCACCGGCACCTGGCGCGGCGAGACGTTCGGGGAGCTGCTCCGCGAGCGCGCGGCGCGGCACCCGGACCGGATCGCGCTCGTCGGCGACGGCCGCCGGCTGAGCTACGGTGAGCTCGACAGGCGCGCCGATCGCCTCGCCGCGGGCCTCTTTCGCCTGGGGATCCAGCCCGGGGACCGCGTCGTGGTCCAGCTCCCGAACATCGCGGAGTTCTTCGATGTGTGCTTTGCGCTGTTCCGGCTCGGTGCGCTCCCCGTGCTGGCGCTGCCCGCCCACCGGCGCTCCGAGATAGGCTATTTCTGCGAGCACACAGGGGCAGTCGCTTACGTCATCGCGGACCGGGACGGGGGCTTCGACTACCGCGAGCTCGCCAGGCAGGTCCAGCGCGAGGCCACGACCCTGAAGCACGTGATCGTGGCCGGCGATCCGGGCGATCTCACCGCGCTCTCCAGCCTGTACATCGACCCCGTCGCGCTCCCGCGCCCCGCCGCGGGGGACGTCGCCTTCTTTCAGCTCTCGGGCGGGAGCACCGGCGTGCCCAAGCTGATCCCGCGGACGCACGACGACTACCTCTACAGCGTGCGGGCCAGCGCGGAGATCTGCGCGCTCGACGCCGAGAGCGTGTACCTGGCCGTCCTCCCTGTCGCGCACAACTTCACCCTCAGCTCGCCCGGGAGCCTCGGCGCCCTGTACGCCGGCGGCCGCGTTGTGCTCAGCCGCCGCCCCAGCCCGGACGAGGCGTTTGCGTGGATCGAGCGGGAGAAGGTCACGATCACCGCCCTCGTGCCGCCCCTGGCGTCGCTGTGGCTGGAGTCGGCCCGGACGGCGCGACACGACATGTCGAGCCTGAAGGTGCTCCAGGTGGGCGGCGCCAGGCTCTCCGCCGAGGTCGCGCGCCGCGTGCGGCCCGCGCTGGGCTGCGCCCTCCAGCAGGTGTTCGGGATGGCGGAGGGGCTGGTCAACTACACCCGCCTCGACGATCCGGACGACATCACCCTCGAGACGCAGGGCCGGCCCATCTCACCCCATGACGAGATCCGGGTCGTGGACGACGAGGACGAGGACGTCGAGACAGGCCAGGTAGGCCACCTGCTCACGCGAGGCCCCTACACGATCCGCGGGTATTACAGGGCCGACGCGCACAACGCGAAGGCGTTCACGCGCGACGGCTTCTACCGCACCGGCGATCTCGTGCGGCGGACGCCGGCCGGCTACCTGATCGTGGAGGGCCGCGCCAAGGACCAGATCAACCGCGGGGGCGAGAAGATCGCGGCCGAGGAGGTGGAGAACCACGTCCTCGCCCACCCGGCGGTGCGCGACGCGGCGCTCGTCTCCATGCCGGACGCGCTCCTCGGCGAGCGATCGTGCGCGTTCCTCGTGCCCCGCGGGCAGCCGCCGGCCGCGCGGGAGATCAGCGCCTTCCTGCGCGAGCGCGGCGTCGCGCAGTACAAGGTGCCCGATCGCATCGAGTGGCTCGACGCCCTGCCCACGACGAGCGTCGGCAAGGTCGACAAGAAGGCGCTCCGGCGGTGGATCGCCGAGCGGCTCGATCAGGGCGCGCGCGCCTGAACCGCGGCGCGGGCGGAGGCGGCGGCGCGCCGCCGGCCCGCCGACACGAGACGTTGTGACAACGTGAGAGAGGAACCACCATGGGCATCCCCAGAATCCAGACCTATCCCATGCCACGCGCCGACGAGATCCCGCAGAGCCGGGTGTCGTGGCGCCCGGATCCGAGGCGCGCAGTCCTCCTGATCCACGACATGCAGCAGTATTTCCTCGGCTACTACGACACCAGGGCGTCGCCGGTCGTCGAGCTGCTCTCCAACACCCGCCTCGTCCGGGAGCGCTGCGCGGCGAGCGGGATCCCTGTCGTGTACACGCAGCAGCCAGGCGAGCAGACGGACGCGCAGCGCGGCCTGCTGCTGGACCTCTGGGGACCCGGGCTCACGCAGCAGCCGGACAAGCAAGGGATCGTGAGCGAGCTCGCGCCGCGAGGCGGCGACACCGTCCTCACCAAGTGGCGCTACAGCGCCTTCCAGCGCACCGAGCTGCTGGAGCTCATGCGCCGGTGGGGCCGCGATCAGCTCATCGTGTGCGGCGTCTACGCGCACATCGGGTGCCTCTTGACGGCGTGCGAGGCGTTCATGAACGACATCCAGCCGTTCTTCGTCACCGACGCGACAGCGGATTTCTCCCGGGAGCAGCACGAGATGGCCATCGCCTACGTGGCCCAGCGGTGCGGCGTCGCGCTCCCGACAAGCGAGGTGGTGGCCGCGCTCGCGCCCCGCGACAGGGCGGGTGTCCCGCCGCGCGACGTGGCGGCGCCGCCCGGGTGGGCGCTCGACAGGGCGCCTGGCGTCGATCGCCTGCGCGCCGACGTCGCCGAGATCCTGGAGCAGCCCGTCGCCATGATCTCCGAGCACGAGAGCTTCCTCGATCTCGGGCTCGACTCGATCCGCATCATGACCCTCGTCGAGCGGTGGCGCGAGGCAGGCATCGATATCGCTTTCGTCGAGCTCGCCGAGCGCCCGACGCTGGCCGGGTGGTGGGAGCTCCTGTCGACGCGGCTCCCGCGCGACGCAGGCCGCGCGCAGCGGCAGCGCGCGGAGGCGGCCGGCCAGGAGGCCACGGGCTGACAGCCCACGTCATCAACGAGGCACATCGCAGGTCACCATGAGTCGAACCGAGACATCCCCGGTCAAGGCGGTGGCGCGCACGCCGCCGCGCCTCCTCGAGGTGCTGCGCGCGACGGCGATCTCCCCCCGCATGCGGCGGATCACGCTGGGCGGCGAGGCGATCGCGGGGTTCCCCGCGCGGAGCGACGGCGCGCACATCAAGGTGTTCTTCCCGCGCGGCGACCAGGCGGCGCCGGAGTTGCCCACGCTGGGCCCCGAGGGGCCCGTGTGGCCTCCCTTGCCCCGCCGGCCGATCACGCGGACCTACTCGGTGCGCAGGTACGACGCGCAGGCCGGAGAGCTGGACGTGGACTTCGTGTTGCACGGGGACGACGGCCCCGCGTCGCGGTGGGCGCGCCGCGCCAGGCCCGGCGACCGGCTCGGCGTCGCCGGGCCCGGCGGCCCCGATCCGATGCTCGGCCCGGCGGACTGGTACCTTCTCGCGGGCGATCTCTCCGCGCTGCCGGCCATCGCCGCGCTTCTCGAGACCCTTCCGGCGACGGCGCGCGGCCACGCCCTCGTGGCCGTCCCCGACGCGTCGGAGATACAGCACCTCGCGCGCCCACCGCACGTCGCGCTGACATGGGTCACCCTGGATGGATCGAGCGCCCCGAGCCCCCGGCTGGAGGACGCCGTCCGCGCCCTGACATGGCCTGAGGGCCGCGTGTTCGCGTGGGTCGCGGGCGAGTCGTCGTCCGTCCTCGCGATCCGCGATCACCTGCTCGACGAGCGCGGCCTCGGGCGCGAGGCGATGTACGCGATTCCCTACTGGAAGGCGAGCCTGTCCGAGGAGGCCTACCACGCAGAGCGGCACCGGGTCATGGACGGGCTCGACAGGGCATGACGAGGAGTGAACCGATGGAGTTCAAGCACAGGACCGCGCTCGTCACGGGCGCCGCGCAGGGGATCGGAGAGGCCGTCGCGCGCGCGCTCGCGGCGCGCGGCGCGGCCGTGGCGGCGCTGGACGCGAACGAGGAGCGCCTCGGCGCCGTTGTCGCCGATCTGAAGGCGAGCGATCGCCGCGCCGCCGCCCACGCGGCGGACGTCGCCGACGGCCGGGCCGTGGAGCGCGTCGTCGACAGGGTCGAGCGGGAGCTCGGCCCGATCGAGCTGCTGGTCAACGTGGCCGGCGTGCTGCGCGTGAGCCCCGCCCTCTCGCTGAGCGACGAGGACTGGGAGCGCACCTTCGCGGTCAACACGACGGGGGTGTTCAACGTGGGCCGGGCCGTGGCGCGCCGCATGGTGCCGCGCCGGTCCGGGTCGATCGTGACGGTCGGCTCCAACGCCGCGCGGACGCCGCGGATGCACATGTCGGCCTACGCGGCCTCGAAGGCGGCCGCGGCCCAGTGGACGAAGTGCCTCGGTCTGGAGCTCGCGCAGCACGACATCCGGTGCAACGTGGTGTCCCCTGGCTCGACGGACACGCCGATGCAGCGCGCGCTCTGGTCGGACGACTGCGGCGCGCAGGCGGTCATCGCCGGCTCGCCCGCGGCGTTCAAGCTGGGGATCCCGCTGAACCGGATCGCCTCGACCGACGACGTCGCCGCGGCGGTGCTGTTCCTGCTCTCGGATCAGGCCCGGCACATCACGATGCACGACCTCTGCGTCGACGGCGGCGCGACGCTGGGGGCCTGATCCGGCCGCCCGCGCCCGCGATCGCCTCCCGCGGGCGCGGGCGCGCCGCGCTCAGGCTCCCAGCCTCGCGGCGCGCTCAGGGCCCGTCCTTCTCGGCGGGCCCGAACAGGACGTCCGACGCCGTGCCGCTCATCACCACGGCGAAGAGCGCGAGCGCCGCCGCGACAGCGACAGCGCCGATGACGCGCGTCGGCTTCATCTGCCACCACATCACGAGGCCGCTGAGCGCCCACACCGCCAGGGTGAGGCCGGTGATGTCCGCGAACAGCGCCCAGACCCAGGTCATCCCGCCGTGCACGGGGAAGTGGTGCGTTTTGTGAAGTGTTTCGAGCACTTCCACGAGGCGGGGGCGCCCAGGACCGCCGTCGAGCCGCCCGTCGAGGCGCCCCGTGCCGAGGTTGTACGTGACGTTCCACGCGCGGCCCTCGGCGTCGCGCATGCGGAAGCGCAGCTCGGGGGCGATCTTCGGGTGGGCGCGCAAGGGCCCCTTGGCCTCGACACCCATCCTGGGCAGGAGCTCCTTCATCTGCTCCTGCACCGCCGCCATCCGGTGATCGGGCAGGTCGATCGCGGCGCCGGCGAACGGGGGCGCCGGGGCCGCGGGCTCGGGAGCGTGGCTGGAGACCGTCGCGCTGCCGTCGTCGAGGCGCAGGATCACCACCTGACGCCCCCCGTCGCCGCGTGGCGCCGCGAGGAGCGGCCAGCCGGAGAACGATCCCGAGGTGTCCTCGTCGAGCGTGTAGGGCGCGGGCGACCCCGCGTTGAGCTGCGCGACGACCCGGCGCGCCAGCGCGTCCGGGTCCCAGGGCTGGAACCCGGTGAGCGCCGACACCTGCTCTCCGGACAGGTGCCGACGATCGATGTCGCGCCCGATCTCCGGGTGGTTGAACAGCATGCCGCTGATCCCGAACATCAGTATCCAGGGAAACAGCAGCAGGCCGAGGTACATGTGCACGCGCCGCACGATCTTCATGAGCGCGCCGTACCGCGGCCGCGGCCGCGGGCCCCGCGGCGAGCGGGGGCCCGGGGCAGCGTCGCCCCTCATCGCGTCTTCACGATCGGGCGCGCGCGTCATCGCAGCTTCACGGCGGAGAACGCGAGCCCAGGGGCGGTCAGGGCCGCGGCGCCGGGGCCCTCCTCCCCGAGCTCGCTGAGCGTCGTGGACTCCTGGCCCGCGAACTCGAGCAGGAAGGTGCGGTCGCCGAGCGCGACGCTCAGGACGCTGCCGCCGCTCGGCTCGGCGTCGAGCACCGTGGCCTCTGGGGCATCTCCGAGCGTCACGCTGGCCCACCTCCACGCCGCCGCGCTCGCCAGCACCCGCGGGTGGGTGTCCGCCGCGATCTCGAAGGCGCTCTCGTCGAGCACGCGCAGGAACGCCTTGCCGTCAGGGCCGCCGAAGAGCGAGCCGGCGGTGTCGCCGTCGAACAGCGTGCTGATCTCGACGTGGAAATCGGGGTCGAACTGCCTCGTCTCGGGGTCGAAGCGCAGCATGCACGGGGCGGCGGCGTTGTCGGGGTTGAGCCGGTGCACCGCCGCGCCGTACGCCTCGGTGGCCACGTAGATCATGCCGTCGGGCCCCTCGACGCCGTCGCGCACGTAGCCGCAGCGCTCGTCGGTGACGACGGTCGCCTCGTCGGTCGCGCTGTCCACGACGACGACAGCGGCCAGGCTCGGGACCTCCGGGCCTATCCGCCAGCCGCCGAAGGTGATCACGTCGTCGCCCAGGCGCAGCGGCGGCGCGGAGGAGTACGTGAGGATGGCGTCCGGGACCACGAGCGACTCGAGCGGGATGTCGCCCGTGACCGCCATCTCCTCGGGATTCCAGACAACCACCTGCGCGGTGGGACCATCGAAGAAGTACGCCTTCGTCCCCGAGACGAAGTGGAACTGGCTGCCATACTCGCCGATCTTCGCGAGGCCCTTGCCCTGGAAGCTGACGGTATCCCCTTCCTCGAGGCCGCCGTCCTGCTGGAGGTCGTAGCGGGTCACGGTCGCCGCGGCGTCGCTCGCCACGAACACAGCGCCGCCGCCGTCCGGCCCGACCCCGAGGGCGCGCCCCAGCACCTCGACGCCGTCGTCCAGCGACAGCGGCTGATCGCTGTCGAGGGTGTCCGTCACGAGGATGTAGCTCTGGGTGTCGCCGCCGTCCGGCCCGAACACCTGGACCGTGAGGGCGTACATCGGTCCCGTGTCGGGCGCTCCGCCCGTGCCGCTGGTAGCCCCGCCGGTGCCCCCACCGCCGGCGCCGCCGCCCGTGTCGTCCCCGCAGGCGGCGAAGCAAGGGAGGAGCAGCGTCAAGAGGAGCGCATTCGCGTAGCGCGCACGAGATAACATCGAGGGATCTCCTTGTGTCTGGTTGGGCTGAGTTCGCACGAGCTGCGGCTCACAGGCTCAAGGCGAGCTTGGCGTAGGCCGCTCGCCCGGGGCGCTGGATGCCGTAGAAGCTGAAGGCCTTCTCGTCGGTGAGGTTCTGCACCTCGACAGTCGAGCTCACCGTCGATCGGCCGCGCTCGACGAGGTAGGTGAGCGCGAGCGTGTGCACGAGCTGAGACGGGATCTCCGCCTTGGAGCGGGAGGCGCCGTGGTCCTCTGGACCGACGAGGAAGGCGTGTACGTAATCGGCGTACCACGTCAGGGAGAGGACATCGCCGCGCGCCGCGATCCCTGGCCACTGCGCGCGCGCGGAGACACCGCCGAACAGGTACGGCTGGTTCTGGATGCGAGCTCCTGTCGAGCCCTCCCGGAAGTCCTGCCATGTGACGTGACCGTCGAGCGAGAGCCAGTCGCCCGGGGACGTCCACCCGGCCGTCGACTCGACGCCGACGGATCGCGCCGACAGCGTGTTGCCGTACTTCGAGTAGCCGAGGTGTCTCCGCAGCGTGATCAGGCCCCCGGTGGAGCGACCGAATCCGTTGGCGCTGAGCCGGAGCTGTCCGGCGGCCGTCTCCGCGCGCTCCAGGGTCACGCCGAGGTTGACGTTGTGGCTCACCTCCGGATCGAGGTGGAGGTTCCAGACGACGAGCCCGCCGTCGCCGAACAGCTCGTCCGGCGTCGGCAGGCGGGTGGCGTATTCGTACGAGGCCTTGGCGTAGAGCGCGTCGGTGAAGCGGAAGCGCAGGCTGTCCCCTGCCCCCATCCGGCGGATCGTCCTGTCGACGTCGCCGAGGAGGCCGCTCGGCAAGTTCTCCCGGGTCCGGACCCCCTGGAGGTACAGCTTGGCGAAGGCGATGTTCGCGAGCCGGCCATCGAACAGCATCGCCTCGTGCTCGACGCCGGCCACGCCGCTCCACAGGTCCCGCTTCGCGGTGAGCGGATCCTTGTCGGGATCGGCGACGACGAGGTTCCTCCCTGTGCGCGTCATGCGGGTCGGCGAGAGCCCGAAGCGCAGGGTGTGCCCGGGTGCCGCGCTCCAGGCCGCGTTGATGCGGGCAAAGGCGGTGTGCTGGTGGACGCTCTGGTCGTTCGCCGTTTCCTCGAGCTCCCCGCGGTACGGGCGCTCCACGCAGCGGCCGGACCAGTCGTAGGTGCACCTCGCCACGTTGAGGAAGGGCGTGCGCACGTACGAGTACCCCGCCAGGGCGTCGAGCCGCACCTTCCCGAAGAACGGCTGCGCGTAGCGCAGGAGCGCGCCGCCTGTCTGCCTGCCGAAGGCGACCTCGCCAAAGGGAGGCGACACGACCCGGCCGTCGCGCATGTCGACGAGCCCGCCGTGCTGCACCTCCTTGTCGTGCGCGACGTAGAAGCCGCGCAGGAGCAGGCGGTCGGCCCACGGCCGCCGGACGACGCCGACCTCGGCGTCGGCGCCGGCCGCCAAGTAGCCGTCGTGGAACCGGCGGGCGCGCGAGGGCGACAGGCGCCCGCTCTCCGGGTCGAGCGCCATGACGTCGATCGGGTAGTCGTTCTTCGCGCGATCGAGGAAGCCGCTCGCGCGCGCGAAGAGCCCGCTGGGCTCGTGCGTGTGGCGCGCGCTCAGGGTCAGGCGGTACGTGCCGAAGGAGCCGACCTGGTACGACGCCGACGCGCGCGAGCCGCGGGTGTCGCGATCGGTCACCAGGTTCACCGCGCCGCCGAGCGCGTCCGCGCCGAAGCGCAGCGGCACGACGCCGCGGTAGATCTCGACGCGATCGATCAGGTTGACCGGGGCGTTGGCGACGCCGAACGTGTGACCGGCGAGGTCGAGCGGCACGCCGTCGAGGAAGAAGCGGATCCGGTCCTCGGTGAGGCCGTTCAGCGAGAAGCGCGCGTCGGAGCCGAGCCCGCCGAGGCGGCGCACGCCCACGCCCTCGGCGCGCGACAGCACCTCGCCGAGGTCCGCGGACTGCCGCTTCGCCTCCACTGTCTCGATCACCTGGACCGCCTGCGCGGAGGTCCGGAGCCGCTCGGCCTCGGAGGCCCCCCGCACGCTCACCTCGAGCGCGGGCCGAGCTGCCCCGGAGGCGCCCGCGGCCGGCGCGGCTCCG
>NZ_JEMA01000946.1 GCF_001589285.1 Sorangium cellulosum | reverse complement strand
GCTCGTGATCGGGACGGCGGCGCGGATCCACCCGCACAAGAAGCTCGACGAGCTNGATCGGGACGGCGGCGCGGATCCACCCGCACAAGAAGCTCGACGAGCTCCTCGCGGCGCTGCGCCTGGCGGCGCCGCGCCTGCCGCCGCACGTGCTGCGCATCGCGGGCGGCGTCGAGCGCGGCGCGGAGGCGCACGCCGAGGTGCTGCGGCGGATGGCGGCGGGGCTGTCGGTCGAGTGGGTCGGCGAGCTCGCCGACGCGCGCGGCTTCCTGCGCGAGCTCGACGTGTTCGCGCTGATCGCCGAGCCCGCGGGGTGCCCGAACGCGTCGCTCGAGGCGATGGCCGAGGGGCTGCCCGTGGTGGCCACCGCTGTCGGCGGCATGGCCGAGCAGGTGGACGACGGCGTGACGGGGCGGCTGGTGCCGCCGGGCGACGCCGAGGCGTTCGCGGGGGCGCTCGTGGAGCTGGCCGACGACCCGGCGCGGCGGGCGCTCATGGGGGCGGCGGGGTGGGAGCGCGCGAGGGAGCGGTTCTCGCTGGAGAGGATGGTCGCCGACTACGCGCGCGTGTGCCTGGGCGGGCGGGGGGCGCGCGCAGCGCAGCCGGCGTCGGCTCAGTTCACCTCGACGTGAGACCAGGCGAAGTCGCCGACCAGGCGCAGATAGTACCCGCCGTCGCAGGCAGGGGGGAAGCTCGAGGGCGAGACCCACGTGTTCAGGAAGCTGACTCCATTGAGCTCGACGGTCGCCATGTTCCAGGACTGCATGTTCGAGTTCGCTGCGTCGAAGAACACGCATGTATTGATGGGGCCGTTGTTCACGTAAGGAACGGTCACGTGCGCCGCCGCCTCGCAGCCCGAGGGCACGCAGGTCGAGCAGGGCCCGCAGTCCACCTCGCAGGACTGGCAGCTTTCGAGCGCGGAGCAGACGTTGTCGCCGCAGCTCCCGGGGTCGGCCACCAGGGGCGCCGCCGCGGCGAGATCCGGGAGCGGGCCGATCTCGCGGCTCAGCTCATCTTGCTGCGGCTTGCCGGTATTCACGAGCAGATCGCGCAGCGCTTGCGGCGTGAGCGGCCCTGACGCTTGCTGCGCCACGCCCTGCACCACGGCCACGGCGCCGCTCACGACGGCGGAGGCGCTCGACGTCCCGGCGAACCCTGCGGTATAGCGGTCCCGCTCCCCCAGCGTCCCGCTGTAGAGGTCACCGGAGCCTCCCGTCGTGACAACGTCCTGTCCCCAGGCATGGACATCCACGCGGCCGCCGCTGTTGCTGTAGCAGGTCGGGCCGCGTGAGCTCGACAGGCTCGCGCCCACCACCAGGGCGCCGGAGTCCCGGACGGAGCGGTCGAAGGCGCCGGCGTACGTTGGGTGATCCAGATCCACCGAGCCGTTGCCGGCCGCTTCGACGACGACGATCCCGTTGGCCGTCGCCGTCTGGATCGCATCGAACTCGGCCGGCCAGAACTCCATGGGGAGGTAGTTGCACTGGCCCTGGTTGCAGCCGCACGTTGTCGTTGTCGGGCCGGGAGCGTGCACCTCGATGAGCACGACGTCGCCGGCGTCGAGCTGCGCGGCGGCCTGCGCGATCGCGGGCGCGACGCCGATGTCCACCCAGCTCGAGTAGCCGACGCCCGCGAGCGGCGCGACGCCGGTGACGCCGAAGCCGTTCTCCTGCGCGACAATGACGCCTGCCACGGCGGTGCCGTGGCTCGCGTCGCCCGAGCCCGACGCGGGTGCGTAGAAGAAAGGCGCCGGGAGATCCTCGTGATCGGCGATCCAGAACTGCTCGACGTCGATGATCCGGACGTCCTCGCCGCGGCCGCCCGGGAGCGCGCGCGCCTCGGCCACCCCCATGCCGTTGGCGTCGCTGTTCACGTAGCCTTGCAGGGAGGTGAAATCCGGCGTGTTCGCGTCCAGGGCCACGAGCCCGGCGCTCGCCTCCGGGGCCGCGGTCGCGAGCTCTGGCTTCGGCTGCACGTAGGCGATCTCCACGCTGGCGTGGGCGTTCAGCGCCTCCACGAGCTCGACCAGCGCGCTCCGTGAGCCTCCCGACCAGGGGGCGTCGAAATAGAGCGACAGCTCCGGGAGCCGGCTCGCGCTCCGTCGCTCGCCGTTGCTCTTGAGCGACGAGAGCCGCGCCTCGGGCAGCGGAAACAAGGGCTCGACGGCGATCGACCGACGCGAGAGCAGCGCGGCGATGCTGCCCAGATCACGCTGAAGCTGATCGGCGTCGAGGCCGTTTGCGGCGCTCGAGAGGACGCCGAGCCCATCGCTGCTCAGCAGCGAGCCGCGCAGCCGGACGCCTGTCCCTTCGTGGAACTTGATCACGACGCGGACGTCGGAGACGTCGCTCGGGATCCACGAGGACGCCTGCGCCTTGTCTGGAACGGCCCGCAGGCCTCGGCTGGGCGCGCTGGCCGGGCCGCTGACGACCAGCGGGGCCGAGTCCTCGGCGACCGGCTCGGCGTCGCCGCAGCCCCAGGCGCTGGCCGAGATCCCGAGCAGCACGGCGTGCAAGGCTCGACGAAGGAGGGCATGGCGAGACACGATGTCGGAGAGCTTGGTTTGGTTGTTTGGCATGGCATTCCCAGGGGCGAGCGTTGACGAATTCGTGCTCGAAGACGAGCCGAAGACCGCCGCTGCTGTCCTCAGCAGCGTTGAGCCTCTGGCACGACGAGCCTTTGAACGCGGAAACAGCAGGGGTTCGGGCGCGCCTCGCCATCGTGGAGAGCTGCGCAATGCCCTGCTGCTCGTGGCGTTGCGGGCAGACTTGTCATGGCGACCGGGCGCTGTCAAGCGACTCAATGCCAGAGTTTACTTGACGTTTCTTGACGAATTAACGATTCTTGACAATCGGCAGATCCCCTCGTCGGATGTCCGATTTCGTGGATCCACATGCGGCAGACGCAGCGCCCCAGGCGATTGCGTGGGCGGTACAGATGCCCATGCGAGGAATGGCCCTTCGGGGCCGAGGCAAGCGAGGGGAGAGGCATGCTTCGGCGCTTCGCTCGAGAGGCGCTTGCGTGATGGAGAAGAGTGGCTGTCCGAGCTTCGCGTTCGACCACGGACGGTCAACGATGAACGTGGCCAGACGTCTGGCTGTGCGTGGCCAGACGTCTGGCTGTGCGCCTCCGTCGATCGAACGCCGTCGAGCCGGCACGCCGTTACAGGGTCATGGCCAGCGTCGTTCGCGCTTGATCTGCTGGCGCAGGGCGGAGAGCTCCGGTCCCGTCATGACCTCGAGGGCCCCGTCGCGCTCGGGCGACAGCGCGATACCGAGCACCTCGCACATGTCCCGCACCGCGGTTCGCAGGCCTCGCGTGTGCCCCTCGTTCCTGCCCTCTTCCCGGACCGCGTCGATGTCGTCATAGCCCCTGCG
>NZ_JEMA01000945.1 GCF_001589285.1 Sorangium cellulosum | reverse complement strand
CACCGTCGCCGCGGCCAGGAGGTACGTGAGGCCGGCGCCGAGCAGCAGGGCGCTGTAGCCGAGGTTCATCGCGCACAGCGCGCCGAGGGCCATGGCCGCCGCCCCGGCGGAGGCCGAGAGCGCCCAGCACAGGGGGAGCAGCGCCGGAGAGGCCGCGGCGACGAGCTTGACCCCGAGCGGCACGAGCGATCCCGCGAGCAGGCCGAACGCGGCGAGGAGCACGACCGCGAGCAGCGCGCGCGGGAACGACCCGAGCCCGAGGCTCCACCGCNCGCGCGCGGGAACGACCCGAGCCCGAGGCTCCACCGCGCGAGCGGGACGAGCCCCACCGCGCCGAGCGCCGCGGCCGCCGCGAGCGCCTCGGCCACCCTCGCCGTGGTCCCGGCCGCGGCGCTCGGCGCCACCCGCGCGGTGAGCAGGCCGCCCAGGCCGGCCGAGACAAGGAGGATCACGAGGGCGGCCGGGAGCTCGTGCGAGGGCAGGTCGAGCAGCAGGAGCGCGTGCCGGAAGACGGCGAGCTCGACCAGCGCGAAGCCCGCGCCGATCGCCGCGAAGAACGCGAGGGCGCGGGCGCGGGGCGGCGGGGGCGCCGCCGCGTCGGCGCCG
>NZ_JEMA01000944.1 GCF_001589285.1 Sorangium cellulosum | reverse complement strand
CTCGGCCGCCGAGGCGGCGGCCATGGTCGGCGCGGCGGCCTCCGCCTCGGCGATCTGCGGCCTCCGCTTCCGCGCGCGGGCCGGCGGGATCACCGGCGACTTCCTCGGCGCGACGCAACAGATCGCCGAGTGCGCGGCGCTGCTCGCCCTCGCGATCGCGCGGGGCGGCTGAGCCGGGGGCGCCGCGCGTGGATCCCCTCCCCTGCGGCCTCATCGCGTTCCGCCACGCCCCCGTCCCGCTCTCCGGCGTCTGCTACGGCCGCCTCGACGTCGCGGCGGAGCTCTCCGCGGAGGCCGCCGCGACCGCGATCGAGCGCGCGCTCGCCGATCGCTGCCTGCGCCCGCGCGCGGTCTGGTCTTCCCCGCTCTCCCGCTGCGCCGCCCCTGCGGCCGAGCTCGCGTCGCGCCTCGGGGCGCCGCACGTGGTCGACGAGCGCCTCCTCGAGATCGCCTACGGCGCCTGGGAGGGGCGCGCCTGGTCCGACATCGAGCGCGACGACCCGCTCGCGTACGCCGCGTGGCTCGACGGCTGGGAGCGCGTCGGCCCGCCCGGGGGCGAATCGGCGCTCGATGTCGAGGCCCGGGTGCGGTCGTTCTGGCGCGCGCTCTCTCAGGCGTATGGGCCACCTACAGGGGCGTCTCCGCACCTCCTCGTCGCGCATGCGGGCGTGCTGCGGGCGCTCCGCGTCGTCGCCTGCGGCGCCACGTGGCCCGAGGCGATGAGCGCGCCTGCTCCGTACCTTTCGGCCGAGCGCTTCCCTCTGCCGGCGTCCGCCAGCTCGCCGGCGGCCTGTTCGGCGCATCAGAAATCCTGACAGGGACGATGCTCCCGGTTTTCAAGGAGCCAAAGCGCCAGGGTCGGCGCCAGCGCGCCGCCGAGGCCGCGGTGACGTTCCGCGGCGGAGCCGCGTCCCGACCTGGTCGGGCCGGGGCCCCGTCATGGCGCGCCTCGCTCAGACGCTGATCGGGGTGTACTCGAACGTCGGCGCGGCGAAGAGCGTGGTCCCCGGGATGAGGGTGGAGACCAGGTTACCGGCGAGGAGCTTGAGCTCGAACATGAGCCCGAGCGAGCTCCGGAGCTTGTCGGGGCTGCCGTTGAAGGTGGTGTGCAGCGCCCGGAGCAGGCTCGTGTAGCTGTAGTTGAACTGCTCGGCGAGGTGCCGCGCCCGGCTCCCCGGCGCATAGTCGACCGTCCTGGCGTTGGGGTAGAGATCCCAGATCCCGGCCGGATCCAGCGTGACGGGGGCGCCCGAGTACGAGTAGCCGGACGGCTCCGACGAGTCGGCCACGAGCTTGCGCCCGTAGACGATCTCCGCGAACCGGTAGTAGTGCGCGATGCCCTTGTCCGGATCCTCGGGCGACTTGCCCGTGCCCTCTCCCTGCTCGATGATCACCCCGAGCCCCCTGGCCGCGTCGCTCACCGTCCTGATGGGAAACAGCTGATCGGCCGGGAACCAGGTATTATCGACGACCTGGCGGGCCGGATCGCCCGTGAAGATGTGCTGCCCGAGCTCGGTGATCTTCTCGATGATCGCCGTGTAGAAATCGCCGATGCTGGCGTAGCCCGACGCGGGCGCCTTGGGCCTGGGCGTGGGCGCGGCCGCGTGGAGCCGCGGGGCCTTGAGCGGGAAGTGCTGCTGCACCTCCGGCTCCTCGATGACCATGAAGGTGTTGTAGACGAGGCCACGGGTCAGCTTCTCGAGCCCCACCGCCAATCCCTCGTGGACGCCCATCGGCAGCGGCCCCGGAAAGACCGGGATGAAGCCCGGATGATCGATGCTCGGGGCGCCGCCGATGGCATTGAGCACATTGGCGGCGATGGTCAGGTGGAGCATCTCCTGGACCGCCACCGAGTGGAGGATCTGCGCGGCCTCGACGTTCTGGCCTTGCTTGATGGAGTAGAGCGCCGTGAGGTACGCCGGGATCGTGGCGTGCTCGAGCTCGACGGCCTTCTGCAGGGCCTCGCGCAGGACGGCGACGTCGGCAGCGGCGCGGATCTTGTTGACGATGTCATCTCTGATCTTCAGCATCTTCTTCCCCTTCGAAGCGTGTCGTCCGTGCCCCCGTTCACTTCAGGCGCGAGCCGCCGGTCGTGCTCGTGAACTTGCCTGGGAACCGCGGCCTGCTACCGCCCGTCGTGCTGGCGCCGGCCTCGGCCTGCGCCGCGTCGCGCGCCTTCGCCTGGGCCTTCACCTGCGCCCTGGCCTGCGCCCTGGCCGGAGCCGCGGGCTGCGCCCCCGCCGCCGCGTCGAGAACGGCGTCGCCTCCCCGCTCGACCTTCTCGAGCCACTTCACGATCATCTGCCGCTTCGGCTCGGACAGGTCGCGCGTCACCGGCATGTAGTTCGGATCCGTGATGGGGAGCGAGAAGGCGAGCTTCAAAATGCTCGCGTGGAGCTTCACGTCGCTCGGACTCGAGAGGTTCACGATCCGCTTGCTCATGAGCGGATAGAGGTTGGCGTACTGGGTGAAGATCGGCTCGATGTCGCTCCAGGTGGGGTCGGCCGGCACCTCGAAGGCGTCGCGCACGTGCAGCGCGATGGCCTCGAAGAAAGGGAACACCGCTTTGGTCTGGCCGGAGCACTGGTAGGTGATCACATAGATCTGGCCATCCAGGTACTTGCGCGGGTTGCCGGGCGGGCGCGTGGTGATGCGGAGCTCTGCCTTGCCCTCCGGCGAGGTCTCGACGGAGCTCGAAAAGCTGAGGGCGTCCTCCGGCCAGCCGTAGTCCGGGATCTCCGCCGTTGGCGCGTTGGGGTCATCACCCGGCGCCACCTGCTGGGCCTGGACCCTGCCCGACTGGGTGAGCTGGAGCGCAGCGCCGCCGAGCGGCGCGCCATAGCGGGCGGCGTAGAGGGTCGCGGAGGTCTCGCCGGCCCCGTCGATACGGTGCACCTCCGGCTCGGCGCACACCAGAAGACCGCCCTCGCTCTCGCGCATCGCCACCACGTCAAGGCACGACTCGGGGCCGACGCCGGGGGCGCCGGGGGTGACCGGGCCCCTGCTCACGAGGGCGATCGGGTGGTCCTTGATCAGGGCCACCTGGTCGGGCGTGAGCGTGACCGCGAAGACGCCGCCGGTCCTGGAGACCCAGGGGGCCTGGCCCTTCTCGCCGGCCTCGCGATACGGGATCTCGACCAGCTCCTCGAAGGTGTCCGGGCTGACCGCGGTCTTCTCGGGCAGCGTCGGGTCGCGCAGGATGCCAACGCTCAGGCGGCCGATGTCGTGCGGCGAGCCCATCTCATCGACGATCGGGAGCGCATTCGAGAGATCGAGGAAGAGCGTCCCGGATTTCTCGTCCACGAGGCCCGAGAAAAAGGTGATGCCATTCCAGGACATGAAGGGGTTGGCCGCCGGGGTGAAGCGCCGCCCGAGCACGAAGGACGAGGGCTCGCCCGGCAAGTAGGGCCCGATGCTGCCGACGACCGTGCCGAGCGTGTAGCGCGCGTCGCTGGGTTTGTCGCAGAAGCCAAAGGTCGCCATCCGGATGGAGAGCCGGTCGCCCGTGGTGGTGGCGCGCAGCTCGCGGAGGAAGCGGCTCGTCTTCGCGGAGCCCTCGTCCCAGCTCACCCCCTCGAGCACCGACTGGAAGGTGGCCGAGGAGGCGGCGTCGCCTTTGGCGTTCAGGTTGCGGTAGGGCCAGCCGTCCCGCATGGCGTTGGGCTGATAGCGGCCCCTGAAGGAGGTCGCGCCCTCGTCGTCGGTGAGCCGCACGTCGAGGCCCCAGAGCATGGTGACGACCTGGTATTGCGGATCGAGATCGACCATCTTGCCGCTCGTCCGGTCGTTCGAGCCACCGATCAGCATGCCGACCACAGGGTCCTTCGTCGGGTCATCGGTGAAGGAGCCGTCGTCGTACCAGACGCCCGTAACCCGGCAGTCGAGCAGCCGGAAGGCGCCCGAGCCCATCGGGTTCCACCAGCCGTTCGCAGAGTTGTCTTCCGGCAGCTCCTGAAAGGATGACTTGAACGTCGCGTTGTCGAAGTGGCGGACATCGTTGTTGACCGTCGATACATCCGCCTGGAATGTGCCGGCGAACGCCAGCCTGATCCTGTTCAAGAAGCTCATGGGGTCCCTCGTGGGTGGATGGATGGGCCGCGACGCGCTCCAGACGCCCTCCGGCTCGGGGCGCGCTACGCAGGATCCATACCGGGCGAGAATACTGCGTGGTGAGGCGAATTGGTGAGAATTCGGGTCCTCAGTGAGGACGACGAGGTGCGGTGTCAGGGCAGCACGCGTGCGTGGGTCGGGGGGATCTCCAGGCCCAGCGGTGCGGGCGGTGCTGCGCCACGAGCGCCGCGGCCTCCCTGCTGCTCGTCCGCTCGGGCCGCTCGCCGCCCGCCCCGTCGCTCCCATGTCGCAGGGCCGCAGGTCGAGGCCGCTGAGGATGCCCTTGGAGCGCCGCTCGCGGACCTTTGAGTTGCCCCAGGGCGAAATCTCATGGGATACTCGAGGACGACGCGGTGCGACGAGGTACGCCTGGCGCAACGCCGCAAACAAGCGCATGACGATCATCGAGCTGGTCACCGCCGAAGCCGCCGGAGAGCGCCGTACTATCCTGGTGGCGGCGACCCTGGCAGGCGCCGCGAACACGCTGATCCTGGCGCTCGTGAACATCGCTGCGACGGAGCCGAAGACCGCGGGCCTGCGGCTCTTCGTCATGTTCGGGCTGGCAGTGCTCCTCTACATCGTCACGGCCCGGCGCACCTACAATCGCACGACTCAGCTCATCGAGACTGCGCTCCATCGCATACGGACCAGGATCATCATCAAGATCGAGCGCACGGATCTCCAGGGCATGGAGCGCATAGGCACCTCCGAGATCATGGACCGGATCACGGAGAACACGTCGGTCATATCCGACTCCGCTGGGGTCATTGCCAACCTCCTGCAGTCGGTGGCCATCATCGCGTTCGCGACGGTTTACCTGGCCTGGCGCTCCCTCCCCGCCTTCGCGTTGATGGCGCTCCTCGTCATGGCCGGGGTGGTCCTGTTCCTGTCCAAGCAAGCGCTGGTGGGGGAGTACCTGCAGCGGTCGGGGCAGGAGCGCCTCACCTTCTTCGACCTCGTGACCGACTTGCTCCGGGGGTTCAAGGAGGCCAAGTACAACCAGCGACGCGCCCGGGAGATCCGCCACGACATCGCGCAGAGCTCCGCGTCGCTTCGCGAGGCCACCACCGAGGCCAACCACATCTTCAACGACAACATCATCTTCGCGAGCTGTATCCTCTTCGCGATGCTCGGCGCGCTGGTCTTCGTCCTCCCGCTGCACGTCGAGACCGACGGGACGACCCTGGCTGCGCTGGTGTCCGGCGTCCTCTTCGCGTGGGGGCCGCTGGGGGCCCTCGTGGGCGGCTTTCCGGCCTATCTCCGCTCGAACCACGCGCTCACCCAGGTGCAGGCGCTCGAGGAGAAGCTCGACGCGAACGCGCGCGCGGCCACACCTGCCGAGGAGGTCGAGGGCCCGTGGCAGGGGCGCTTCACGACCATCGAGGCCCGCGATCTGGAGTACCAGTACATCCCCGAGGGCGGCGCCAGGCCCTTCCGCATCGGCCCCGTCAATCTCACCGTGGCCGCGGGCGAGGTGATCTTCGTCGTCGGCGGGAACGGGAGCGGCAAGTCGACGTTCCTCAAGGCCTTCACCGGCCTCTACGAGCCGACCGCCGGCGAGCTGCGCGCCGACGGCGTCCTCGTCCAGCCGGAGAACGCGGCGTCCTACCGCGGTCTGTTCTCGGCCATCTACTCGGATTTTCACCTGTTCGCAAAGCTCTACGGGCTCCTCGACGTCGACCCGGCGGCCGTGCAGCGGCTCCTCGCCGAGATGCAGCTCGACGACAAGACCGCCTACAAGGACCGGCGCTTCACCAAGCGCAACCTCTCCACGGGCCAGCGCAAGCGCCTCGCCATGGTCGTGGCCCTCCTCGAGGATCGACCGATCCACATCTTCGACGAGTGGGCCGCGGACCAGGATCCCGAGTTCCGCAAACGTTTTTACGAGGAGCTGGTCCCGGCCCTGAAGCGGCAGGGCAAGACCGTGATCGCGGTGAGCCACGACGATCGCTACTACCGATGCGCTGACCGCGTGGTGACGATGGAGTATGGTAGGATCCGTTCCGTCGAGCACGTGACCACCGACACCCCCGTCCAGGGCACGGCCGAGCCGCTCGCCTGAGCGCGGCATCCGAGCACTCCGTTCCAGACAAAGCATCCAGGAGGACAGAGCGATGGCATCAGAGACCGTCCAGACCACCGAGACGAAGCAGCCGGGCAAGCAGGAGTTCAAGCAGGAGGCGAAGACCGAAACGGACGAGGGCGTCAGGTACGAGAGGCACGAGTACAGGAGCGAGTTCGATCCGGAGCCGTTCGCTACCGGCGCGCGCACCGGCCGGGCGGAGGCGATCATCCAGCGGAACGTGATGTGGTCGCTCGGCGCGGGCGTGCTGCCCGTGCCCTTCTTCGACGTCCTCGCGATCTCGGGGGTCCAGGCCAAGATGCTCAAGGAGCTCTCGGACCTCTACGGGGTGCCCTTCACCTCGTCCATCGCGAAGAAGATCGTCTACTCCCTGCTCTCCGGCCTCGGGAGCGTGGGCGTGGGGAGCGCGATCGGAGCCAGCCTGGCGAAGATGCTGCCCGGCCTCGGCACCACCCTCGGCGTGGTCAGCGTGCCCATCTTCGCGGGCGCATTCACCCACGCCCTCGGCAGGATTTTCCTGATGCACTTCGAGTCGGGCGGCACCTTCCTCGACTTCGACCCCCACGCGATGCGCGCGTACTTCCGGCAGGAGTTCGAGAAGGCCAAGGTGGTGGTGGATCGCATGCGCAAGGAAGAGGGCAAGGGAAGCTGGAACGCCTGACGACCTACGGTCCCATGACTCCAGGCCCGATCTTCGTCTACCTCCTCCCGCTCCTCACCGTGCTCGCCGTGGGTCTGCTCGGGAGCACGCGTCGGATCGGGTTCTGGCCGGCGATCATCCTCTCGGTCTTGCTCACGCCCATCGGGGGTTTCCTGGTGGCCCTGATCTCGGGACCAAAGTACCTGAAACAGAGGGCCCTTCCGGCACGAGCAGCAAGCCGGACGTTGCGCTCAGGTCCGCCGACGAGAGTGTAGAGCCGGGGCGAGGCGCCTGGCGTCCGCCCGGAGGACCTCCCCGTGCGGCACCAGCACCACCGCCGGAGAGAGAGCATGGCCCAGAACGATCCTTGGACCGACACCGACGAGGAGCTCACCTTTCGCGAGCGGGCGAGCGACTGGCTGAGCAGGGCCCAGTTCGCCACCTACACGGCGCTGGTCCTCCTCCTGCTCGCGCTCGGCTTCCTGTGGCCCCGCATATTCATCGTCATCCCGGCCGGGCACAGCGGCGTCCTCTACCGCTACTTCGGCGGCGGCACGGACACCGAGCACATCCGGCCCGAGGGGCTGAACGTGATCGCTCCCTGGAACAGGGTGATCATCTACGAGATCCGCCTCCAGCAGCGCACGTTGGAGTTCGATGTCCTCAGCGCGGAGGGGCTCAATCTGGGCGTGCAGGTCTCGGTGCGCTTCCGTCCGCGCCTGGACATGCTGGGGCACCTCCACAGGGACGTCGGGCCCGAGTATTTCGAGCGCCTCATCAACCCCGAGATCCAGGCCCACGTGCGGCGCACCTTCGGCGGCCGGCCCACGGACGAGATCTACACGAGCGAACGCGACCTTCTCCAGGAGCTCGCGAACATCCCGGTGCTGGGCAAGGTCGAGGACACCGCGACAGGGCTCAGCGCGCGCTCCTATGTGGATCTCGAGGAGCTGAGGCTCGCCGACATCGAGCTGCCGGACGTGGTCGTGGGGGCGATCGCCGAGAAATACCGCCAGGAACAGCTCATGCTCGAGTACCAGTACAGGCTCGTGCGCGAGGAACGTGAGGCGGAGCGCAAGCGCACCGAGGCCGCCGGCATCCGGGACTACAACCTCATTGCTAGCAGGATCTCCCCCGATCTTTTGCGCTGGCGCACCATCGACGCCACGTTCGATCTCGCCAAATCGCAGAACACCAAGGTGGTCGTGCTCGGCGGCGGACAGGGCGGGCCCCCGATGATCATGAACCTCGACAGCCTGAGCGGCGCGCCCGCTNAACCTCGACAGCCTGAGCGGCGCGCCCGCTGCGCCGGCTGCTCCGGGCCAGGCTGCGCCCGCGCCGGCTGCTCCGGGCCAGGCTGCGCCCGCGCCGGACGCGGCCAACCCCAGCGCGCCCGGCCCCTCCCCTGCCCCCGCCCCTTAGCAGACGCTCAGTACCTTCCGGTCGCGTCCTGCCAGAGCTGGATCAGCTCCATCACGATCTCCCCGTCCACGCGCGGCGGCTCCTCCAGGACGACATCGGTGGAGACGCCGTAGCGCTCCAGCCTCAAAAATGGGTTCGTCTGCTCGTTGTGAGCCTCGATCGAGATCTCCGGGTTGGCAGGCCGGAAGCCGTGCTCGATCGCCTTCAGCTGCATCGGGGCGCTCCGCAGGAAGGCGATCCACCGGCTGGCAGGCTCGCGCAGCGCAGCTCGGTCCGGCCGATCGGGCCGGAGGAACACGATCGGGTGCTGGTTCACGACGGTCGGCCGCGGATAGAGGACGCGCACGTTGCGGATCGATTTCTCATGGCCTTTGACCCACGCCAGCACCTCGAAGACGAGGTTCTCGTGCGTCACCACGCCGTCGTAGAGCCCGGGCCCCACGTTGAACATCGTCTCCGCGAGGGAGCTCGAGGTCTCCGGCGGGGCCTCCAGGCCGGCCTGGCATCGCCGGAGCCAGTCCTGGAGTGCGTCCTTCCGGTCCAGGAATGCCCCCTCGAACGCCTCGCGGAGGTGCTCCCCTCGCACGCTCGGCCCGCCGCCTGCCACGGTTTGCTGCTTTCCGGCGCGGTCTCCTTCCGCCTCCAGGGCGTCCCGCTCGTCCGGCGGCAGGACGTAGTCGTAGGCCATGAGGTAAACCGTCTCGAGGCCGGCCGACGTTCGTCGCGGGGAGGCGTAACCCATCTTGACCCGACCCCAGCGCTGGATCTCCTCCGGCGTGAGGAGTGCCTGCCGGTAAAGGGGCTTCGGCTTGCCTTGCCCCTCCGCGACGGGCGCTGGCCTCGGCCTCGCCTGCTGCGCGACCGGACCATACCAGTCGAGCCAACGGCCGGGCACCATGTCCTCGATGGCGAGCTCCTCCGGGCCCGGCTCTCTGGGGACGAGCGGGCAAAGCGTCCTCATCCAGAGGCCCTCCCTGCTCCCACCGAGATCCGCGATCTCCTCGAGCACCCGCGCCCTATCTTCCCACATCAGCACGACCAGCGGCGAGCTCACGAGGGACACCCGGGCGTCCATACTGAAGCTCCTCTCGCCAGAGCGCGCGCTCCAGCGGTGCTCCAGGTAGCTGAGGACGAGATCGTCCGCCGGAGCCCACAGGACAGGATCCACCTCGCCCTTCAGGATGGCGTCCGCCCCCTCGATGGACCCCATGGGGATGAGCTTGACCTGGATGTTGGGGCAGAGCCGCATGAACCGCTCCGCCGCGTACTCGATCCACGTCTGTTTGTCGTCGCTATAAAGCAGGCTGATCGCCACGGGGAGCCCCTCGTTCGAGGGCTCCCCGCAGATCTCGCGGTTGGCGCGGGTCAGGTTGGCGACATGTGCCAGCCGGGGATGCGAGACCGGTTCAGGGATGCGCTCGTAATAATATGCCAGGTAGGAGACAACGCCGCCCAAGAGGCCAAACCCGACGAGCTGCTTGAGGATCTCGCGCCTCAGGGGGCGTCTCGGCTTGGCCCGCTCGGTCTCCTGATAGGTTTTCGGCACGGCGATGGATCATGCCGATCACCGCGCTGCGCGGCAACCCCGGATGAGAGGAGCAGGCGGCGCGGACGCGACGCCCCGGGGTCGCCGCCGTTCAAAGCGCGCGCGCCGGCGTCGACGCGGCCTCGGGCGTGCGCGGGGCCCCGAGCGCCCTCGGTCGCTCGGTGCGGCTCGGGTCGAGAGCAGACAGATCCTCACAGTCGGCCTTACCGTGGGCGTGAGCGGCAGGGCCGAGAGCTCGACGAAGCCCGCGAGCACCCTGTACTCCGGGACGATGGCACATGGCATCGGCGCGCGGCGCCCGCGCCGGAGGTCAGCAGGATGAGACTCCGCTGGAGCTTCACCCGTGCGGCATACAATTGTTCTTGACCGCACGCACGCATCTATCACAAGCTCGTCTGCACCGTGGCGAACGACGATGGGGGGCTGCTGGTAGAGCCGTACCGTATCAGCATGACCGAGCACATGCGGCAGATTGGCCGCGCCGGGGGCGAGCGGGAGCTGGCAGACGCGTCGCCACGGAGCAAGGGCTGCGGGGCGCTCTACATGCCCGAGGTCCTTGGGCACGACCTCGCGGAATTCGAGCCGCTTTCGGGGTAGTGGCGCTCGGGGCCTGGAGGATTGGATGGATCGAGACGGGCGTGTGTCCGATCAGGGGGGGGCGCCGGTGGCGTCCCGCAGCCGCGCCGGGATCGCGGCGCGGAGCTACGAGGAGCACGGCGTCGAGGGGATCACCGCGCTCTCGCGCGCGGTGGGCATCCCTCCGGAGGACAACCCGCTGATCCCCATCTTCCGCCGGATGGTGCAGCCGTGGGGCTCGCGGGCGATCGGTGAGCGCCCCCTGCGCTGGTCCGACGCTTCGAACGACGGTACCCCCTACGAGTACTCCGTCGCGTTCGGCGCCCGCCTGCCGGAGATGCGCTTCATGGTCGAGGCGCAGGGCGAGGCGCCGGACCTCTGCTCGAACCAGCACGCCGGCCGCGCGCTGAGCGAGCGCCTCGGCCGTGAGCTCGGCGTGCCCCTCGACCGGGCGCGACGCATCGAGGATCTGTTCCTTCCTGGCGAGCCCCGCGGCATCTTCGCGGTCTGGCACGCCGTCGCGTGGAAGCCTGGGAGCACGCCCGCCTTCAAGGTGTATTACAACCTCCTGTCGCAGGGCCCGGAGGCTTCGGCGCAGCTGCTCGAAGAGGCGCTGACCCGCCTCGGCCTCGCGTCCAGCTACCGCGCCTACTACCGCGATGCGCCCGGCCGCGGGCCCGAGCTCGACCAGCCCATCTACTTCTCCCTCGACCTCGCGTCGGGCCCCGAGGCGCGCGTCAAGGTCTACCGCCGGCACCGCGGCGCCACGGCCGCCGACGTCGAGGCCGCGTGCGCCGCCGCGCCGAGCCACCGCCCGGGCGACGGCGCCGCGCTCTGCCGGATCGCGGCCGGCGGTGACGGTCCGTTCGAGAAGAAACCGCCGATCACGTGCCTCTCGTTCGTCGAGGGCGAGATCGCGCCGTCTGCGGTCACCGTGCATTTCCCGATCTGCGCCTACGCGGACGACGACAGCGTGGCGTACGACCGCATCCGCGCGCTCCTCGTGTCCCACGGCCTGCTGACCGCCCACTACGAGAGCATGCTTCGCGCGTTCGCCTCCCGCCCCCTCGCCGCGGGCAACGGGCTGCAGAGCTACGCGTCGCTCCGCCGCTATCGCGGGGCGCCGCGCGTCACCGTCTATCTCGGCCCCGAGGCGTACAGCCCCGTCGTCGCCCGGGTGGCTCAGGCGTGACGCCGGGCGCCGGGCCGCGCGCTCAGGCGTGACGCCGGGCGCCGGGCCGCGCGCTCAGCCCATGACGCCGTGGGCAGGATCGCTCAGCGGGGCTCGAGGAGGATGTCCTTGCAACCAAAGAGCCGCTCCGACCGGATCCCACGGCGCTGGCACTCCTCCACGAGACGGTTGGATTCGACGATGGGGCGCGACTCCTCGGTGTAATGGATGGAGCTGATGAACGTCAGCCAGGGCTCGGCGCCCATCGCGTAGACGTACACCTGCTGCGGCGAGAACTGGTCGACGAGCCCGAGGGCCTTCGCGCAATCGGAGCCGTCGAGCCGCCGGGTCTGGTCATTCTTGCGAATGACCGGCTTCGAGAAGAGCGGGCCGTAGAGCCAGCTCATCGGCGCCCCGTTGCACTCCATACCGATGAAGATCACCTCGACGTCCCCCACGAGGTCGTGGACGCGAGCGTAGAGGGCGGGCTCGATGTTGTTCGAGTCCGCCGCGAGCAGCAGGGAGTGACCCTCGATGTGGAGCAGGTGCACGGCCTTGGTGTGCACGTCCAGATCCCCGTGCTCACCGAGGAACGGCAGGGTGGTGATGGATCCGCCCTCGAACTCCACCTTCTCGAGATCCGCGAGGCTGATGACGCTGCGGAAGCCCAGCGTCCGGAGCAGCATCCGCAGCGAGGGGTCGGCCAGGCTCCCCGTGTTGCTGGCGGGGACCACGACGTTCTTCACCCGATGTCGGAGCTGAAGGAGCGTCTCCAGCAGCACGTGATCCTGGTGGTTGTGGGTGATGACCACGTAATCGATGGTCTCCGGGAGATCGTCGAAGCTGTAGCGCGCCATCCCGGCGCCGTGCTTGTAGGGCACGAGCGGATCGAACATCACGCTCGCGCTCCTGGACTCGACGAGGACCGATGCGTGGCCGAAGTACCGGACCCGCACGCCGGGGCCGGCGTAGCGGGGGCGCGGCGGCGGCGGGGCCTCCTCCGTGAAGAGCCGCCCGAACGCCTCGCTCGGCTGGACGCCGAGGCGCTCGGCGAGGTACCCGAGGGGCTGCGGCGTGCTCCTCGCCCTGGCCAGATCGTCCAGCGCGGCGCTCGCGAACGGCACATCGACGATCAGGTCGCCGCTCGTGTCCAGGCGCGGGGTGCTGAGCGCGAACGGCCGGTCGTCGCCGTCGCGCGCCGAGAGCGCGACCTGCTGGCTCGCCGGTCTGTAGTAGGGGCTCGCGTAGAGCAGGGCCTCGATGAGCCGGAAATGCGGGCGGTGCTCGAGGTCGTAGACGAGCTCGACGTAGCCGCGGAGCGGCGGGGGCACCTTCTGGTAGAGCGGCTCCAGAGAGGCGCCGGTCGCCTCGGCGGCGAGCATCTCGCCGAGCGCCTTGATCGCCGCCGCGAGGTCGACGAGGTCGGCTTGCTCTCTCCGCGTCCGGTCGAGGAGCTCCTGGACCTCGCCGGCCCTCGCGGGGTCGTGGTTGATGAACGGGCCGCCCATCATGGCGGGGTTCTTCACCATCTCCACGTGGACCTGCGGCGTCCGCACGAACGACTGCATGATCTTGAGGTGGTGGTTGGCCACGTACATCGCGGCGGTCGCCGGCGGGATGAGGTACGGCCAGGCGTACCAGCGGTTCACGAGCGGCTCCCACACGACGTTCTGCTTCAGATGGACCAGGCTGCTGGAGTTCAAGGTGACCTTCCCTCAGTTCAATGCAACGATTCGCGCCCCGAGCGGAGCCGTCCTACCGACCGCAGGTGCGCATTCAGGCAGGGCCTCGGTGCGAGGCGCCGCCCGCGGCGTCGAGCACGCCGCGCAGCACGCGCGCGAGCTCCTCGACGTGCGGGGGGTGCACCATGGTGTCATGCCTGCCAGGGACCGTGTGGACGGCGATCGGCCTCGCGCACAGACGGCCCCAGTCGAAGCTCGCCTCGGAGACGCCGTCGGCGTCGCCCGCGCGCAGCAGCGTCAGCGAGCCTCGCAGGGGCGCGGCTGCGTAGCGACGGAGGGCGAAATCGACTGCCTTGAGCGTGGCGATGTGGCGCCGGACGACGCCCTCTCCACGGCCCCTCGAGGCCAGGCCGGCCTCCTCGATGATCTCCCCGAGCCTGGCCGGTATCGCCGCGGCTTCCAGCGGCTGCAGCTCCTCCGCGGCCACCGACAGCTTCAGCTCCTGGGCGACCCCGAGGGCCATCTCGTGATCCCCCGGCGTGGTCCAGGTGCCTGACGGCACGAGCGTGTCCAGCAGCACGAGCGCGGCGATCTCCTGCCCCTGGGCGCTCAGGAGACGCGACATCTCGAACGCGACGAGCCCCCCGAACGACCAGCCGCCCAGCTGGTAGGGGCCGTCGGGCTGCACCTCGCGTATCGCCGCGACGTAGCGCTCCGCCATCGCCTCGATGGTCTGCTGCTCCTCGTCGCCGGGCTCCATCTCCCGCGCTTGCAGGCCGTAGAACGGCTGATCCGGGCCGAGCGCGCGCGCGAGCGGCTCGTAGCAGAGCACCGTGCCGCCTCGGGGATGGACGCAGAAGAAGGGCCTCCTGGCCCCGGTCCGGACGAGCGGCACCAGCGTCGACTCGGTCTTGCCGCCCGCAATGCTCAGCTCCACGGCCAGAGCCGCCACCGTCCGGGCCGAGAACAGCTGCGCCAGGGGCAGCCGCCGGCCAAAACGGCTCTCGATGGCGGCCATGAGGCGCACCGCGAGGAGGGAGTGGCCGCCAAGGGTGAAGAAGTCGTCCTGGATGCCGATGGGCTGGGTCTGGAGCAGATCCTCCCAGATCGCGACGAGCGCCTCCTCCGCGGGCGTGCGTGGGGCCACGAAGGTGCTCGCCTTCTCGGTCCGGGTCAGGTCGGGCGCGGGCAGCGCCTTGTGGTCGACCTTGCCGTTGGGCGAGAGCGGCAGGGCACGAAGCTCCACGAACGCCGCGGGCACCATGTACTCCGGAAGCTTGCTTCGCGCGTAGCTCCGTAGCTCGCTCACGGCAGGCAGGGGCGCTTCGCGCGCCACCAGATAGGCCACCAGGCGCTTGTCTCCGGGGGCGTCCTCGCGCGCCACCACGACCGCCTCGCGCACCGCCGGGTGCTGCAGGAGCACGCTCTCGATCTCACCCAGCTCGACCCGATAGCCCCGGAGCTTCACCTGCTGGTCGATCCGACCCAGGTGCTCGACGTTGCCGTCCGGCAACCAGCGGCCCAGATCGCCGCTCCTGTACAGGCGCGCTCCCGGCGCGGCGCCGAACGGGTCTCGAATGAACCGCTCCGCCGTCAGCTCCGGGCGGTTCAGGTAGCCTCGCGCCAGCCCGGCGCCTCCGATGTAGATCTCCCCCGGGACGCCGACCGGCACCGGTTGCTGGTGCTGATCGAGGAGGTAGATCTTCACGTTCGCGATGGGGCGACCGATGGGCGGCTTCTGCGAGCCGTCCCTGCACACGGCGGCTGTCGCGCAGACGGTGGTCTCGGTGGGGCCATAGCCGTTGATGAACCGGCGGCCGGGCGCCCATCGAGCGACGAGCTCCGCTGGGCAGGGCTCCCCGGCGACGATGATCGTCCGCAGATCGGGCAGCGCCTCCGCCTGCAGCGCGGCGAGCACCGACGGCGGCAGCGCCACCAGCTCGATCCGCTCGTCCCGGAGCATGTCCAGCAGCGGGCGGCCCGGCAAGATCGCCTCGCGCGGCGCCAGGTAGAGCGTCGCGCCCGCCGAGAGCGCCATGACGATCTCCCATGTCGACCCGTCGAAGCTCAGCGAGGCGAACTGCAGCACCCGGGTGCCGGGCCCCACCGGGAACAGCGGGAGATGCACCTTCGCCAGGTTGCAGACGCCGCGGTGCTCCAGCAGGACGCCCTTGGGCTGCCCGGTGGAGCCGGACGTATAGATCACGTAGGCCAGGCTCCCGGGGGTGGCCAGCGCCTCCGGCGGCTCGTCGCCCTGAGCCGCGAGCGAATCCAGGTCCGCGTCGAGGCAGACCACCCGCGCGCGGCTGCGGGGGCCCGATTCGATTTGGCCGTGCGCCAGCTGTCCAGACAGCGTCGCGAGCAGCTGCCTCTGCGTGAGCAGCACCTGCACGCCGGTGTCCTCCAGCATGAACGCGAGCCGCTCTGCGGGGTAGGTCGGGTCGAGCGGTACATAGGCCCCCCCCGCCTTGAGGATGCCGAGCAGGCCCACGACCATCTCCAGCGACCGCTCGACACAGAGCCCGACCAGCACGTCGGGCCCCACCCCCATCCGCTGCAGGTGGCGGCCGAGCTGGTTGGCGCGCGCATTCAGCTCCCGGTACGTGAGCTTTTGCCCCTCGTACACCACCGCCACCCCGTCCGGCGTCTTCTCGACTTGCGCCTCGAACAGCGTGTGGATGCAGGCGTCCCGGGGGTACTCCG
>NZ_JEMA01000943.1 GCF_001589285.1 Sorangium cellulosum | reverse complement strand
GCCGGTCGCGCCCGCTGCCTCGCCCGGGGACCGCACGCGGGCCACCAGGAGGCCCCGGGCCGGACCGACAACGTCGAAGCCGACGCCGTGCTCGTCGGCGAGCCTGCGCAGCGCCGGCGGCGCCGCGGGCACGTCCGCGCCGGTCGACGCCTTGCGGATCACGGTACTGATCCCCGCGTCGGGCACCTCCAGCCGCACCGCGTCGATCAGCGCGCGCGTCGCGACCAGGGCGCGCACCGACGCGACAGCGTCCTCGTCCCGGATCGCGCCGCCCGCCGCGTGGCCGAAGATGGCCGCCGCCGCGACAGCGTCGCTCTCGACATCCCGGACGCGCTGGATCGCGGCCGAGGCCACCTCCGAGAGGATCGCCGCCTGCAGGCTCTCCTCGGACGTGCGCACGGCGCGCCGGTTGACGTCGGCGAGGAGCGCCACGGCGGCGGCCACGGGGACGAGCGCGATCGCCGTGAAGAGCGCGATCGCCTTCGTCCTGAGCGAGAGCGCCCTCACGCCGGGGCCTCGGCGCGCGCCGGCGCTTCACTCAAGGGGCCCGTCCTTCCAGCCGGCCGCGCCCTCGTCCGTGCGCTTGCGGATCTGGAACTCCACCCGGCGGTTCCTGGCCCGGCCCTCGCTGGTGCGGTTGTCGGCGAGCGGGCGGCGCGCGCCGAAGCCGCGCGCCTCGAGGCGGCGGGCGTCGATGCCGTGCGCTGTCAGCCACGCGACGACGGCGAGCGCGCGGCGCTGCGAGAGCCTCAGGTTCGCCTGATCGGCGCCCTGGTTGTCCGTGTGGCCGTCGACAGCGACCCGGGCGATCTCGGGGTGCTCCTCCAGGACCGCCGCGACCTCGGACAGCAGCTCGAAGCTCTCCGGCTCGATCTCGGCCCTGCCCGTCGGGAACTGGACCTGCTGCAGGATGACGATCTGCGAGCCCTCGATGCGCACCGCGAAGGGGCAGCCGTGCGTCGCGCGATCCTCGCTCGGCTTGCCGCGCTCGTAGGGGCAGGCGTCCGCCGCGTTGGGGATCCCGTCGCCGTCCGTGTCCGCGGGGCAGCCGTGCTTCGACGTGGGTNGTGTCCGCGGGGCAGCCGTGCTTCGACGTGGGTCGGGACGCCGCGTTCGCGGGTCCCTCGGACGCCGGTCGGGACCCCGCGTTCGCAGAGCCCTCCGGCGCGGCCACCGCGTCGTCCGCGGCCGCGCTGCTCACCCCCGGCACGTCCGGGCAGCGATCGTCGACGTCGTAGATGCCGTCGTCGTCCCGGTCCGGCGGGCAGCCGCGCCGGAAGGCGGGCCGCGCCCCCGGCGCCGCGGCCGGCGGGCGCGCCTCGCCGATGACCCGGGGGCACGCGTCCTCCGCGTCGGGGACCGTGTCGCCGTCGAGG
>NZ_JEMA01000942.1 GCF_001589285.1 Sorangium cellulosum | reverse complement strand
TCTCGTCGGCGGCCGCGTCGACCATGCGCGCGATCGTGCTCTCCAGGCGGATGCCCCAGCCGACGCGGACGTTCGGCAGGAACTCCGCCATGGGCGCGCTGGCCGGCTCCTCGGGCAGGGCCGGGCTCTTGTCGACGCGGTAGCGGCGGGTGACGAGCGCGCCGGACTCGGTGATCTCCGGCGCGGGGACCGGGCCGGAGGTCTCCACGTCGAGCGGGCGGCTCTTCGGCGAGACGATGATGAACTCGCTCCGCCAGTAGGGGACCTTCTCCTCGCGGAAGAACCAGCGCGGCCCCTGGAACGTGAGGCCGCCCTGACGGTCGCCGCGCAGGATGAACAGGTTCTCGACCTCGATGTAGTCGCCCACCTCGAGGTGCGGCATCGTCACGGTCGGCTTGTCCTCGATGAACTCCGGCTCGTGGATCGACCCGTCGCGCTTGACGGTGCGGAGCTTCAGCACGAGCCCCTCGGGCACGCGCTGCTCGGCGTGCTCCTGGATCGCCTCGCGCGACTGGATCCGGATGATCTCGTGCTGGAGCATCCGCGCCGAGCCGTCCTCGTGGACCCACAGGGCGGCGTAGTCGAGCACGCGCGCCGCGGTGCCGGGCATGGCCTCGCCCGAGGCCTCGTGCTCGGCGATCACCTTCTTCGAGTCCTGCCGGTACGGGCTGAGCTCCGTCGTGCCGTCGAGCAGCTCGATCGCGTCGCGCAGCTCCGAGGTGTCGGCGCCGGTGCGGATCGCCTCGATGAGCGCCTTCTGGAGCGCGTCGCGCTCCCCCCGCGCGAAGCGCGCGTCGGCGAGCGCGAGGCGCGCGTCCGCGTCGTCCGGCGCCTTGGCGAGGGCGCGCTCGAGCTGCTCGAGCGACTCGGCGCGCTTGCCGGCGCGGGTCAGCAGGTCGGCGATGCGCAGCGCGATGTCCTTGCGGTCCTTGCGGACCGCGCCGATGCGCCCGAGCTCCTTGATGGCCGCCGTGTAGTCGCGCCTGTCGATGGCCCGCTCCAGCTCGATCTCCGCGTCGGGCTCGAGCTCCCGGATGCGGGCGGCGATCCGGTCGGCCTCGGCGATGTGCCCGTCGCTGTCGTGGATGCGGAGGAGCGCGCCGAGCACCTCGACGTCGTCCGGGAAGCGCGCGGCGGCCTCCTTCACGGTGCGGACGTGCTCGACGCGCCACCCGAGCCGCGAGTACATGGCGGCGAGGGTCTTCAGCACATCGGGCACCTCCCGGAACCTGTCGGCGAGCGCCTCGATCGTGCGGGTGACCTCGGGCAGGCCGGCCTTGTCGGCCTCCTCGAGGGCGAGCCAGAAGCGCGGGTACCAGAGCTCCGGGTCCTTCTCTGCGGCGCGCGCGCGCACGTCCTTCACGAGGTCGCGCCCGTCGGACGCCGGGAAGATCGGGTCTTTCTCGAGGAAGACCGCCTGCGCCGCGAGCGCGGGCCCGGTGGCGCGGGCCGGGTCGGCGACGAGCGGCTCGATCAGCACCGCGCTCACGTCGTCCTGCCCCTCGAGGTGGGCGACGTGGGCGGCGAGGAACCTGGCGATCGGGTCGTTCACGTCGCGCTCTGGCAGCGGCGCGCCGCGCAGCCCGCGCGCGCGGGCCACCCTGGGCGCGGGCTGCGGCGGCACGCCGAGGGCGTTGAGGAACGGCTCGATCGGGTTCGGGTCGGGGAGGACCTCGGGCGGGAAGAGCGCGTAGGGCGGCGTCGGGTCGGCGGACGTGGTCAGGCCGAGGGGGGTGCCGTTCGGCGCGAGCAGCCGGATGGAGGTGTCGCCGCTGCCAACGCGGGCGAGGATGCGGTGCCGGCCGGGGCCGAGGCGCAGGCGCGCGCCGAAGCGCGGCCAGATGCCCCACTGCTTCGTGTCGCGGGTCAGCACCTCGACGTCGTCGACGAGGATGGCGAACGCGCCCTGGACGGCGATGATCATCTCCCGTTCGGCGGGCAGGTCGACGAACGTCTCGACGTAGAAGACGCCGCCCCGCGCCGTGGCGCCCGGCGCCCCTTCCGGCGCGACGGCGGAGAGCTGGCACCCGCGCCGCTCGGCGCCGAGCACGCGGGGCGGGTCGGCGCGCCGCGGGTCGCGCGGGAACACGGGCGGCCAGGGTCCGGCGCGCTCCGCCTCGTACCGCACGCGGTGGTCGCTCTCCGCGTTGTGCCCGAACGGCCCGGCGAAGCGTGCGTTCTCGATGCACCCGTACCGTCGCGCGGCGAGGTCGACGAGCGGCACGGCCGGCGCGGCCCCGGCGGCGCGCGCAGCGGCGGCGGCCTCGTCCGGGAGCCCCTCGATGCTCCACCATTCGACGAGCTCTCCGCGCGCGCGCCAGCCGAGGTTGCCTGGGTGGTCGATCGCGCGCAGGACGATCTCGCGGGACTTCTTCCAGAGGCCGACGAGGCTGGATCGCAGCCCGAGCAGCCGGTTCGCGGCGAGCCAGCCCACGAGCGGGGCGTCCGGGTGTGTGCTCACGCGCGCGGCGTCCAGCGCCTCGAGGTAGGCGCCCGCGGCGCGCGCGTTGCGGCCGTGCTCTTCGTCGTCGAGCGCGCGTCCGAGCGACGCGAGCATCGACTTTGCGCCGAGCCCGTCGAGGCGCTTGCGCGCCGCCTTCACCCCTGCCGGCGTGCCGCCCGGCACGAGCAGCTCTCCGAGCAGCCATCGTCCGACCACCTCTCCGTCGGTCGAGTGCGCGCCCGCGTCGCGGAGCGAGGCGATGGGGTCTGGCGCGCGCTGCGCGGTGACCGCGCTGCATGCGCCGAGCGCGAGGGCCAGGGTGGCGGCGCCGGCGAGCCGGAACAGCGCCGTGAGGTGTCGAGGAGCGCGCATCGGCTCGGTCCTTAGCGCGGTCGACCGCGTGCGCACAGGTGGCGCGCGCGTCCCCCCGACGTCGTTCTGCCGGTCATCGGTCGAGCTGCCGACCTTCGGTCGAGCTGCCGACCTTCGGGTCGAGCGCGCAATCCTGGCCACATCGGGCCCGAGGGATGCCCACCCCCGGCCCGTGCTCGGCGCTCCGCGCCTGCGCGCGGTCCGCCCCTCCCAAATCGCGCGCTCCGCGCGCTCAGGGAGGGGCGCGCCGTCCTGTGCCTGCGGCCGGGTGCGCTCTTCAGCGCACAGGCCACGGCCCGGGGTGCCGCGCCGGGAGAGCAAAGGACCGGCGGCCGGCGCACGACAATCCTCTTCCGATCGCCGAAACTCGCATTGTAGCTCCCGCTCTCATTGCCGCCGCCCGGCGTTGCCGGTCGGCAGGGCGGCGATCAGCCATGGAGTATTCGAATGAGGTCCTCGAGGCCACGCGCGGAGCGCGCCACCACGTTCCTCACGGGGATGGGCGCCGTCGCCGCGATTCGCACGTGGATGGCCGAGGCGAAATTGTCTTTTTTGCGCCCTGGCGTCTCGCAGATCGCCCCAAGAACCGGGGCCGGCGGGCCCCGGTCCCGGGTCGCGGCTCAGACGCCAACTTCGACGGCGCTGGCGACCTGCTGGAGGAGCACCGCCTGCTCGATCACCTCGGGCGGCACGCCCAGATCGTCACGCGGCGCGCTCACATCCTGGCGCGCCGCTGCCACGTCCTCGCCCACCGCGCCGACGTGCTCGCGCTCCACGCTCACCTGGTCGCCCTCGGCGCTCACCTGCTCGCCCCCGGCGCTCACCTGCTCGCCCCCGGCGCTCACCTGCTCGCCCCCGGCGCTCACGTCCTCGCGCGCCTCGCCCACATCCTCGCGCGCCTCGCCGGCCTCACGCCCCGCGCCGGCCTCACGCCCCGCGCCGGCCTCCTCGCGCCCCGCGCCACCGTCCTCGCGCTCCGCCGCCCGGCGCAGCGCCGCGATCTCCGCCTGCGCGGCGATGAGCGCCTGCTCGAGCTCGTCGTGGAGCGCCTGCGGCGATCCAGCCGTGGCGCGCGCCTCGGCGAGCTCGCGCTCGAGCTGCGCGATCTTCCAGCCCGCCGCGCGCAGGTCCGCCTCGCTCGAGGCGGCGCTCCGCGCCAGCGCGTCGAGCTGCTGCCGCAGCGCCTCCGCGGCGTCGCCCTGGCCGCCCGTCCCCGGCAGCCCACCGCCCGATCCGCCGCCGCCCGCCGCGTCGCCCGGACCGCCGCGCCCGGCGGCCGACGCCTCGAAGGCCGTCCCGAGCTCGTCGACGAGCTCCTTGCCCACGCGCTCGCTCTCGCGGAGCTGCGCCTTGAGCGCCGCGATGACGTGACCCCGGTCGCGGAGCGCCTCCTCCAGGCCCGCGATCTCCGCGGCCGCCGCATCGCCCAGGTCGCGCTTCTCGAGCTCGGCGATCCGCTGCTCCTGGGCGGCGACGCGCTCCTCGAGCTCCACGATCCGCGCCTCGAGCAGCAGCCTGCGCGCGTCGAGCGCGCTCCGCTCCTCCTCCAGCCCGCGGTTCTCCCGATCGAGCCGGCTCGCCCGCTCCTCCAGCCTGTCGCGCTCCCGCGCGAGCTCGTCGAGCTTCGCCGCCGCATCGCGCCGCGCGCGCTGCGCCTCCTCCAGCGCGCGCTCGCCCTCCTGCGCGCGCCGCCGCGCCGTGTCCCGATCCGCCGTCGCCTTCGCCAGCTCCCGCCGCGTCGCCGCGGCGGCGGCCTCGAGCTCCTCCACGCGCGCCGCGAGCCCCGGATCGGGCGCCGCCACGGCGGGCCGCGCCTCGAGCTCGGCGATCCTGGCGCGCGCGGCGTCGAGCTCGGCCATCGCGGCGTCGAGCCGGTCGCGGGCGCCGGCGATCTCCGGCCGGTTGCGGATCATGCCGAGCTCGAGCTCGACCTTGGTCCGCACCCGCTTCTCGTCGTCGAGCTGCTTCGTGAGCCGGGTCGCGCGGTCGCGCTGGCTGCGGAGCTCCTCCTCCATGTCGCGGATCTGGTGCGCCAGGCGCTCGGCGCGGACGTGGGTGTCGCCCGCCCGGGCCTCGACCTCGCGAAGGCGCGCCGCCCGCGCATCGAGCTCGGCCTCGACCTCGGCGAGGCGCGCGGCCGTGACCACCGCGCTCTCGGCGCGGGCCCCGGCGTCCTCGCGGTCGCGCTGGTGCCGGGTGCGCAGCTCCGCGAGCTCGCCCCCGAGCCGCGCCGCGCGGCCCTCGGCCTCGGTGAGCGCCTCGGGCGACGGGCCCGCGCTCGCGACCGGGAAGCCGGAGAACGGCAGCTCGATCACGGCGAACGCGTCGAGCCGCGGCAGCCGCTCGCCGGCCACCGCGATGAACCACTCCGGCTCCTCGGAGCCGTCCAGGATCGACGTGTCGACGCTGACGTCGGGCTCGCCCTTCGGCGCGAACTCCGCGACCGTGTAGCCGACGAACGGCGCCTGGCCGATCATCCGCACCTGCTTGAACTGGAGCGCGACGAGGTCGTAGAGCGCGTAGTAGCCGGGCGCCCCGCCGCGCCGCGCGCCCGCCGGGAGCAGGCCGCGGCCGACGTCGGGGTTCGGCGACGCGATGACGGCGGCGCCGCTCGCGGCCGTGAGGCGGCGGGCGCGCCGGAGGATCTCGGCCGGCTCGCTGAAGATCGAGAGGTCGGGGATGACGAGGGTGTCGAAGGCGCCGTCGCGCACGCCGAGGTCGCCGTCGAACACGGCGAAGCTCGGGTGCGGCTGCCGCGTGGCCGCCGACCGCGCGAGCATCTCCGCGACGCGCGCGGCGTCGGGGTCGTAAGCGTGGACGAGGCGGGCTCCGCGCTGGAGCAGCCGGTCGGCGAGGCCGATCGTGGCGTCACCCAGGACCGCGACCCGCCGGCCGCGCACGAGCGGCTCGAGGTAGGCGCTCAGCACCAGGGCTGGGTGCAGCGCGGCGGGGGCGGCGTGCCGCGGCGAGCCGGCGGCGGCGAGGGTGGACTCCGTCGTCATGGTTCCGTCCTCTTACGGCGCGAGAGCCCGGGAGTCCACAAAGCGCAGTGCAGAGTTGCAAGGCCGCGCCCGTCGCGCCGGGCCCCCGCCGCGCCGGCGCCCCTCGCCGATGACGCTCTGCGTCTCCCGCCAGGATGCCCCTCGTCGCTCGCGACGTGAGGTTCAGCACACCTGCGTGGCCCCGCGAGCCGCGCGCCGGCGAGACGCGACCCGGACCGCGCGCCGGTGGGGCCGAGGCCGGGCCGCGCGCGGCGCGATCAGCGGATCACTGTCTCGCAGCCGAGGAGGATCTGGATCTTCGCCACGGAGGCGTCCCTCGCCGCGCTGCAGGTGTCGGGGCACAGCACGAGCGCCTTCGGGGCGCTCGGGTCGTCGTAGCGCCAGCCCGGCCCGTCGCAGCCAGGGCTCTGCGGCAGGATGTCCTGCGGCGCGCCGTCGAGCCCGAACAGGACGTTGACGTCGTTGAAGGCGACCTGCCCGCCGGCCACCTGGGCGGGGACCTCGACCTCGCACGGGAGCGCCTGGCCCGTCACCTTCGCGAGCGCGCGCTCGAACTCGCTGGCGATGTTGGTCGACGCGACGAGGACCGCGGCGTCCGTGCCGCCCGCGGCCGCGATCTGGTTGGCGGTGCTCTGGTCGACGCCCGGGAGCCCGATGACGAAGGTGCGCACAGGAGGGCGGTAGCGCGCGCCCGCCGCCGCGAGCGCCGCGATGGCCGCCGGGTCCTCCGGGTTCGCGCCGCCGCACTGCGCCGCGGGCCCCTGCGGCTTGCCGTCGGTGACGAGCAGCACAGCGGAGGCCTCACCGGGGTGGTTCTTCGCCGTCTCGATGCCCTGGAGGAGCGCGCCGCCCAGCGCCGGGTAGATGGGCGTGCTCAGGCCGTCCGGCCTCTCGGCCTCGATGGCGTCGACGATCGCGCCCGCGTTCCCCGGAAGCGGGCCGAACGGGACGAGCGGCGCCTTGTAGGCGTTCTGGTCGCACGCCGGCACGCCGTCCGCATCGCGCGGGAAGAAGCGCAGCGCCACGCGCACGCCGGCGAACCGCGCGCTGTTGACGAACGCCGTCAGGCCGACCTTCGCGCTGTCCCACTTGCTTTCCACCATCGGGTCGTCTCCCACCATAGAGGACGACTTATCCATCATGATGTAGAGATTGAGCGGTACGACGACCGCCTCCTGCGTGACGAGCCCGCACGCGGCGTCCGGGTCGGGGGGAGACTCGATGGGCGCGTCGCCCAACAGCCCACCATCCGGCTCGAAGCTCCCGCCTGAGGCCGCTCCCTCGGAGGCTCCTTCCGATGAGGACGAAAGGGGGCCGATGCCCGAATCCGGGGCACAGGCGCCGTGGAGGCCGGCGGCGGCGGCGAGCCCGAGCACGGGAGCAAGCGAGAGGCGGCGGAGCGGGGAAAGGCGCATGGACGTACGGGCAGGCAGCTGGGCGGCGCAGCTGCCGGGAAGGGGTGCAGAAGAAGACTACCGGAGTCGGCGGCAGGCGCGAGGGGCGAATCGATGAAGGGTGAGCTGGCTCGCGAATGCGCGGCGCAGCGCGGCACGCGCGTGCCTCGTCGCGGCCTATGTGGCGCGCGGCGTGCCGTGCGAGACGATTACGTGGAGCGTGACAAAGTCTTTCCGAAGAACGCGTGAAGGTGCAGAATTCTGATCATGCGCGTGCGATTGCTCCTCGGAACGGCTTCTCTGTTTGCGATGCTCTCCGCGCTCGGCTGCGCCGAGAGCAGCTCGATCGACGGCCCCATCGGGCCGGTCTCGGGCACGGGAGGAGGATCCGGAGCGGGCGGCGCGCCCTCCGCGAGCAGCGCCACGACAACGTCATCGAGCGGCAGCGGGGCCGGCACGAGCGGCGCGAGCGGCACGGCCGGGGGCGAGGGCGGCTCCGGTGGAGACGGGGGCAGCGGCGAAGGGGGCAGCGGCGAGGGCGGAAGCGGCGGCGAGGTCGTCGTCGATCCCTGCGCGATGGGGTGTCTCCCGGGCACGCACGACGTCGACGGCAACCCGCTCACGGGCGAGTGCGGCTGTGAGTACGCGTGCACGCCGACCTCGACGACGGAGGATCCGATCGACGGCGACTTCGTCGACGACAACTGCGATGGCGGCGACGGGCTCGTGGAGCAGTGCGTGTACGTCTCCGCGACAACGGGGGACGACGCGAACCCCGGGACGCGCAATGCCCCGGTGGAGACGATCGCGACGGCCATCCAGGTGGCGCAGGAGAGCGCGGTCCCGGCGGTGTGCCTCTCCGGCGAGCTGTACGAGGAGGCCGTCACGGTCGTGTCCGGCATCAGCATTTATGGTGGGTTCGATGAGAACGACCCTGACTTCAAGTTCCGGAGGACCCCCTCGGTGACGACCACCGTGCGCGCGACGGGCACGGTGTTCCATGCGCCCTCGATCGAGCAGCCGACGCATATCGAGGGCATCACGATTGAGGCGCTGCGGTCACCGTCGCCGGGAGCGAGCACCTATGGAGTCCGCCTCGGGGGCGGGCTCGCGCAGCTCTTCGTGCGGTACAACCAGATCGACGTGGAGGACGGGCAGGACGGCAACGCCGGCGCGCACGGGACGGCGCACTCGACAGGGACGGCGTCGTCGGGGAATGTGGGCGAGGCCGGCTGCGACGCGTGCAGCAGCGGTGGATACGGGGGCGCGCGGACCACGTGCACCGAGTTCGGCGGCGCGGGCGGCAGGGGTGCACACGACAACTACGCTGGCGTCGCGGGATCGCCGGGGAGCGGCGGCGCGGCAGGCGGCCCGGGAGGCGCTGCGCCACGCGCGTGCCCTGCCGATGGCGGGGGAGGTGGAACCGGCATGGCAGGCGCTCCTGGGTTGCAGGGGACTCCTGGCGCGGGGGGCGCCAACCTGGGCGCCATCGCCTCAGGCATCTATCAGCCGGCGAGCGGCACCAACGGGCAGAACGGGGCGATAGGCCGCGGCGGCGGCGGCGGCGGCGGCGGCGGCGGCGGCGCCGAGTGTGACGATGTCGGCACCTGCTGGTTTTGCAACGCGGATCGTGGCGGCGGCGGAGGCAGCGGCGGATGCGGCGGACTCGGCGGCCGCGGCGGGCAGGGCGGCCGAGGTGGAGGCGGGAGCTTCGGTATCTTCGCGGCGTCCGGACGGGTAGTCGTCTCTGGCAACGTCATCACGACCGGCGCGGGCGGTACCGGCGGCCAAGGCGGTGACGGTGGTCCGGGCCAGCTCGGAGGGAACGGGGGCATCGGCGGCCCGGGCCGGGAGGACTCCGGCGGAGGCGGCGCCGGCGGCAAGGGCGGCGACGGCGGCGCCGGCGGTCCCGGCGCGGGCGGCGGGGGCGGCCCGAGCGCCTGCCTGGCGCGTTCCGGAAGCGTCGCCTTCACGTTCGCAGACAATAGCTGCACCACCGGCACCGCCGGCTTCGGCGGCGCAGGCGGCATGAACCCGAGCGGCGGCACCGCCGGTGCAGGACGAAACGGCACCGCGGCGGCGAACCTGCAGATCAACTGACCATCGCCGCGCGGTTCGAGGCGCTATCTCCCGAGTCGTTCGAGATCGATCTTCGCGACGACCGCGCTGAGCTCGCCGGGCGCAGCGACCTTGACCCCATCACCGAAATCCAGGATTCCGTCGTTCAGTCCAACGACGACGAGGGCTTTCGTGATTGGATCGGTATCGATGCCAAAGATCATCTGCCCCGCCGCAGGATCGCCGAAACGCCTGCTCCAGAGGTGCTCCCCACGCTCGCTCAGCTTTGCGACCACCCAGTCCGAATCCTGTCTCCCGGCAAGGAGCCCGCCCCCGAAGTCCACGGCGCCAGCGATCCCGGTGCCGAGCACAATGTCTCCGGCGGCATCAACTGCGACGCGAGGCCCACCGACAAGACCACTGCTGGAAGTGTCCCAGGCATCCCTCTCCAACTGGGCCGAATCATCCCCGAACTTCAACGACCACAGGTGGTTTCCCGCGGATGAGAGCTTCAGGAGCAGGAGATCCAGATCGGTCGCCCCGCTGGTCTGATGAGCGCCCAGAGATCCTCGCGCCTCGATCGAGATTGCTCCTGAAAAAACACCAGATGCAACGACGTTCCCTCGCGCGTCGAAGTCTAGGTCGCTCACCGAGGCGTCGCCCTCGCCCTGGAGAAATGCGACCCAGTCCGTGTCCCCGGTGGACACAGCTTTGAGAAGGAATGCACCCGCGCCCGATGGGCTCTCGAAGCGACGTCGGGTGAAGACGGAATCAATGGATCCCGTGAACCGGCCTCCCACCACGATGTTGCCATCAGGGTCTGCCGCCACGGCGGTGGCGGCGATGGTCGCCGTCGTCATGGTGTCTTCTGGATCTCCGAGCTGCCGGCTCCACTGCTCGTTGCCCGTCTCGCCGTCCAACCTCACGACGAAGGCGTCTCTCGCAGCGGCCCTCAGGGTCGACGAACCGAGGTTCACCTCGCCTTCAAAAGAACCCACCAGAACCACATCGCCATCGGGAGTGGCCGCCAAGCCCAATGCGAAGGCATCCCCGGCACCCGTAAACAGGTTGCGCCTCCATTCCAGCTCACCATGGGCCAAGAACTTGGCCACGAAAGAGCCATAGCCGTCCGGATTGGACGAGATGAGGGGGTTGCCATCGCCGAGATCAATGCCATCCTCATAGCGGCCCGACAAGACGATACCATCATCTGGCAGAATGGATACATAGGAGACAAATATGCCGTCGGAATTGTCCACCGACAGCCGCCGGCTGAAAGCATGACTACCGTCTGGCTTCAGCTTGGCGAGAAACACATCCATGCCAGACGATATCAACGGGGATCCGCCAAAATCGACGGTATTTCGAAAGAACCCTGACAGAAGAATGTCCCCCTTGGAGTCGAGGCGAGCGCTGACAGGGAAAACCAAGTCGCCGCTTTCGAAGCTCTTCGCCCAGAGCGCTCCCGAGCACGAGTCGGCATCGCAGTCCTCGAACCCGTCGAGGCCCAGGACCTGAGCGCACGAGGCCGTGCCCAGGAGGACGCCGAGAGCGAACACGCGGGTGGCACAAACGATGGGAGAAGGCGGAGCGCTGCGCATGGTGGGAGATGAGGCCCCAGGCGTGCACAGCCGTCAAGCGCGAACCATGACACACGGGTAGCTCTGCTCGTTCGTCACGCCAGCCCGGCCCCGCGCGGCACCTCCACCGGACGCCGGGAGAGCAGCTTCCGGCAGCTTCGCCTGCGTGGACTGGCCGGAGTTCTTGCAGCAGCCTCATGCGACTGGCGTGCTCGCGCCGCGGCAAGCGCGTGCGGCGCATGGCTGCTTCGACCGGACTGGCAGCCTGGGCGAGCTCGGTTGCTGCCCGGGGGGCGGCTCGGAGCTGGGGCGCAAGAGACGTCCGGCTCTGGTCTCGTCGCCCTGCAGGCGACGAGGGTGGACCGAGGTGGCGCGGACCAGTCGCGGCAGCGATTGAAGACGCCGAAGGGGTCAGCGACACCTGAGCAGGACAAGGCCGGCCAGCCCGCGCCCGCATGAGCCGGCTGGACGCCGGTCGCGCATCTGTGGCCGCAGCACGACCCCCGTCTCACCTGGACGCTGCTCGAGTCGATGCAGTTCGAGAGCGCGATCCCGGCCGGGCGGCCGTCGCCATGACGGACGTTCGTCCGCTCGGGACGCCAGCGCCTCCAAGCGCGTGGAGGTGCCTCCGTTAGACTGGAGCAAAGCGATGGGCGCCCGTGTGAACGCATTGCTACCGCACGCCGACCGGCTACAACCGCTCTCGGACGCGACGAGCGCCGAAGACAGGAAGGCCCCCCCATGACCACCGCGATGCAGATGCCCATGATGCCGCAGACGATGAACCCCATGACGTCGCCGGAGATGACCGCCGGCGGATCAATGATGCCCGGCATGGGGATGGG
>NZ_JEMA01000941.1 GCF_001589285.1 Sorangium cellulosum | reverse complement strand
GCCCCTGCGGCGGACGGCGCGGCCCTCGCGGCGCGGGCCGCGCCGCTCCGCGCGGAGGCGCCGCTCGTGGAGCTCGCCGTCGAGGGGTTCCCGAGCGCGGTGGTGTCGGTGCCGATCGGCGCCACGGCGCGGCGCCCGGTGCTCATCGCGTCGCACGGCAACTACGATCGGCCGGAGTGGCAGTGCGAGGTGTGGCGCGGCATCGCGGGGGGCGACGCCTTCATCCTGTGCCCGCGCGGCGTCGCGCGATCGGACTCGCCGTCGGCGCGCGACGTGCGCTTCACGTACGAGAGCAACGCCCGCCTCGAGCAGGAGATCGACGCGGGCCTCGCGGCGCTGCGGGCGCGCTTCCCGGAGCACGTGGACCCCGGGCCGGCGCTCTACACAGGCTTCTCGCTGGGCGCGATCATGGGCTCCGCGATCGCCGCGCGCCGGGCGTCGCTCTTCCCGCGCCTCGTGCTTGTCGAGGGCGGGCACGACAGGTGGACGCCGGCGGCGGCGAAGGCGTTCGCGGACGGCGGAGGGCAGCGCGTCCTCTTCGTCTGCGCGCAGGTCGGCTGCGGCGCCGCCGCGGCCGCGGCCGCCGCGCGCCTCGAGAAGGCGGGCGTGCTCACGCGCGTTGTGCGCGGCAAGGAGGCCGGCCACCGGTACGACGGGCCGGTCGCCGAGGAGACTCGGCGGGCGCTCGGCTGGGCGATCGAGGGCGACGCGCGCTGGTGAGCGGCGCNCGCTCGGCTGGGCGATCGAGGGCGACGCGCGCTGGTGAGCGGCGCTCACCCGCTGCGGATACGGGCCCATCTCGGCGTTTTCGGTGCTCAGCGCACTGGAGTGCGCTTGCGCGCCGAGAACGCCGATCTGGACCCGTCTCCTGTGCGGGTGAGCGCCGCTCGGCGACGGTAGGGGGAAGGCGCGCGAGCGACGAGCTGCCGGGTCTGCTCGGCTGACCGGGGCGCCGGCGGTCTGGCCGGCGGGCGGCCTCTGAGCTAGACGGGGGGCCGTTGTCGATGACGGCTTGTCTTTTCCCGGAAACGCGCGCGCGGCGGCGCGGTGGCCTGGCTCGGCTGCGGCGCGCGTCAGCGCTCGCTGCGTGGGCGCTCGTAGCGGCCTGCGGCCCGGGCGAGGAGCCG
>NZ_JEMA01000940.1 GCF_001589285.1 Sorangium cellulosum | reverse complement strand
TGGGTCGCCGCGCGCCAGGCCAGCGTCGAGGCGGCGCGCCGCGCGGCCGAGGAGCGCGCCGACCTCGCCGAGCTCACCGGCAAGGCGCGCCGCACCGAGGACCCGTACCACCGCGCCGCGTGGATCACCGCGGCCCTCGCGCGGCGCGCCGACGACGCCGCGCTGCCGCTCGACCTCGCGACAGCGGTCCTCGACCTGCCGCGCGCGCACTTCCTGACCGTCGACAGCGTGGTGGGCCCGGCGCTGCCGTGGGACGACCGCTGGGTCATCGCCGGCGCTCCCGGCGGCGCCCTGCTCGTCGCCGACCTGCGCCCGCCCGATCCGCAGGTCATCGACGACGTCCCGCTCGACGCCGACCCGGACAGCGTGACGCGCGCCAGGTCCCCGCGCGTGATCGCCCTCCGGCCGCACGACGCCCCGCACGTCGAGCGGGCGCCGTTCGCGTTCGACACGGCGCTGGCCACGCGCTCGGTCACGGGCGAGGTCCGCGTCTTCCGGCTGCGGGAGGGCGGCACCGTCGCGCTGGCCGCTGTCGCGCCCGTGCGCTGCAGCAGCGCCGTGCACGCGGCCGAGGCCGCGCCCGTGCTCGCCTGCTCGACCGACGGCGGCATCGCGCGCTGGGACATGCGCCGCGGCGCCGGCGCCGATGCCGTCGACAGGCACCCCTTCCGCGGCAACGTGCTCGGCCTCTCCCCCGACGGCGCGCGCGTCGCGGCGGTGCTCGGCCGCCGGGCGCTGCTCTGGGCGCCGGNTCGCGGCGGTGCTCGGCCGCCGGGCGCTGCTCTGGGCGCCGGGCGCGGGCGCGGCCGCGGGCGCCGAGATCACCCTCGCCGCCCCCGCCGTGCTCGGGCGCTTCAGCCCGCGCGACCCCGTGATCGCGCTCGTCCAGCAGGGCAGGACGTCGATCTACGCCCTCGACCGGCCCGACGCCCCGCTGTTCGAGCTCGACACCGACCCGGCGCCCGCCTCCGCGCGCTGGGACGCGGGCGGCCTCGATCTCGGCGTCTGCGGCGGCGGCGCCGGCGCCGGCGGCGCCTGGCACTACCTCCGCAAGGGCGGGCGCGCCGCGGCCGACCCGCCGCCCG
>NZ_JEMA01000939.1 GCF_001589285.1 Sorangium cellulosum | reverse complement strand
CGCGGAGGCCGCCGGTCGAGCCGGCCGCCACCTGCGCCCGCCAGTAGGCGAGCGCGCTGCAGTGGATCGCCGCGCGGTGCGTCGGGTCCAGCATCTCGTAGACGGCCTCCTGGAGGACCGCGTTCTGGAAGGCGTGCCACTCGCCGACGCGGCCGCGGCCGTCGACCTCGCGCAGCAGGATCCGCCGCTCGACGAGCGCCGCGAGGCCGAAGCCCGCGTCGACCATCGGCCCGGCGGCGCCCGCGCGATCGAGGCCGTCGAGCACGGCCTCCAGCTCGGCGCGGTCGAACGACTTGCCGAGCGCCGAGCAGACCCGGGCGCACGCCGCGAGCTCCGACGGGAGGTCGTCGAGCTGCCGCGCCGCGAGCCATTGCCACGCCGGCACGGGCGGCAGCGCCTCGACCTCGGCTGTCGCGACGTAGAAGCCGCCGCCGGCGCGCCGGTGCACGACGCCCGCGTGCTTGAGCGAGCGGACGATCTGCCGCAGGCAGTCCGGGTTGCCGCCCGCCCAGCCGGCCAGCCGGCGGAGGGTCTCGGCCGGCGGGTACTCCGCCGGCAGGAGCAGGCGCGAGGCGAGATCCATGGCCGCCGCCTCCGCGAGCGGCGCGAGCGTCACGCGGGTGTGGCGCTGGTTGCGCTGGCCCCAGCTCGGGCGGGCGTGCTCGAAGCGCGGGCACGCGGCCACGACGACCCAGAGGAGGACGCCCTCGCCGTCGAGCGTGGCGTACTCCAGGGCGTCGAGCAGCACGTCGTCCGCCTGGTCGGCGTCGTCGAGGATCACGGCGAGCGGGCCGCGGCGCGCCCGGCGGCGGAGCGACTCGGCGAGCGCCAGCATCAGGCTCTGGCGGGCCGCGCCGGACGGCCGCCCGCCCCTGGCGCTCGCCCAGCCGAGCGCCGCCGCGACGGCCTCCCAGGNCCCTGGCGCTCGCCCAGCCGAGCGCCGCCGCGACGGCCTCCCAGGCGGCGCTCCCGAGCGGCTCGCCGAGCCGCGCCACGCAGAAGCCGCGCGGGTCGTCGGGGACCTCGTCGGGCGCGTCGAGCGCGACGCGCAGGAGCGCGCGCACCGCGTGCGATGCGCCGCCGTGGATGGGGTGGAGCGCGCGCACCGCCACGACGCGCACGTCGGGGACCGGCACGCCGGCGATGGAGGCGGCCTCGGCCGTGAGGCGCGTCTTGCCAAGGCCGGAATCGCCGACAAGCGTGAACAGGCCAGGGCACGCCCCGTCGAAGGCGTCGGTCGCGCTGCCCGCGAGCGCCGAGAGCACGTCATCGCGGCCGAGCAGCGGCGGCTCCGCCATGCTGTCCGGCGCGTCCGGCGGCGTGGGCGCGAGCTCCTCGTCGGGGAGCGCTCGCTCGAACTCCCCGGTCATCGCGAGGCCGCACCAGGGCTCGGCCGGGAGCCACGTCTCGGGGCGCTCGACCGGGGTGCCGTAGACGGCGTGCAGCCCGCCGGCGACGCGGCGCAGGCGCACGCTGGCGAGGTGCAGCGCGACGCGCACGCCGCC
>NZ_JEMA01000938.1 GCF_001589285.1 Sorangium cellulosum | reverse complement strand
GCCGCCGCGGCAGCGTCGCCCGCGAGGGCGCCGTGGATGAGCACCACGCTGATGTGCCGCTGCTCGACCGCGACGCTCTCGGCCAGCGCCCGCGCGGGCCGCGCGCTCGCCGCGGCGTCGTCGCCGGCGTCCCTCGCCTGCTCGCTGGCGGCGCAGAGCTCCGCCGCGCTCGCGAGGACCTCGTTCCCGTCCCGCGGGCGGCCGTCCGGCTCCTTTTCGAGCATCCAGGCGACGATGTCGTCGAGCGCGGCCGGCACGTCGGGCCGCAGCTCGGACAGCCTGGGCGGGCCCACGAGGGCGGCCTTCGCGAGGATCGCCATCACCTGATCGCCGGCGAACGGCGGCCGGCCGGTGAGGCCGTGCCAGATCACGCACCCGAGCGAGAACACGTCCGCGCGGGCGTCGACGCGCGCGCCGCCGCGCGCCTGCTCGGGCGCCATGTACCCCGGCGTCCCGAGCGTCACCCCGTTGCGCGCGCCCTGCCGGAGGACGTCGCCTGCCCCCGCGCGCGCGGGCAGGCGACGCGGCACGGAGTCGGGTCCAGCGCCTGCGACGGCGCGGGCGATGCCGAAATCGACGATCTTGGCGGCCTCCAGCGCGCCGCCCGGCAGGAAGATGTTGCCGGGCGTGACGTCGCGGTGGACGATCCCCCGCGCGTGCACCGCGCCGAGCGCGCCCGCGAGGCGCCGCAGCAGCGTCACCGCGCCGTCCACGCCGAGGCGCTCGCGCGCCACGCGCGCGGCGAGGTCCTCGCCGTCGAGCCACTCGAGCGCGAGGTAGCGCTGCCCGTCCCCGGTGACCCCGTGCGCCACGTAGCGGACGATCCCCGGGTGGCGCAGCTCGGCGAGGAGCCGCGCCTCGCGCTCGATCCGCCTCTCCTGGTGCTCGGCCCCCCGGTGCTGGACCTTCAGCGCGACGGGGCTGTCGTCGGTCAGATCCGTGGCCCGGTACACCGAGCCCATCCCGCCCGATCCCGCCAGGCCTTCGATCCTGAAACGGTCCGCGACCGTGACTCCCGGGCGCATCAACCGGGCGATTATACGTCGGGCCGCGGTCGCTGATAGGGGAAGCCCGCGCCCCGGAGCGCACTGCAGCGTACGCCCGCGCCGCTCCGCGCTCGTCCGAGGCGGCGTCAACGGAAAGCTGCGGAGCAGGCGCACTGCTGCGGTAAGCTCCGGCCGATGCCTCGCCCCGGCCACGACAGCGTGGTGCTCATCACCGGCTTCCCCTCGTTCGTCGCGCGGAAGATGCTGCAGCACATCCTCGCGTCGGAGCCGCGCACGCTCGTCTACGCCGTGGTGCTCGCGAAGTCGTCCGCGCAGGCGAGCGCGGAGCGCGACGCGCTCCCGCCGGCGGACCGCGAGCGCGTGGCGCTGCTCGAGGGGGACGTCACGGCGATGGATCTCGGGCTGTCGGGCGTCGAGTTCCGGCAGCTCGCCCGCGAGGTCGACCGCATCCACCACCTCGCGTACGTGAGCCACGCCGGCGCCGACCGGAGCACCGCCCACACCGTCAACGTCGTCGGCACCGCCGAGGTGCTCGAGCTCGCGCGCGCCTGCGCCTCGCTCCAGTGCCTCGTCCATCAGTCGACCGCGTTCGTCGCGGGCGACCGGACCGGTACGGTGTACGAGGATGATCTCGAGGCCGGTCAGGCGTTCCGCAATCCTGTGGAGGAGACGCGAATGCGCGCCGAGGTGCTCGTGCGGCGGGCGATGCGCCACCTGCCGGTGGCGGTGGTCCGGCCGACGACGGTGGTGGGTGACTCTGCGACAGGGGAGATCGACCGGCTCGACGGCCTGTACCTCCTGGTGCTGCTCATCATGGCGGCGCCGGCCGACATGGCGATCCCGATGCCGGGCCGCGGCGACGTGCCGCTCAACATCGTCCCCATCGATTTCGTGGTCCGCGCGACGCACGCGATCGGGCTGCACCGGCTCGCGGCGCGCCGCACCTTCCACGTCGCCGACCCGCACCCGCTCTCGGCGCGGCGGGTCTTCGACCTCATCGCCCGGGCGAGCGGCCGCCGCGCCGCGCGCGGCCACATCCCGTCGAACCTCGCCAAGGCGCTGCTCCGCACGCCCGGGATCGAGCGCTTCGTCCGCAGCCCACGCGCGTTCGTCGAGCAGCTCATGACCCCGGTGCGCTACGACGCCCGGAACGCGGATCTCGTGCTCACCGGCGCGGGGGTCGCGTGCCCGCCCTTCGAGTCGTACGTCGACGTGCTCGTCGGCGCCGTGCAGGAGCGCGTCCGCGAGCGGCGCGAGCGCCTGGAGATCGAGGCGAGCGCGGACGCCGACCTCGACATCGAGGATCCGCTGTCGTGAGCGGCGCGGCATGCTCCGCGGCCCGGGCGGAGGTCCCGGAGCGCGGCGCGGCTCTCCCGCGCCCCCCGCGGCGGCGCTCCTCCTTCGCGCTGCTCGCGACAGCGGCGCAGCTCGCCGCGGCGGTGCTCGGCTGCAGCTCGACCCGCGAGCACGTCGCGCCGCCGACGCCCGAGGTGGCCCC